>NZ_JAUCGU010000005.1:0-170331 GCF_059916625.1 Chromobacterium sp. CCUG 76385
CAAGCAGGCGTTGAAACGACTGGGTATCCATCATCACGCTCCTGGTGAGAGGCTTACTTCAGTGTAGTTACCAACTTGTAATTGGGACATAGCCATAATTAGGCAATCATATTGCTGCTATTGGCTTGAGTGCTTACACTCCGGTCAATGCGAACATCGATATTTCTAATCTCAATCAGTTTGTCCCTGGTAGCCTGCGACGCTCATCAGTTGAACCAGGTGGCAAAGTCGGGCGAAGTCAAGCAATTAGCGGCACTGGGGGAGGCTTTGCTATCTGGAACCGGGCAAGCGGCATCGGTTCCGGCAGACAAGGTGAATCCTCAGCCATTGGTTGGCGGCAGCAAGGAAGTGGGGCATCGGAACTTCACTGCCGCCAAGCGTATTCTGCCGAGGCTGTATTCCGGCATGGAGGTCGATTTTTATTGCGGCTGCCGCTATCAGGGCAAGGAAGTGGACTGGGCATCTTGCGGCTATCAGCCACGAAAATCGGAAAGCCGAGCCAGCCGCATCGAATGGGAGCATGTGGTGCCAGCCTGGGTGCTGGGACATCAGCGCCAGTGTTGGCAACAGGGAGGCCGCAAGAATTGCGCCGCAAATGATCCCTTGTTCCAGATGGCGGAGGGCGACCTGAATAATCTGGTGCCGGCGGTGGGGGAGGTCAACGGCGATCGCGCCAACTTCTCCTATGGCGCTTGGGAAATTCATCCGCGCCCGGTGTATGGCCAGTGCCAGTCCATCGTGGACTTCAAGCTCAAGCGCTTTCAGCCGCGCGAGGAGGTCAGGGGAGCGGCGGCGCGGATTACGCTGTACATGCATCAGCGCTATGGCTTGAGCATGAGCCGCCAGGACAAGCAGCTGATGTGCGCCTGGGCGCGCCAATATCCGGTCGATGAGTGGGAGCGCCAGCGCAATAAGCGCATCATGCAATGGCAGGGAGAAGGCAACTTCCTGGTGTCGCAGCCGGAGGAGTTGAACAGGGTGTGTGGTTGATGTTTCTGCTCATGCATAAAAAACCGCCACGGCATGCCGTGGCGGTTTTGACTTTTAGATCGAATCAGGCTTAGAACGCAACCTTCAAGCCCAGGCCGAAGGTTTGCGGGCTGTTGCCGGCAACCAAGCCATTGATGGCATTGTTCGCGAAGTTGGCATTGGCTTTCGCATTGTTGGTGATCTTGGTGTAGTACGCCAGAACCTGAGTGGTTTTGGACAGGTTGTAGGTACCACCCAACAACCATTGTTTGGCCTTGAAATCATCGCCATTGATACCGGTGGCGACGTTCTTCAAGCTGCCCAGCTGGCCGTAACCCAATTTTACGGAAGCTGCGCCAAAGTCCTGACCCAGTGCAATCAGCCAATCATCCTGCTTCAGTTGGCCACCGCCTACTTGATCGTAGGTTGCCCATTCGTAGTAGCCGCCGACATACGTGCCAAAGTCAAACTTGTAGCTGGCGGCAATATTGTACAGGCTGACATTTTTGCCGCTGCTGCCATTGGCATCCGCAGGGGTGTTTTTCGAACCGTCGTAGATCGTATTGGTGTTGGCCTTCACCGCGGTATCGTAACGGCGATCCCAGCCAGTGCTCAGGGTCAGGGCTTCCCAATTGTATGCAAGACCCAGAGACAGGCGCTTGGCATCGACGGAAGATTTGTTGGTATTGTCTTGCAGGCGGTTTTCATCTACGCCCCATGATGCGCCCAATTGGAAGCCCGCCCATTTTGGCGAGTACCAATGAACGGAGTTCTTTACGCGTTCTTCCCCGCGACCGTTGACAGAGGACTTATTGAAGGTGGAAGCGGTGGTATCGGCCAAGATGTCGATGCCCAAAGCTTTGTTGCCACTGCCAGACAGGGTTTTGTAGGCGGAGTCGTATTGGCCGAGCAGGACACGGCCGAAATCAGCGCTTTCTAAGCCAACGAAGGTATTGCGAGTGGCGAAGGTGGCAGATTCGCCCTTGTCGTTGGTGCCGCCTTGCTCGAAGTTGCGCAGGCTGCTTTCCACTTGCCAGATGGCCTTCAGACCATTGCCCAAGTCTTCCGAACCCTTGAAGCCAATGCGGGAGTTGTTATCAGTTACGCGCGAGCGGGAGGTGTAATCCTTGCTGCTATCGCCGTTGCCAGTCGCTTTGGTGGATTCAATGGCACCGCTCATGAAGCCATAGATGGTGACGTCGGCGTGAGCTGCGACCGGAACGATGAACAGCGATGCAACCAATGCTGCCAGATTCTTCTTTTGCATGATGGAACTCCAAGTCAAGTCAGACGGTTCTGCGATGAAGCGTGAAGGTTCGGCATGTCTGTTCACAGATTAGACTGCCGCTTCACAACTTGTCTGAGTTTAACCACAGAATATGACAAAACTGTTTCCAAACTGGCAAAAAGAGTGGCGAGAATACGACGCTTGTTGCGTTTATGCCAAAAACTTGTTCGGGTAGATTTCGTCGATCAGTGTCCGACAATCGACTACGCGCAGGTCATTGTCCTTGGCGAAAGCCATCAGGAATTGGAAGATTTGCGGGTAGATTTTTTCCAGTTTCTTGTCCACGGCCACGCAGCGCACGCCTTCCAGCATCATCGGACGGACGAAGGCATGGTAGGACAGCTTCTGGTTGGTGTCGAAGGAGGCGAGGATGCCGGCCAGGCGTTCGGCCCAGTCGCTGGGGCGAAAGGTGCGGCCCTCGGAGGTGAGGCCTTGGATCACGATTTCGTACGGATTACAGATCATGGCGGTGGGACCAGTATGTTTGCTTTGGGTGTAGCCTGTTTTGTCGTACTTGCTAGGGGATATTGTAGGCGGCGTTATTTGCTAATGCGAAAGTTCCATGATCATACCTGAAAATCATATGCGCTTGAATGGGGGCAGCGAGGCCAGCAGCTTCTTGCCGTAGCTTTGCCGAGTCAGGCGATTGTCCAGGATGGTCACGCGGCCGTAGTCGCGCTCGGTGCGGATCAGGCGGCCGACGGCCTGCACCAGCTTGATCGACGCTTCCGGCACGGTCAGCTCGATGAAGGGGTTGCCGCCGCGCTTTTCTATCCAGCGCGACAGCGTTTTGCCCACCGGATCATCCGGCATGGCGAACGGCAGCTTGGCGATGATGACGTGCACGCAGCTCTCGCCCGGCAAGTCCAGGCCTTCCGAGAAAGAATCCAGGCCGAAGATCACGCTGGCCTGCTGGTTTTGCAGGCGCTGGTGGTGGGTGTCCAGCAGCGTGCGCTTGGGAATGTCGCCCTGAACCAGCAGTTGTGCGCGCAATTCGGCCGGCAGGCCGGCGGCAACATCCTGCATCTGCTTGCGCGAGGAGAACAGCACCAGCGTGCCGACAGCCTGGGAGAGGTCGATCAGCTTAGGCAGCCATTCTATGATCTCGCGGGTGTGGCCGCCCGGGTCTTTGGGGCTGGCCAGCAGCGGCGGCAGATACAGTTCGCCTTGCTCGTCGAAATTGAACGGCGAGTCTAATGCCAGGCAGCTGACTTTGGGCAGCCATTTCAGGCCGGTTTGCGACAGCAAGAGCTCGAAGTCGCCCAGCGAGCGCAGCGTGGCGGAGGTCAGGATGGCGCCGGCGGCGCGGCGCCACAGGGTGGCGGCCAGGCTGGCGGCGGCGCTGACGGGCGACGCGGAGAACAGATAGTCGCCCTTGCCTTCAGAGCGGCGGGTAATCCATTTGGCGATAGGCGGCGCGTTTGCCGGCGTTTCGGTATCGAACAAGTCCCATACCGCCATCAGCTGTTCGGCGCGGCCGATCAGGAAGCCCAGCTCGGTGGCCGTCTTGTCCAGATCGGCGTCGCCGCTCTTGTCCTTGCGCGCTTCGGACAGGGCATTGCCCATATCGTCCAGCTGTTTGCTCAGCGCGCGCGCGGAAATCGCCATATTGGCGGCCGGCGTTTTCAGACGCTCCGGCAGGATGCCGTCTTCAATCAGCCAGGACGGCTCCAGATTGTCGCTGCTGGCGGCGAGCGATTCTTCGCTGCCCAGCAGCCATTGCCACTCGGTCAGCGTTTCCACGCAGGCGGCGGCGGAGTCGATGGCGCTGCTCGCCAGCTCGGCCTTGCCGGTATGCGCTTCGGCATGAACGACGACGGCGCCCACCTTGTCCAGCCAGCCCAACGCTTGGCCCAGCGAATGTTCGGCAGCGAACTGGTTGATGGCTTTCTTGGCCAGATGGTGCGCCTCGTCTATGCAATAGAAGCTTTCCTCGGGGGCGGGCAGGATGACGCCGCCGCCCATGGAGACGTCCGCCAGCATCAAGTCGTGGTTGGCCACCACCACGTCCACGTTTTCCAATGTGTCGCGCGCCAGATAGAACGGGCACTCCACCCGGTTCGGGCAGGCGGTTTTCAGACAGCCGTGGCGGTCATTGGTGACGCGCGCCCACAGGCCGTCTTCCACCACGCTGTCCCAGCTGTCGCGGTCGCCGTTCCATTTGCGCTGATGGAAGGCGTCGGCCATGGCGGTCAGCGCGTCCAGTTCGGCCTGCTCCGGCTTGTGGTCCCACAGCGCCATCATAGGGTCCGGCTGCAGCAGGCTTTGCTGCGCGTGCTGGGCGGTGAGGCCGTACAGGCGGTACGGGCACAGATAGCGGCCGCGGCCCTTTGCCAGGGCGAAGGTCAGCGGCAGGCCGCTGTTTTCCACCACGAAGGGCAGATCGCGGTTGACCAGTTGCTCCTGCAGCGCCACGGTGGCGCTGGTGACCACCAGCTTCTTGCCGCGCGCGCGCGCCATCACGCCGCCGGCCAATAGATAAGCCAGGCTCTTGCCGACGCCGGTCGGGCCCTCGATCACGGTAATGCTTTCGCCCTCGCGCTCCGGCCATTCGTCACCGACTTTCTCTTGCGAGCGCGCCAGCGCATTGGCGATTTCGGCCAGCATGCGGCGTTGCGAGGCGCGCGGGCGGAAGCCCGGCAGGCGGTCGGAAATGGCGCGATAGTGGTCGCGTATGGCGTCTTTTTCGGCATCGGTCAGCATGGCGCAATTGTAACGTATGCGGCCGATGTGCGCCTGCATAATGACGGCGGGCGCAGGATGCGGATAGGATAGGGGAAAACAAAAAACACGCGCATGGCCGGACAGACTCCACACATAACAATGTGCGCGGCAAACACCATCAGGAGAAACCATCATGAAACCCGTTAGCCGCGTGCTCGTGGTCAGCGACGATGTGACTTGGCAAGCCGAAGTGATGGCGGGCCTGGGGGCCGCCGCGGTGCGGCTGGAAAATCCGTTTGGCCTGACTTTCGTCGCCGCCAACGCCACGGCCGAAACCATGGAGCTGCTTGCCCGCGACGGCGAGGTGCAGGTGGCGCTGGTGGACCGGCAGTTGAAGGGCGCCGCCAATGGCGAAGCGGCGGCGCAGCTGGCCAACCGCATCAGCGATTTCCGTCCGGAAATCTCGCTGTATGTCTTCTTGCGGGACGACGACGAGCGAGCGCTGGTGGAGGAATTGGCCAGCCACGCGGTGGACGGCTATTTCTACCGCGACGAGGCCGATTTCAACGGCTGGTTCCGCATTCTGGCGGCTGAGTTGGCGGAAAAGTCCGCTACTCCTTTTTATGACCGGCTCAAGCAGTATGTGCGGATGGCCAAGGATTCCTGGCATACGCCGGGCCATTCCGGCGGCGATTCGCTGAAGGGCAGCCCGTGGGTCGGCGATTTCCACGATTTCGTCGGCGAACATCTGCTGCGCGCGGACTTGTCGGTATCGGTGCCGATGCTGGATTCGCTGTTGCATCCGACCGGCGTCATCGCCGAGGCGCAGATGTTGGCGGCCAAGGCCTTTGGCGCGCGCAAGACCTATTTCGCCACCAACGGCACCTCCACATCCAATAAGGTGATTTTTCAGACGCTGCTGGCACCGGGCGACAAGCTGCTGCTGGATCGCAACTGTCACAAGTCCGTGCATCACGGCGTGATTTTGTCTGGCGCGCGGCCGGTGTATCTGGACTCGTCGATCAACCGGCAGTACGGCATTTTCGGGCCGGTGCCGAAGACGACCATTTTCCAGGCCATAGACGAGAATCCGGATGCGCGGGTGCTGATCCTCACCTCCTGCACCTACGACGGCCTGCGCTACGACCTGAAGCCCATTATCGAGGCCGCGCACGAGAAGGGCATCAAGGTGATCGTGGACGAGGCCTGGTACGGTTTCGCCCGTTTCCATCCTGCCTTCCGCCCCACTGCGCTGGAGTCCGGGGCCGACTATGTCACGCAAAGCACGCACAAGGTGCTGTCGGCGTTCTCGCAAGCCAGCATGATTCACGTAAACGACCCGCGCTTCGACGAACATCTGTTCCGCGAAAACTTCAATATGCACGCGTCCACCAGTCCGCAATACAGCTTGATCGCCAGCCTGGACGTGGCGCGCAAGCAGGCGGTGATGGAAGGCTACCGCCTGCTGGACCGCACCTTGAAGCTGGCGCAGGAGCTGCGCGAGAAGATCAACTCCACCGGCGCCTTCCGCGTGCTGGAACTGAATGATCTATTGCCGGAAGAGATGCGCGAGGACGGCATTCAGCTGGACCCCACCAAGCTGACCGTCGATTTCAGCCGCTCCGGCTTCACCGCCGACGAGCTGCAGCAGGGCTTGTTCGAGCGCTACAACATCCAGGTGGAGAAGTCGACCTTCAGCACCATCACGCTGCTGCTGACCATAGGCACCACCCGCAGCAAGTTGTCCCGGCTGTACGACGCGATGCTGCGGCTGGCTAAGGAAAACCGTCCGCCGCGCGCCTTGGGGCGGATGCCGGAAATTCCGCGCTTCACCCGCCTGGCCTGCCTGCCGCGCGACGCCTTCTACGAGGCGGGGGAGCGTTTGCCGCTGCTGGACGATGACGGACGGCCCAATGCCGCGCTGAGCGGGCGGGTGTGTTGCGACCAGATTGTGCCGTATCCGCCCGGCATTCCGGTGCTGGTGCCGGGGCAGGTGATAGACGACACCATACTGGCTTATCTGGCGCGTTTGCAAAAAACGCAAAAAACCATAGAAATGCATGGTTTGGCCGAAGATGGCGGGGAATTCTACGTGCGGGTGCTGCGGCCGGAGGAGTGGGCGGAGCTGCCGGGGCGCAGCCTGTTCAACTGAGTGCTTGTCAGACAGGGCGATTTCCGATAAATATAACAAATGTCGCATTTCTGTAAAACATGCCTGTGTGCTTATGGGGGTGCGGCATTTGTAAAGTGACTTGAGACCAGCGTGTAGTAATGTGCCGTTGCGCATGAAATCACCTCTTGGTGTTGCACGCGCAACGGCCTCTTTTTTTTGATTGGAGCATCATGACGTCCGTAAGGCATTACCTGCAGTTCAGCGACCTCACTCCCGACGAGTACCACCATCTCTTCGCGCGAAGCCAGGTCCTGAAGCGACGACAAAGCGCCGGCGAGCTGTACCGGCCGCTGGTCGGCAAGGTGATGTCCATGGTGTTCGAAAAGAATTCCACGCGCACCCGCGTCTCGTTCGAGGCCGGCATGGCGCAGCTGGGCGGCCACGCGATGTTTCTGGATACCAAGAGTTCGCAGATCGGCCGCGGCGAGCCTATCGAGGACACCGCGCGCGTGCTGTCCAGGATGAGCGACATCATCATGATCCGCACCTTCGAGCAGGGCCTGGTGGAGCGCTTGGCCGCCCACTCGCGGGTGCCGGTGATCAACGGCCTGACCAATGAGTACCACCCGTGCCAAGTGTTGGCCGACATTTTCACCTATGTCGAGCGGCATGGCTCGATCAAGGGCAAGACCGTGGCCTGGATAGGCGACGGCAACAATGTGTGCCGCACCTGGCTGCAGGCCGCGCGCCTGCTCGGCTTCAAGCTGAAGGTGGCGTCGCCACTGGGTTACGAGCTGACCGCGCTCGATGGCCATCATTACGGCCCTGATGTGCTGGAGCTGACCCAGGACCCCGTGCGCGCCGTGCAGGGCGCGGACATCGTCACCACCGACGTGTTCACCAGCATGGGTTACGAGGCCGAGCAAACGGCGCGGCGCGAGGCTTTTGCCGGCTATCAGGTGACGGCGGCGCTGATGCAGCATGCCAAGCCCAACGCCTTGTTCATGCACTGCCTGCCCGCCCACCGCGGCGAGGAAGTGGCGGCAGAGGTGATAGACGGCCCGCAGAGCGTGGTGTGGGACGAAGCGGAAAACCGCATGCACGTGCAAAAAGCCCTGATCGAATTCCTGCTGTTGGGACGCAACCAGGACTGAGGTCCTCCCTTCGGCGCATAGGCAAACCATTCAGTAGAAAGAGAAGCAATGTCTGACATCAAGAAAGTGGTTTTGGCGTATTCCGGCGGTCTGGATACCTCGGTGATCCTCAAGTGGCTGCAAGACGAGTACCAGTGCGAAGTGGTGACCTTCACCGCCGATATCGGCCAGGGCGAAGAAGTGGAGCCGGCGCGGCAAAAGGCGGTGTCGCTGGGCATCAAGCCGGAGAACATCTTCATCGAGGATCTGCGCGAGGAATTCGTCCGCGACTTCGTGTTCCCGATGTTCCGCGCCAACACCATTTACGAAGGCGAATACCTGCTGGGCACCTCCATCGCCCGTCCGCTGATCGCCAAGCGCCAGATCGAGATCGCCAACCAGGTCGGCGCGGACGCCGTATCGCACGGCGCCACCGGCAAGGGTAACGATCAGGTCCGCTTCGAGCTCGGTTATTACGCGCTGAAGCCCGACGTGAAGGTGATCGCGCCGTGGCGCGAGTGGGATTTGCTGTCGCGCGAGAAGCTGCTGGCTTACGCGGAAACCCACGGCATCGACATCAGCAAGAAGAAGAACGGCGGCAGCCCGTATTCCATGGATGCCAACCTGCTGCATATCTCGTATGAAGGCACGGTGCTGGAAGATCCGGCGCAGGAGCCGGAAGAGGACATGTGGCTGTGGTCGGTCAGCCCGGAAAACGCGCCGGACCAGGCCGAATACGTGGAGCTTGAATACAGCAAGGGCGACATCGTCGCCGTCAACGGCCAGGCGCTGAGCCCGGCCGCGGTGCTGACCGAGTTGAACCGCCTGGGCAACAAGCACGGCATCGGCCGGCTGGACATCGTCGAGAACCGCTACGTGGGCATGAAGTCGCGCGGCTGCTACGAAACCCCGGGCGGCACCATCATGCTGAAGGCGCACCGCGCAATCGAGTCCATCACCCTGGACCGCGAAGTGGCCCACCTGAAAGACGAGCTGATGCCGAAATACGCGCAGCTGATCTACACCGGCTACTGGTGGAGCCCGGAGCGCGCGATGCTGCAGCAGATGATAGACGCCTCGCAAGCCACGGTGAACGGCTGGGTGCGGCTGAAGCTGTACAAGGGCAATGTGATCGTCGTCGGCCGCGAATCGAAAACCGACTCGCTGTTCGACCCGACCATCGCCACCTTCGACGAAGACGGCGGCGCTTACAACCATGCCGACGCGGCCGGCTTCATCCGCCTGAACGCCTTGCGGATGCGCATTGCCGCCAATGCGCGGAACAAGCGTAGCTGATATAATCGGGCTTATACCGTTGGCATGGCGGCCATGCGGCCGCCATTTTTCATAGCCCGCAGAGCAAACCAGGCTTGTGTTTTGTGAAGCGGATAAGGAATGACAAGGTGTCCGAAGAGCAATTCACCGATATTTCGATGGCGGTCTGTCTGACCGGTTTGATTCTGTTCATGGGTTTCATCATCTGGGACCTGGGCAAGAAATCCAAGGCAGGCAAGCTGGGCATGTTCGTGCTGTTTTTGGCGCTCGGCTTTGGCGTGACCGGCTTTATCTTCAAGACCGTGCTGGTGGAATTCTTGTTGAAGAAATAGCCAGACGGCGCGGCGGTTTTTGCCGTCGCGCCGTTCGTTTGCATCGTGCTTATTGTTGAACCTGGCCCAGGTAGTCCATCTTGCCCAGCGGCACGCCGTTATGGCGCAGGATGGCGTAAGCCGCCGTGATGTGGAAATAGAAATTGGGCAGCGCAAAGCCGCACAGATAGTCTTGGCCCTGGAAGCGCAGCTCGTTGCCGCGTACTTTTAGCGTCACTTCGCGGCTTTCGCTGCCGTCCAGCTGCGCCTGGGGGATGCGCTCAATAAAAGCGCGGGTCTGGGCCAGACGATGCTGCAGCTCGTCAAAGCTTTTTTCCTCGTCGGCGTAGCTCGGCACCTCAATGCCGGCCAGCCGGGCGGCGCAGCCCTTGGCGGTGTCGCTGACAATCTGCACCTGGCGCAACAGCGGGAACATGTCCGGCGCCAGCCGCGCCTGCAAAAATACTTCTGGCGCGATGTTGCGCGCGGCGGCGTCCTGCTCCGCCTTGCGCAGGATGGCGGATAGATTGTCCAGCCCGCGCAACAGCACGGGGATGGAGGCTTGGTACACGTTGAACGTCATGCTTGGCTCCTAGTGCGGCCGACGACAGGTCGGCACTGATCAGCGCGCCAGAATCAGGCGCAGTCCCAAAGCGATGAAAATGCTGCCTGCGATGCGGTCCAGCCATTGGCTCGCCTTGCAGCTTCTGGCCAGCCACTGGCCGACATGGCCGGAAAAGTAGCCCAGCGCGCCGAAGATGACGGCGCCCTGCAGCGTGAACACGGTGCCGAGGATGGCGGTCTGCAGGCCGACCGGACCCTGCGCCGGATTGACGAATTGCGGCAGGAAGGCGAGGAAGAACAGCACCACCTTGGGGTTGATGGCGTTGGCGATCAGCCCGCGGCGGAAGGTGGCGGCCAACGAGCTTTGCGGGCCGGTTGCCTGGCCATCGGCGCGGAAGCTGGCGCAGGGGCTGCGGATGGCGCCCCAGCCTAGATAAACCAGATAAGCCCCGCCGGCGATTTTCAGCGCGGTGAAAGCCAGCGGCGACGCGGCGATCAGCGCGCTGATGCCCAGCGCCGCCAGCAGTGTGTGATTCAGGCAACCTAGGGCGCAGCCGAGTCCGAAGGCCATGCCTTGGCGGCGGCCGCGCGAAATGCCCTGGCTCAGGACCATAAGGTTGTCCGGGCCGGGCGAGAGGGTGATCAGCATGGCGGCGGCCAGGAAGGCGGCCAGTTGCGGCAGGGTCACGAGCATGTCTTGTCTTGGGTCATGATGGACTTGAATGCTCCATCACACCACGCGGCGGGGCGGTTTGGCAATGCCCGGCGCGGGTGACAAGCCGGCGGCGCGCTACTAGAATTCTGCTGGTTCCATATGAGGATAGTTTTATGCCGTCTTTTGATGTCGTTTCCGAAGTAAACAAGGTGGAAGTGCGCAATGCGCTGGATCAGGCCAATAAGGAAGTTTCCACCCGATACGATTTCAAGGGCAGCGATGCCCGCATCGAATTCAACGACAAGGAAGTGACGCTGTACGCCGACACCGAATTCCAGTTGGACCAGGTCAACGACATCCTGGTGAACAAGCTGTCCAAGCGCGCCGTCGACGTGCGCAGCCTGGACTATGGCAAGCTGGAAAAGGTATCCGGCAACAAGGTCAAGAAAGTGCTGAAGATCAAGGAAGGCCTGGACAGCGATCTGGCGAAGAAAATCGTCAAGCTGCTGAAGGATTCCAAGATGAAAGTGCAGGCTAGCATTCAGGGCGAGGCGGTGCGTGTGTCCGGCGCCAAGCGCGACGTGCTGCAGGAGGCCATCGCCGTGCTGAAGAAGGATATCGCCAACGATCTGGAAAACGGCGCGCCGCTGCAGTTCAATAACTTCCGCGATTAAGCCCTGATCGGTGCGAGAGCGAAGGAAAAGGAGACCGAGAGGTCTCCTTTTTGCATGATTGGCGCGGCTTAACGCTGCATCGCTCGCCAGGCCTGCAGTTCGCGCCACACCTGGGCGGCGCGTTCTTCTACGCCGGCTGGCGCGGGCGGCAGCGGCAAGCGGCATTCGCCCACGGCCAGGCCTTGGCTGCGCAGCATGGCCTTGACCGACATCGAGAACACCGACTCCTCGGTATTGGCGAAGGCGAAAGAAGGCTGCAGCGCGGCGTTGATGGCGCGGGCGCGGGCCACCTCGCCTTGCTCGAAGGCGGCGATCATGGCGGCGAACTCCGGACCGGTCCAGTGGCTGGACGTGCCGACCACGCCGACGGCGCCGACGGCCAGCAGCGGCAGCGTCAGCGCGTCGTCGCCGGAGTAGAGCTCAAAATGATCGCCGGCCTCGGCCATCAGGCGGGCGGCGGCGGCCGGGTCGCCGGTGGCGTCCTTGAAGGCGACGATATTGTCCACTTCGCGGAATAGCCGGATCAGCACGTCGTGGCCGATGCGGCGGCCGGTGCGGCAGGGCACGTCGTACAGCATCACCGGCAAGCGGGTGGCGGCGGCCAGCGCGCGGAAGTGCGCTTCGATGCCGGCTTGCGGCGGACGGTTGTAATACGGAGAAACCAAAAACACGCCGGCGGCGCCGGCGGCTTCCGCCTTGGCCGTCATCTCCAGCGCGTGCCGGGTGTCGTTGCTGCCGGTGCCGGCCAGCACCGGGATGGTCACGGTTTCGCTGACGGCGCGGATCAGCTCGAAGCGCTCGGCCTCGGAGAGTGTGGGGGCCTCGCCAGTGGTGGCGGCCAGCACCAGGCCGTCGCTGCCGTTGTCGGCCAGGTGGCGCGCCAACTGGCATGCCATGTCCAGATTCAAGCGCCCCGTCGCGTCAAACGGCGTGACCATCGCGGTCAGCACCGGCCCCCAGTATCTTGCCATGTCAGGCCCTTTTTTGTTTTGTCTGAAGATAGGCGGAAATGATACTCTTCGGGCGCGTGGCCGCAAACCCGAGGGCTTACCAGAGGGCCGAGTCCAGTTCCTTGATGCGCTGTTCGGTGCGCTCTATCTTGCAACCCAGATAGACGGCATTGCGTATGGTGCCGGCTATGTAGATCTGGTACTTGGCGTCGCAGTCCGCGTCGCGGAAGGCTATCCATTTGCGCTGGGCCTGCGCCAGCAAGGAGGCGGGCTTGTCCTTGTCCGCCGCCGCGCTGTTATCGTTCTGGCGCAGCTTTTGCAGCAATTCCTGGTAACGCAGGTTCAACCGCTTGTCCGCGCTTTCAAACTGCTTTTGCATGCAGTCGTTGATCTCAAGCGTCGTCATGGCGTTTTTGCAGCTGTCGTCCGCGGCCAGCGCGACGTGGCTGGCCGCGAGCAGCGTCAGCGACAGAAACAGGGCGGGCTTCATGGCAGTTCTCCTCGAGTGGGAGCGGCGATTATAGCCCGCGGTTCGAAGCGGCGAGCCCGGCCTATGGCTCAGGCGCGGCGCGGCAGGCTCCATGGCAGACGCAGCCGCTCCGTCGGCAATGTGCCCAGCGCCGCGCCGGCCACGATCATGGCGATGGCGATGGCGGCGCTGCCATTGAGCGCAGCCTGGCCGGATGCCACCAACAGCAGCGTGGACAGCAGCGGCGTGGTGTTGCCCAGCGCGCCGGTCTGGCGCGGGTCGCCCAGCTGCATGGCGCGGTTCCAGCACAGGAAGGCGGCGCCCATGGGCAGCAAGCCCAGCACCCCGATGATCAGCCACTGCGTGGCGGTGGGGTGGGCGGCCGGCTCGGTGGCGAAATGCAAGCCCAGGGCCAGCATGCCGGAGGCCAGGCAGAAGCCGCCGACGGCGTTGTCGGAGCTGGCCGGCAGGCGGCGGGTGAACAGGCTGTAGGTGGCCCACACCACGGCGGCGCCCAGCGCCATCAAATAACCGGGCAGGGCACCCATAGACAGTGACAACTTGCCGCCGGTGACGATCAGCGCCGCGCCGGCAAAGCCGATCAGGCTGCCTAGGATGTGATTGACGCCGAGGCGGGTGCCCGGCAGCAGCAGCGGCGACAGCAGCACCATCAGCAGCGGCCAGACGTAGCTGAGCACGGTGGCTTCCATCACCGGCGCCAGGCGGTAGGCGTTGAACAGGAAAAAGTAGAAACCGAAGATGCCGTACACGCCGTTGGCGAACACTTTCAGCGGCACTTTCCAATCTCCGGCGCGGCGCACGGTCAGCAAGCTGCCCAGGATCAGGCCCACGCCGGCGACGAAGAAGGGCGGCAAGCTGTGAGTGAGCGCGCTGAGCGTGGCTACGGAGGCCCACATGGCGATGGCGGCGAACGCGTAGAGCATCGGCTTGTTCATGATTGTCATCCAGCGAAATTATTTTATATGGAGATATTTTACGCGGAACGACATCATGTAAACCAGTTGTTACATCAAGCGGACAACATTTCCTTCTGCGGGGCCATAACGGCAAGCATTGACGATACCTTGCGTCTAGTAGGGGAAATGGATTGTGTCTGGCCTGTCGCTTCTATCGGCCCGCTTTTGGGCTGGGCGGCTGATGGGCATGCAAAGCCATTCGCGTCATGTTCGGGCGGCGCGCTTGCGCGCATTGCGCGCTGGACACAGCCGCTTCCAGGCAGCCGGATTGATCTGTGTCAGGCACTGGCCATTCGGGCTGGCGGCACGCTTGCGGCCGGTGAATAGGTCTACTGTATTGAAGCATGGGTTGCGCGCGATCCGGCGTCGCAGCCGCCAATGATGCGGGAGACAGGCCATGAGCAGCATGAAGGCAACGGTATTCGTCGCGCCAGGCAGGATAGAACTGCGGGAAAAAGCGATTCCTGCGGTCGGTCCTGGCGATGCCTTGGTGAAGATCACTACCACCACCATTTGCGGCACCGATGTGCACATTCTGAAAGGCGAGTATCCGGTGGCGTCCGGCTTGACCATAGGCCATGAGCCGGTGGGCGTGATCGAGAAACTGGGCGCCAACGTCAAGGGTTATCGAGAAGGGCAGCGGGTGATCGCGGGAGCGATTTGCCCCAGCTTCACCTCCTATGGCTGCCAGGACGGCCATCCGGCGCAGGACGGCGGTTGCGAATGCCATGGCTACAAGCCCATGGGCGGCTGGCGCTTCGGCAACACCATAGACGGCACCCAGGCCGAGTACGTGCTGGTGCCGGACGCTCAGGCGAATCTGGCGCCGATTCCAGACGGGCTCAGCGACGAGCAGGTGCTGATGTGTCCCGACATCATGTCCACCGGTTTTGCCGGGGCGGAGGCGGCCAATATCCAGATTGGCGACATCGTGGTGGTGTTCGCGCAGGGGCCGATAGGCTTGTGCGCGGTGGCAGGCGCGCGTTTGCGCGGCGCGTCTTGCATCATCGCGGTGGATGGCCTGGATGAGCGGCTGGGCATATCGCGCCAGTTGGGCGCGGATGTGACGCTGAATTTCCGCCAGGTGGACGTGGTCTCGGAAATCATGAAGCTGACTGGCGGCCGCGGCGTGGACGCGTCGATCGAAGCCCTGGGCACCCAGGGTACCTTCGAGTCGGCGCTGCGCGTGCTAAAGCCGGGCGGCACCTTGTCCAGCCTGGGGGTTTACTCCACCGATCTGAAGATTCCGCTGGACGCGTTCAATGCCGGCCTGGGCGACAAAAAGATCGTGTCCTCGCTATGCCCCGGCGGCAAGGAGCGCATGCGGCGGCTGATGAATGCGCTGGAGAGCCAGCGTCTGGACCTGTCGCCGCTGGTCACGCATCGTTACAAGCTGGACCAGATCGTCGAGGCCTACGATCTGTTCTCCCATCAGCGCGACGGCGTGCTGAAGGTGGCGATCAAGCCGTAAAAGCCGGCTCTTGCTCCAGCAGCTCCACGCCATCGGTCTCCGACAGGGTCAGATACACGGTGGCCTGCAGCGCTTCCACCGCGTGCGGAACATGGGCGTCGATGAACAGGTGGTCGCCCTTGTTCAGCACATGCTCGCCCACTTTCAGCTTGCCGGCGGTTACGAACACCTGTTCCGTGCCTGGGTGCTGGTGCAAGGGCAGCTTCGCCCCTTTGGCCAGCTTCAGCAACGCCGACCCGCCTCCGTCTGGATTTCTGCGCAACCAGACGAAATCTGCGCCGGGATAGGGGGTGGGGCTCCAGTGCCAGTCGGATGAAGACGTCAGGATGGGGGCGGTATTGTCCATGGGCTTGGTTTTCCGGGTGATGACAGGGCGGGCATGACGCGTCGGCGGGCCGGATGATGCCGGGATGCGCACGGCTCGCGTGAATGCCTGGCGGCATTATCTCATGGATGGCGCCGGAAATTGTCAGCGGCAGGCCGGGCGGACAGGGGAAAGAGAAAAAGGGATGCCTTGGCATCCCTTTTTCGGTGGCTTGTGTTTAGAGTCGCGAACGAAAACTCATTAGAGAACCTGAGCCAAGGCGCGCCGACGCAGACAGTACAAGTCATACGGCAAGTAGGCGCAACGCAGGATCAGGGGTTTTGTTCGCGGTTCTTATACCGTGTCCGCGGGCACGCGAACCCAGCCCTCCATCAAGACGCGGGCGCTGCGGCTCATGATGGCCTTGGTCACGGTCCATTCGCCATTCACCAATTTGGCTTCCGCCCCCACGCGCAGGGTGCCGGACGGGTGGCCGAAACGGACGGCCTGGCGTTTGCAGCCGCCTGCGGCCAGATTCACCAGGGTGCCGGGCACGGCGGCGGCGGTGCCGATGGCTACGGCGGCGGTGCCCATCATCGCGTGATGCAGCTTGCCCATGGACATGGCGCGCGCCAGCACGTCGATGTCCGTGGCTTTGACCCGCTTGCCGCTGGATGCGGTGTAGTCGGCCGGCGGCGCCACGAAGGCGATCTTGGGCGTGTGCTGGCGGCTGGCGATCTGGTCCAGGTTCTCGATCAGCCCCATCTTCAGCGCGCCGTAGGCGCGTATGGTTTCAAAACGCGTCAGCGCGGCGGGGTCGGCATTGATGGCATCCTGCAGCTCAGTGCCGGTATAGCCGATGTCGGCCGCATTGACGAAGATGGTGGGGATGCCGGCATTGATCAGCGTGGCCGGAAAGCTGCCCACGCCGGGCACATCCAGCTGGTCCACCAGCTTGCCGGTGGGGAACATGGCCCCGCCTTCGCCTTCCCCTTCGTCGGCGGGGTCGAGAAATTCCAGTTGCACTTCGGCGGCGGGGAAGGTCACGCCATCGAGTTCAAAGTTGCCGGTTTCCTGCACCTGGCCGCGGGTGATCGGCACATGAGCGATGATGGTCTTCCCGATATTGGCCTGCCAGATGCGTACGGTGCAGAAGCCGTTGTCGGGAATGCGCGCCGGGTCGATCAGGCCGCAGGCAATCGCAAACGGCCCGACCGCGGCGGACAGGTTGCCGCAGTTGCCGGTCCAGTCGACAAAGGCTTGGTCGATGCTGACCTGGCCGAACAGATAATCGACATCGTGATCTTGCCGCGTCGACTTGGACACGATGACGGTTTTGCTGGTGCTGGACGTGGCGCCGCCCATGCCGTCTATCTGCTTGCCGTAAGGGTCCGGGCTGCCGATGACGCGCAGCAGCAGTCTGTCGCGCGCCGCGCCGGGCTGGCGGGCGGCTTCCGGCAGGTCTTGCAGCCGGAAGAATACGCCCTTGCTGGTGCCGCCGCGCATATAGGTGGCGGGGATGCGGATTTGTTTGGAGTCAGTCATGTATTTATCCTGTTGTATCCGCTGTCAGACGCGCGCCGCTTCCAGAAAATCCTGCGCGAAGCGCTGCAGCACGCCGCCGGCCTCGTAAATCGACACTTCTTCCGCCGTATCCAGCCTACAGGTCACGGCCACCTGCGTGGTTTCGCCATTTTTGCGATGGATGAGCAGCGTCAGGTCGGCGCGCGGCCGGCGCTGGCCGATCACATCGTAGGTTTCGGTGCCGTCCAGGCCCAGCGTTTTGCGGTTGACGCCGGGTTTGAATTCCAGCGGCAGCACGCCCATTCCAATCAAGTTGGTCCGGTGGATGCGCTCGAAGCCCTCCGCGACGATGGCTTCGACGCCGGCCAGCCGCACGCCCTTTGCCGCCCAGTCGCGAGAGCTGCCCTGGCCGTAGTCGGCGCCGGCGATGATGATCAGCGGCTGTTTGCGCGCCATATAGGTTTCGATGGCCTCCCACATCCGCATGACTTTGCCTTCCGGCTCCACCCGAGCCAGCGAGCCTTTCTTCACCTCGCCGTCCACCACGGCCATTTCGTTGACCAACTGCGGGTTGGCGAAGGTGGCGCGCTGCGCCGTCAGGTGGTCGCCGCGGTGGGTGGCGTAGGAGTTGAAGTCTTCTTCCGGCAGGCCCATCTTGGCCAGGTATTCGCCGGCGGCGGAGCTGGCCAGGATGGCGTTGGACGGCGACAGGTGGTCGGTGGTGATGTTGTCCGGCAGCAAGGCCAGCGGACGCATGCCCTTCAGCGTGCGCGCGCCGGCCAGCGCGCCTTCCCAGTATGGCGGGCGGCGGATATACGTGCTTTGCGGCCGCCAGGCGTACAGCGGGCTGACCTTCTCGCTGCTGTCCTGGCGGATGGCGAACATCGGCTCGTAGACCTGGCGGAATTGTTCCGGTTTGACAGCCTGCTTCAGCACGGCGTCGATTTCTTCGTCGCTGGGCCAAATGTCTTTCAGACGGATTTCCTTGCCGTCTACTACGCCCAATACGTCTTTTTCGATGTCGAAGCGCATGGTGCCGGCGATGGCGTAGGCGATCACCAGCGGCGGCGAGGCGAGGAAGGCCTGTTTGGCGTAGGGGTGGATGCGGCCGTCGAAGTTGCGGTTGCCGGACAGCACCGCTGTGGCGTACAGATCGCGGTCTATGATTTCCTGCTGGATTTTCGGGTCCAGCGCGCCGGACATGCCGTTGCAGGTGGTGCAGGCGAAGGCGACGATGCCGAAGCCCAGCTTCTCCAGCTCGGACAGCAGGCCGGCTTCCTTCAGGTACAGCTCCACGGCCTTGGAGCCGGGGGCCAGGGAGGACTTGACCCACGGTTTGCGCGCCAGGCCCAGCCGGTTGGCGTTGCGCGCCAACAGGCCGGCGGCGATCACATTGCGCGGGTTGCTGGTGTTGGTGCAGCTGGTGATGGCGGCGATGATGACCGCGCCGTCCGGCAGCAGGCCCCGCGCTTCCTGCGCGCGGGCTTCGGCGAGGTTGGCGGCGATGCCGCGCTCGGCCAGGTCGGCTACTGGCAGCCGTTTGTGCGGATTCGACGGGCCGGCCAGAGTGCGGGTGACGGTGGAGAGATCAAACTTCAACACGCGCTCGTATTTGGCGGTTTTGAGGCTGTCCGCCCACAAGCCGGCGGCCTTGGCGTAGGTTTCCACCAGCTTGACCTGCTCGTCGCTGCGGCCGGTCAATTTCAGGTAATCGATCGTCTGCTGGTCGATGAAGAACAGCGCGGCCGTGGCGCCGTACTCCGGGGCCATGTTCGAGATGGTGGCGCGGTCGCCCAGCGTCAGCGCGGCCGCGCCTTCGCCGTAAAATTCCAGATACGCGCCGACGACTTTTTGCTGGCGCAGGAATTCGGTCAGCGCCAGCACCACGTCGGTGGCGGTGATGCCGGGGCCGGGTTTGCCGGAGAGCTCCACGCCGACGATGTCAGGCAGCCGCATCCACGAGGCGCGGCCCAGCATCACGTTCTCGGCTTCCAGGCCGCCGACGCCGACGGCGATCACGCCCAGCGCGTCCACGTGCGGCGTGTGGCTGTCGGTGCCGACGCAGGTGTCGGGGTAGGCGACGCCGTGGTCGTTGTGGATCACCGGGCTCATCTTCTCCAGATTGATCTGGTGCATGATGCCGTTGCCGGCCGGGATCACGTCGACATTGTCGAAAGCGGACTTGGTCCAGTCTATGAAGTGGAAGCGGTCTTCGTTGCGGCGGTCTTCGATGGCGCGGTTCTTCTGGAACGCGTCTGGGTCGAAGCCGCCGCATTCCACCGCCAGCGAGTGGTCGACGATCAATTGCACCGGCACCACCGGGTTGACCTGGGCCGGGTCGCCGCCCTGGTCGGCGATGGCGTCGCGTAGGCCGGCCAGGTCCACCAGCGCGGTCTGGCCGAGGATGTCGTGGCAGACCACGCGCGCGGGGAACCACGGAAAGTCGCGCTCGCGCTTGCGATGGACGATCTGTTCCAGGCATTCGGCCAGCATGGCCGGATCGCAGCGGCGGACCAGGTTCTCTGCGTGGATGCGGCCGGTATAGGGCAGTTTGTCCCAGGCGCCGGGCTGGATGGCTTCCACTGCGGCGCGGGCGTCGAAATAGTCTAGCCCGGTGCCGGGCAGGGCAGTGCGGTAGGCGGTGTTCATTTAAATCCCACAAGTCAATCCAGTTAGCCGCGAAACCCACGAAATCCACAAAAGCGCCACGCCACGCGCTGCGTTTTCGCAGCCTAGGCATTTGGAAATGCGTCTTCGTCTTTTTCGTGGGGTTCGTGGCGAGAGGCTCAGCGTTTTTCCAGCGGCACGAAGACCTGATCTTCCGGCCCGACGTAATTGGCCGACGGACGGATGATCTTGCCGTCCTGGCGTTGTTCGATCACATGGGCCGCCCAACCGCTGGTGCGGGAGATCACGAACAGCGGGGTGAACATGGCGGTGGGCACGCCCATCGCGTGGTAGCTGACGGCCGAGAACCAGTCCAGGTTCGGGAACATCTTCTTGACGTCCCACATCACGCTTTCCAGGCGCTCGGCGATATCGAACATCTTCATATCGCTATTGCTCTTGGACAACTGGCGCGCCACTTCCTTGATGACCTTGTTGCGCGGATCGGAAATCGTATAAACGGGGTGGCCGAAGCCGATCACCACTTCTTTCTTCTCGACGCGGGCGCGGATGTCGGCTTCCGCTTCGTCCGGATTTTCATAGCGCTGTTGAATTTCGAACGCCACCTCGTTGGCGCCGCCGTGTTTGGGGCCGCGCAGCGCGCCGATGGCGCCGGTGATGGCGCTGTACATGTCGGAGCCGGTGCCGGCGATGACGCGGGCGGTGAAGGTGGAGGCGTTGAATTCATGTTCGGCGTAGAGGTTCAGCGAGGTGTGCATCGCGCGCACCCACTCGTAGGACGGTTTGGCGCCGTGCAGCAGGTGCAGGAAGTGGCCGCCTATGCTGTCGTCGTCGGTTTCCACCTCGATGCGCTTGCCGTTGTGGCTGTAGTGATACCAGTAGAGCAGGATGGAGCCGAAAGAGGCCATCAGGCGGTCGGCGATGTCGCGCGCGCCGGCCAGGTTGTGGTCGTCCTTCTCCGGCAGCGCGCAACCCAGCGCCGAGGCGCCGCTGCGCATCACGTCCATCGGATGGGCGCTGGCCGGCAGCGCTTCCAGCACGGCCTTGACCGAGGCGGGCAGGCCGCGCAGCGACTTCAGCTTCTTCTTGTAGCCGGCGAGCTCGGCCTTGTTCGGCAGCTTGCCGTGCACCAGCAGGTAGGCCACTTCCTCGAATTCGCAATGGCCGGCGATGTCCAGAATGTCGTAGCCGCGATAGTGCAGGTCGTTTCCGCTGCGGCCTACGGTGCACAGCGCGGTATTGCCGGCGGCTACGCCGGACAGCGCCACGGATTTCTTCGGTTTGCCGGTGAGTACCACTTCAGTCATGCCACTTCTCCTTTGTCAGACTTGGGGCGATGCCGCTGCCTTGATTGTTATTGCTTGCCGGCGGCGAACAGCTGGTCCAGTTTCTTTTCGTATTCGTGGTAGCCCAGGTGCTCATACAGCTGCATCCGGGTTTGCATCTTGTCCAACACAGCCTGCTGCGTGCCGTCGCGGCGGATGGCGCCGTATACTTCCAGCGCGGCCTGGCTCATGGCGCGGAAGGCCGATAGCGGGTACAGCACCAGGCCGACGCCATTGGCGGCCAGCTCGTCCGTGGTATACAACGGCGTGGCGCCGAATTCGGTGATATTGGCCAGCACCGGCACTTTCACCGCTTCGGCGAAGCGCTGGTACATGGCCAGATCGGTCATCGCCTCCGGAAAGATCATGTCGGCGCCGGCTTCCACGCAGGCGACGGCGCGTTCGATTGCGGCGTCCAAACCCTCCACCGCCAGAGCGTCGGTGCGGGCCATGATGACGAAGCTGCCGTCGCGGCGGGCGTCGGTGGCGGCCTTGATGCGGTCCACCATCTCATCCTGCGGCACGATCGCCTTATTGGGGCGGTGGCCGCAGCGCTTTTGCAGGACCTGATCTTCAATGTGCACGGCCGCCACGCCGGCTTTCTCCAGACTGCGCACCGCGCGGGCGATGTTGAAGGCGCCGCCCCAGCCGGTGTCGATGTCGACCAGCAGCGGCAGGTCGGTGATGTCGGTGATGCGGCGCGCGTCGATCAGCACGTCTTCCAGCGTGGTGATGCCAAGGTCCGGAATGCCGCAGGACGCAGCGGCGACCCCCCCGCCGGACAGGTATAAGGCCTTGAAACCTGAGTGTTCGGCCAAACGTGCGGCATAGGCATTGATCGCGCCTACTACTTGCAACGGTTTTTCAGTGGCCACGGCCTGGCGGAATCGCTGCCCGGGAGTGCTCATTGGATGCTCCTGACGATGGATGTGAATTAGCAGCCTGTCATTCAAGCAAGTGCTTGGTTGGAGTGTAAAGGCTCTAGAAAATACTGGCAATAGTTGACATTTGGATGTTCAAGTTTTGGCCCGGGGATGATATGTTTCGCATCGTCCTCGATATTGGGAACTCAAGGCGAAGCCTGTGGTCTAGATCACAGTCCACGTAACGACCACATAAAACAGTGGGCAAACCAGGGAGCATAACAACGACATGAGTGATCGGGATATCGATCAACAGTTGGTGGAACGTGCCCAGCGAGGTGAAAAAAGAGCTTTCGATCTGCTTGTTGCCAAGTATCAGCGACGTCTCGCCAGGCTGTTGTCGCGGTTTATCCGCGACGGTTCGGACATCGAGGATGTGACGCAGGAAGCTTTTATCAAAGCGTATCGTGCTTTGCCGTCTTTCCGAGGTGAGAGCGCGTTTTACACGTGGCTGTACAGGATAGGCATCAATACGGCCAAGAATTTCCTCAGCGCCAACGGGCGACGCCCGGTGGTGAACAGCGAGATCGAGGACGAGGACGGCGAGAGCTTCGACATGGCGTCGCAGATCCCGGACATGAACACGCCCGAAACCGAGCTGATGAACAAGGAAATTCTGGCAACGGTCAATGCCGCCGTGGAAGCCTTGCCGGAGGAGTTGCGTACCGCCATTACCCTCAGGGAAATGGAGGGGCTGTCCTACGACGAGATCGCTACGGTGATGGATTGTCCTATAGGCACTGTGCGTTCGCGGATTTTCCGCGCTCGCGAGGCGATTGCTGCTGAACTGCGGCCTCTGCTGGATACGGCCAAGAACAGAAGGTGGTAAGTATGAAAGAAACGATTTCCGCGCTGATTGACGGCGAACTGGACGAGCCCCTGGTCAATAAGGCCATTGCCTCGATCGCCGACGACAAAGACCTGGATGCGGCCTGGGAACAATATCATCTGATCGGCGATGCGATGCGCGCCAATCGACTGGCCTCGCTCGACGTGCGCGCCAAGGTGGCCGAGCGTCTGGCGGCGGAACCGACCGTGCTGGCTCCGCGCCGCTGGATGCGGCCGCAGCGCGCCAGAACGGCGGGCGCCGTGGCGCTGGCCGCCAGCGTCAGCTTCGCCGCGGTGGTGGGCTGGCAGCAGCTCAGCCATCGTCAGGCCGCGCCGTCCGTGATAGCTGATCGCGGCGTGCCGGTGCAGATGGCGCAGCCGGCTCAACTCGAGCAGGATGACCCGTACGTGCTGGCTCACCAGGAGGTGACCGCGGATCAAGGTGTGATGCGGGTATCTTACGGAAACGGAGTTCGCCACTGATGCGTGTCGTACCCCTGATTGGTGTGTTGATGTTCGGGGCCGCCTGTGCGGCCCACGCCGAGGATGACATGCAGCTGTTGCGCAAGGTTGGCAATGCCAGCCGGCAGCAGGCTTTGGACGGCACCTATCTGCATCAGATGAATGGCATGCTGGAAACTTTCCGCCTGGTGCGCCAGGGGCAAGGGGACAATGTCCGCGAGAAGCGCACGTCGCTGGACGGCCCGCCGCGCGAGGTGGTGAGAAACGGCGGCGAGCTGACTTGCTACGCGCAGGACAAGCGCGCGCTGATGGCCTGCAAGATCAGCGCGATGCGGCTGTTCCCGGCCTTGCTGCCTGACGATGTTGACGATATTGCCCGCTCCTATGTGCTCAAGCGCACCGGCACGGATCGGGTGGCGCAGCGAGACTGCCAGTGGCTGGATCTTCAGCCGCGCGATCCGCAACGCTACACCATGCGCATGTGCGTCGAGCCGACCACCTATCTGCCCTTGAAGATGATCACCCTGTCGCCGCGCGGCGACTCGGTGGAGCAGTTCACCTTCACCGAGATAGAGCTGGCCGGCGTCAAGGACAAGCGGGCCTACCGCGCCAAGCTGCCGCAGAAGTTCCTGCTGCGTTCGGCCAAGGCGCCGACGGGCGCGGATCCGTCGATTTCGCAAAATGAAATCACCGGTTTGCCGCAGGGCTTCCGCTTGTTGCGCTCGGCTGAACGGGTGTTGCCTGGCACCGGCGCCAAGCCGGTGCGTCATCTGGTGCTGTCCGACGGTCTGGTGATGCTGTCGGTGTTCGTCGAGCCGCCGCCGCCGGAAAACGCGCGGATGGAGCGGGTGGGCAATCTGCACGGCGCGATCAATATGGCCACCAGCTATCAAGGCGATATGCAGCTGACCGCGGTGGGCGATATGCCGCAAACGGCGATGATGGCGCTGCTCAAGGGCATGCATCTCAATGCCAAGAGCGAATGAGCCGGGCAAGACGATTGGGATCGGCCACTCTTCCTCTCTTGGCGGAAGAGTGGCCCGCAGTGACCGGCGCGGTTGTTCTTCCGCGCCGATGAGAATAGAGGAGGGGTGATGCCGGCCGCCAGGCTTGTATTTCCTGTCTGTTCGTTTCAATAGCCGGCGCTCGCCGGCGTATTCAATCCACAACACAGCAAAAAGATGGAGCGCACATGTCGATCAAAAAACTGATCGTTTCCGCCATGCTGGCGGCATCGGTGCTGACTGCCGCGGTTCCCGTCGCCATGGCGGCGGATCTGCCGGATTTCAGCGCCATTGTTGAAACCGAAGGCAAGGCCGTGGTCAATATCAGCACCACGTCCACGGTCAAGGAAGTGTCGTCCGGCTTGCCGGAAGGCATGGAGGGCGACCCCTTCTTCGAGTTCTTCCGCCGTTTCGCGCCGCCGCGCATGCAGGAGCGGCAGGAAAGCTCGCTCGGCTCCGGCTTCATCATCTCCGCAGATGGTTACGTGCTGACCAATGCCCATGTGGTGGCGCGCGCCGACAAGATCACCGTCAAACTGACCGACAAGCGCGAATTCCAGGCCAAGGTCATCGGCTCCGATGCCCGTTCCGACGTGGCCTTGCTGAAGATCGAAGCGGCCAAGCTGCCGGTGGCCCGTCTGGGGAATGCCAAGGACGTGAAGGTGGGACAGTGGGTGCTGGCCATCGGCTCGCCATTCGGCTTTGAAAACACCGCCACATCGGGCATCGTTTCCGGCAAGAACCGCATGCTGCCGGACGAGAGCGCGGTGCAGTTCATCCAGACCGACGCCGCGGTCAACCCCGGCAACTCCGGCGGCCCGCTGTTCAACATGAAGGGCGAGGTGATCGGCGTCAATTCGCAGATCTATAGCCGTTCCGGCGGCTTCATGGGCATCTCTTTCGCCATTCCGATCGATACCGCGATGAATGTGGCGGATCAACTGAAGGCCAAGGGCAAGGTGACCCGCAGCCGCATCGGCGTGGTGATTCAGGAGCTGAGCAAGGAGTTGGCGGCCTCGTTTGGCCTGGCCAAGCCCAGCGGCGCGCTGATCAATGCGTTGGATCCGAAAGGCCCGGCGCAGAAGGCGGGGCTGAAGGCTGGCGATATCATCCTCAAGGTCAATGGCCAGGAAGTGAATTCCGGCGGCGATCTGCAGCGCCTGATCAGCGATATGCCGCCTGGCAAGCCGCTGGCGCTGGATATCTGGCGCAACCGCGCGCCGGCTGCGGTGCGCGTGGTGCCGGAGGAGTTGAAGGAAGAGGACTCCCGCATCGCCCAGCGCGAATACCGTAAGCCTGGCGCGCAGGGTGAGCAGAGCCTGGCGCAGATCGGCCTGCGTCTGCAGGAATTGACGCCGATGCAGCTGAAGCAGGCCGGCATCGACTATGGCCTGCTGGTGCGCGCGGCCAATGGCGTGGCGATGCGCGCCGGTATTCAGCCTGGCGACGTCATCGTCGGCGTCGGCAGCGAGCCGCTGCAGAGCTTCGCACAGTTGAAGAAGGCGCTGGAGCAAGTGAAGAAGGGCGGCACCGTGGCATTGCAGGTGATGCGCCAGGGGCAGGTGCAGTTTGTGCCGCTGACTGTGGGCGACGCGCAGTGAAGCTGACGCTTTACTTCCGCGAATATTGCAGCCTCTGCCATCAGATGCTGGCGGAGCTTGCGCCTTGGCGCGAGCGCCACGGTTTCGAGCTGGAAGTGCTGGATATCGATGCCGATCCGGCGCTGGAGGCCCGCTTCAATGAGCTGGTGCCGGTGCTGATGGACGGCGAGACCGAAATCTGCCACTGGCATCTCGATGCGACGAAGTTGGCTGCACACTTGGGCGAAATCGGCTAAAATCCGCGCCAGTGTGAGTCAAACCGGGGGCGCGCAGGACGCGCCCCCGCTTGCTGATCGGCTTCCGGCAGCCGTCGGACCCGAGCGGGTCCCCCGGAAGGGCCATCCGTCAGCAGCCCCGGGCACGCTTGCGTGCCCTTATCTTTTGCTGGAAACCGATGAAGAACATCCGAAATTTTTCGATCATTGCCCATATCGACCATGGTAAGTCCACCCTGGCCGACCGTTTCATTCAATTCTGCGGCGGCCTTGAGCTGCGCGAAATGAGCGCCCAGGTGCTCGACTCGATGGATATCGAGAAGGAACGCGGCATCACCATCAAGGCGCAGACTGCCGCCTTGCAGTACAAGGCCCGCAATGGCGAGGTCTACCATCTGAACCTGATCGACACCCCGGGACACGTGGACTTCAGCTACGAAGTGTCGCGCTCGCTGTCCGCCTGCGAAGGCGCGCTCTTGGTGGTGGACGCATCGCAGGGCGTGGAAGCCCAAACCGTGGCCAACTGCTACACCGCCATCGAACTGGGCGTGGAAGTG
This sequence comes from Chromobacterium sp. CCUG 76385, assembly GCF_059916625.1. Classification (NCBI taxonomy): domain Bacteria; kingdom Pseudomonadati; phylum Pseudomonadota; class Betaproteobacteria; order Neisseriales; family Chromobacteriaceae; genus Chromobacterium; species Chromobacterium sp. CCUG 76385. The sequence goes on from NZ_JAUCGU010000005.1 coordinate 26,885, forward strand.
GTGCCGGTGCTGAACAAGATCGACCTGCCGGCCGCCGACCCGGAGCGCATCTCCCAGGAGATCGAGGACATCATCGGCATCGAGGCCGTGGACGCCGTGCGCGCCTCGGCCAAGTCCGGCATCGGCATCGAGGACATCCTGGAAGAGGTGGTCAACAAGATTCCGCCGCCGCAGGGCAATCCGGACGGCCCGCTGAAGGCGCTGATCGTCGACTCCTGGTTCGACAACTATGTCGGCGTGGTGATGCTGGTGCGGGTCATCGACGGCTCGCTGAAGCCCAAGGATAAGATCAAGTTCATGGCCACCGGCGCCGAGCATCTGTGCGAACAGGTGGGCGTGTTCACGCCGAAGTCGGTGCAGCGCCCCAGCCTGAACGCGGGCGAAGTCGGCTTTGTCATCGCCGGCATCAAGGAGCTGAAGTCGGCCAAGGTGGGTGATACCATCACCCTGGTGAGCAATCCGGCCACCGAGGCGCTGCCGGGCTTCAAGGACGTGCAGTCGCAGGTGTTCGCCGGCCTGTATCCGGTGGAAAGCCATGATTACGAAGCGCTGCGCGACGCGCTGGAAAAACTGCAGCTGAACGACGCCTCGCTGAAATACGAGCCGGAAGTGTCGCAAGCGCTGGGCTTCGGCTTCCGCTGCGGCTTCCTCGGCCTCTTGCACCTGGAAATCGTGCAGGAGCGGCTGGAGCGCGAGTTCGACATGGACCTGATCACCACCGCCCCCACGGTGAATTACGAAGTGGTGATGAGGGACGGCACGGTGGAAGTGGTGTCCAACCCGTCTCGGATGCCGGACTCCGGCAAGTATGAAGACCTGCGCGAACCCATCATCACCTCCACCATCCTGGTGCCGCAGGATTATGTCGGCGCGGTGATGACGCTGTGCAACCAGAAGCGCGGCGTGCAGCGCAATATGCAATACATGGGCCGCCAGGTGATGCTGACGTATGATCTGCCGATGAACGAGGTGGTGATGGACTTCTTCGACAAGCTGAAGTCCACCAGCCGCGGCTACGCCTCGCTGGACTACGAATTCAAGGAATTCCAGAGCGCCGATCTGGTCAAGCTGGACGTGCTGGTCAACGGCGAGAAGGTGGACGCGTTGTCTCTGATCGTGCACCGCGCTTCCAGCGTGTACCGCGGCCGCGAGCTGGTGTCCAAGATGCGCGAGCTGATCCCACGCCAGATGTTCGACATCGCGGTGCAGGCGGCCATCGGCGGCCACATCATCGCCCGCGAAACCGTCAAGGCGCTGCGCAAGAACGTGCTGGCCAAGTGCTACGGCGGCGACATCACGCGTAAGAAAAAACTGTTGGAAAAGCAAAAAGCCGGCAAAAAGCGCATGAAACAGGTCGGCAACGTGGAAATCCCGCAAGAGGCTTTCCTTGCCATTCTTCAAGTAGGGGACAAATAAGTGGGCGGAAACTTGTACTGGGTATTCGTCGCCCTGGCAGCGATCGGCGCCATGCTGATCGTGCTGGGCGGCAAGAAGCAGGAAGGAGCGGCCGATTGGCCGCAGTCCGTGCAGTGGGGCTATCTGGCGCTGGTGATCGGCGGCTTCGGCTTCCTCTCCAACTACATGAGCTTCACCGCCGTGATGCTGGTGTTCGTGCTGATCACCGGCGTGGTGTGGGCGCTGGACAAGTGGCTGCTGGCCAAGAAGCGCGCTGCCAGCGGCGCCGAGGCCGGCCATTTCGTCGATTATTCCCGCGGCTTCTTCCCGGTGATCCTGGTGGTGTTCGTGCTGCGCTCCTTCCTGGTGGAGCCGTTCCAGATTCCGTCCAGCTCGATGCGGCCGGGCCTGGTCGTCGGCGACTTCATCCTGGTCAATAAATTCGCCTATGGCATCCGCGTGCCGGTGCTCAATAATGTATTGATCCCGGTGGGGCAGGTGCAGCACGGCGACGTGGTGGTGTTCAACTACCCGCCGAACCCCAAGATCAATTACATCAAGCGCGTGATCGGCCTGCCGGGCGATACCGTCGAGTACCGCAACAAGCGCCTGACCGTCAACGGCAAGCCGCTGACCGATGTGCAGGACGGCACCTACGATTACCTGGAAAAGGAGCTGGGCCTGCAACAGATCACGGCCGATCAGTTCCGCGAAAGCCAGAACGGCAAGCAGTACAAGGTGCTGAATAATGCGGGCACGCCGGTAGTGGCGCTGAGCCAGGTGCAGGACTTCCCGTACCGCGACAATTGCCGCTACGATGACGATGGCTTTGTCTGCAAAGTGCCGCAGGGCAACTACTTCATGATGGGCGACAACCGCGACAACAGTTCCGACGGCCGCTACTGGGGCTTCGTCAAGGATGATCTGATGGTGGGCAAGGCCTTCATGATCTGGATGAACTTCGGCGACCTGTCGCGCATCGGCAGCAAAATTCAGTAAGCTACAGGCCGCGCTGGCCGCAGCGGGAGATTCGCATGAAAAAACAGAGGGGCTTGTCTGGCATCGCCGTGCTGTTGTGTGTCGCCCTGGCCGGCGCCGCCTTGTTGCTGGTGTTCAAGATCGTGCCGGTCTACACCGAATTCGCCAATATCAAGAATACGTTGCAGACACTGTCCGGCGAAACCAATGCCGGCGAGTACACGCTGCGGCATGAGTTTGACCAGAAGGCGGCCGTTGCCGACATCACCGCGATCAAGGGCGATAACTTGACAGTGGTGGCCGGCAATAACGGCAACTTCCTGCGCGCGCAATACCAGCGCGAGGTGCCGCTGTTCGCCAATGTCAGTCTGCTGTTCCATTTCGATACCCAGGCAGGCCAACCGCCTGCTGTTCAATAACCATACCGTGACCCAAACCGATAATCGATTCCGGCGCCTTACCCAGGCGCTGGATTATTCCTTCAAGACGCCGGAATTGCTGCGCCAGGCCTTGACGCACCGCAGCTACGGCAGCGCCAACAATGAACGCTTCGAGTTCGTCGGCGACAGCATCCTCAATTACACCGTGGCCCGCATGTTGTTCGACCAGTTTCCGCAGTTGACCGAGGGCGAGCTGTCCCGTCTGCGCGCCAATCTGGTCAACCAGAACACGCTGGCCGAGATCGCCCATGAATTGAAGCTGGGCGACTACTTGTACCTGGGCGAGGGCGAGCTGAAAAGCGGCGGCTTCAACCGGCCGTCCATCCTGGCCGACGCGCTGGAAGCCACCTTCGCCGCCGTCAGCTTCGACGCGGACTTCGCCGCCGCCGAGCTGGTGGTGCGCAAGCTGTACGCGCAGCGCGTGGCCACCATCGATACCACGCGCCAGGCCAAGGACGCCAAGACCCGCTTGCAGGAAGCGCTGCAGGCGCGCAAGCTGGCGCTGCCGAAGTACCGCATCCTGTCGCAAAGCGGCGAGGCGCATGAACAATGGTTCAAGGTGGAGTGCGATCTGGGCGAAGTGGCCCTGATCGCCACCGGCGAAGGCGGCAGCCGCCGCGCAGCCGAGCAGCAGGCCGCCGAAGCGGCGATCAACCTGCTGGAACAGAAACTCGCAGCAAGCAAGAAACGAACATGACCCACACCCCATTCCACTGCGGCTTTGTCGCCATCGTCGGCCGTCCCAACGTGGGCAAGTCCACGTTGATGAATCACTTGATCGGCCAGAAGATCAGCATCACGTCCAAGAAGTCGCAGACCACGCGCCACCGCGTCACCGGCATCCATACCGAGGACGCGGCGCAGTTCGTGTTCGTCGATACGCCGGGCTTCCAGACCTACCACAAGGGCGCTCTGAACGAGGCGCTGAACAAGAGCGTCAAGGATTCGCTCGGCAGTGTCGATTGCGTGCTGTTCCTGCTGGAAGCGATGCGCTTCACCGCCGCCGACCGCGAAGTGATGGCGCTGCTGCCCAAGAAAACGCCTGTCATCCTGGTGGTGAACAAGCTGGACAAGGCCAAGGACAAGCTGGCGCTGCAGGCTTTCATCGACGAGGTGTGCGCCGAGTTCGAATTCGCCGGCGTGGAAGTGGTCAGCGCCAAGCACGGCCAACGCCTGGCCGAGCTGCTGGACCAAGTGCGCCCGCATCTGCCGGAGTCGATGCCGCTGTATCCGGAAGACATGATCACCGACAAGAACGAGCGTTTCCTGGCGGCCGAGATTGTCCGCGAGAAGCTGTTCCGCTACCTGGGCGAAGAGCTGCCGTACGAAATGAACGTCGAAGTGGAGATGTTCGAGATGGACGGCGCGCTGCGCCGCATCCACATCGCGGTGCTGGTGGACAAGGAGCATCAGAAGCCCATCGTGATCGGCAGGGGCGGCGAGAAGCTGAAGAAAATTTCCACCGAGGCGCGTCTGGACATGGAAAAGCTGTTCGACGGCAAGGTGTTCCTGCAGGTATGGGTGAAGGTGAAGTCCGGCTGGGCCGACGACGTCCGCTTCCTGCGCGAGTTCGGTCTGGACTGATGAAGCCGTTGGAACAGCCGCCGTTTCAGCCTTGCTGGACGGTGCGGCTTGCCGCCGACACGCCGGCGCTGGCCGGGCTGTCTCTGTGCGCGCTGCGCTTGGCCACGGCGCAGCCGGGCTGCCTGGGCGGCGACGCGGTGGAGCAGCTCACGTATTGGGACAGCGTCGATGCCATCGCCGCCTGGCGCGGCAGGGTGGAACAACTGGTTCTGCAGCGCTTGGGCCGCGGCGCCGGCGAGTTCGATTTTGTCGTCAGCCGCCGTTTGCCGGAGGATAGCCGCGCATGAGCCAGCCGGGGCGGGTGGACAAGCAGTCGGCCTATATCCTGCATACCCAGCCGTACCGCGAGACCAGCCTGCTGCTGGAAGTGCTGACGCGCGATCATGGCCGTTTCAGCCTGGTGGCGCGCGGCGCGCGGCGGCCGCGCTCCGATTTGCGCGGGGTGTTGCTGCCGTTTCAGCCGCTGACGCTCTCGTGGTTCGGCAAGGGCGAGTTGCGCACGCTGCACGGCGCCGACTGGGACGGCGGCGTGCGGCCGTTGACCGGCTTGCCGCTGGTCTGCGGCTTTTACCTGAATGAATTGATGCTGAAGCTCACGGCGCGGGACGATCCCGAGCCGCGGGCTTTTTCCGTTTACGACGCGGCGGTGCGCGATCTGGCCGTCCAGCCATCGCTGGCGCCGGTGCTGCGCCGCTACGAGTTGAAACTGGCCCAGGCGCTGGGCTACGCGCCGTCGCTGGCGCGGGACAGCCACGGCGCGGCCGTCGCCGCCGATCGCCATTACCTGTGCCGCGACGCGGCGCTGCCGGAGCCGGACGATCATCCTGAGCTGGCGCTGATCGGCCGCGTGGCGCGGCTTTCCGGCGCGGCGCTGTTGGCGATTGACGCCGACGATTACAGCGATCCGGCGGTGCGCGGCCAGGCGCGCCAGCTCAGCCGGGTGTGGCTGGGCGCGTTGCTGGGCGAGGAGCCGCTGGCGTCGCGCGAATTATTGCAGGCCATCCAGTCCCTGTCGGACTAGACGGCGAAAAAGGGAGAAGCAAATGATTCTGTTGGGCGTAAACATCGATCACGTCGCCACGCTGCGCCAGGCGCGCGGCACCCGCTACCCCAGCCCGGTGGAGGCCGCCCTGGTGGCCGAATCCAGCGGCGCCGACCTGATCACCCTGCACCTGCGCGAAGATCGCCGCCATATCCAGGACGCCGACGTCAAGGCCATGCGCCCGGTGCTGAAAACCCGGATGAATCTGGAAATGGCGATGACGCCGGAAATGCTGGCGCACGCGCTGGCAGTGGCGCCGGAAGACGTGTGCCTGGTGCCGGAAAAACGCGAGGAAGTCACCACCGAAGGCGGCCTGGACGTGCGCGGCCATTACGCCGACGTCGGCCATTACACGGCCAAGCTGGCCGAAGCCGGCATCCGCGTCTCCATCTTCATCGATCCGGACCGCGAGCAAATCCAGAAAGCCTACGACGCCGGCGCGCGCGTGATCGAGCTGCACACCGGCGCCTACGCCGATGCCCCGCATGCGGCCGAGCGCGAGGCCGAGCTGGTCCGCATCCGCGAAGCCGCCGAGTTCGGCGCGAGCTTGGGGCTGGTGGTCAACGCCGGCCACGGCCTGAACTACCACAACGTCAAGCCCATCGCCGCCATCCCGCAGATCGCCGAACTGAACATCGGCCACGCCATCGTCGCCCACGCCTTGTTTGTCGGTTTTCCGCAGGCCGTGCGCGAAATGAAGGCGCTGATGATAGAAGGCCGCCAGGGGCTGTAATGATTTACGGCATCGGCACCGATCTGGTCGAAATCGCCCGCATGGAAGCGCTCTTCCAGCGTTGGGGCGCCAAGGCCGGCCGGCGCATCCTGACGGAAGTTGAGCAAGCCGAATTCGAAGCGCATGCCGAGCCGGCGCGTTTCCTGGCCAAGCGCTTCGCCGTCAAGGAGGCGTTCGCCAAGGCCTTGGGCACCGGCGTGGTGGCGCCGGCCTTGCTGACGGCGATAGGCGTCGGCCATGACGCGCAGGGCAAGCCCTTGCTGGCGCTGTCCAAGGAGCTGGCCGCCTTCGCCGCTGAGCGCGGCGTCGCGCGCATGCACGTGTCGATCAGCGATGAGCGCGGCCACGCGCTGGCTTTTGTCGTGCTGGAATCGTAGCGGGAACGGCCGGCGCTCCAGCCTTGTCTTTGCAATACTTGGGTTGGCAATCCATGCCTCCCGCAACGGTCGAGGATAAAACCATGACTCAGACCCCATTGAACCTTCCGCGCGGCCCGGTGATGGTGGACATCGCCGGCTTCGCGCTCACCGAGCAGGAACGCGCCCGGCTCACCCATCCGCTGGTGGGCGGCGTCATCCTGTTCCGCCGCAATTTCCAGAATATCGAACAGCTGCGCGCGCTGACCGCCGAGATCCGCGCCTTGCGCAGTCCACACCTGCTGATCGCCGTCGACCACGAAGGCGGCCGCGTGCAGCGCTTCCTTGATGGCTTCACCCGTCTGCCGCCGATGAATGTGCTGGGCGAGGCCTGGGATGCCGACCGCGATCAGGCGCTCAAGCTGGCGGAAACCGTCGGCTATGTGCTGGCGGCCGAGCTGTCGGCCTGCGGCATCGACCTGTCGTTTACCCCAGTGCTGGACCTGAACTGGGAGCGCTGCGCCGTCATCGGCAATCGTTCCTTCCACCGCGACCCGGAGGCGGTGGCGGCGCTGGCCGAGGTGCTGCAGCAGGGCCTGGGGCGCGGCGGCATGATGAGTTGCGGCAAGCATTACCCCGGCCATGGCTATGTGACCGGAGACAGCCACCACCTGATGCCGCAGGACGATCGCAGCCTGGCCGAAATCGAGCGCGACGATCTGATCCCCTTCGCGCGTCTGGCCGATGCCGGCATGGGGGCGGTGATGCCGGCCCATGTGCTGTATCCGGCCGTGGACAGCCAGCCGGCCGGCTTCTCCCGCGTCTGGCTGCAGGATATCCTGCGCGGCCAATTGGGCTTCGACGGCGTGATCTTCTCCGACGCGCTGGACATGGCCGGCGCAGCCGGCGCCGGCAGCTATGTGCAACGCGCCGACGCGGCGCTGGATGCCGGTTGCGACATGGTGCTGGTGTGCAATCAGCCGGAAGAGGCGGATGCCATGCTGGCGCAGCTTGCGCCGTCGTCCCAGCCCAAGCTGGCAGAGCGTCTGGAACGCATGGCGGGCAAGAGCCCGGCCGAGGACTGGCAGCGCGTGATCGCCAGCGCCGACTTCGCCGCCGCTCAGGCCGTGGTGAGGCAGCTGGCGATGCCGCAGGATGCGCTGGCTGGCCCGCAGGTGGGCGAGGCGCACTGAGATGCTGCCCGCCAGCCTGCAAGAGCTGGATGCCATTCGCGAGGAATGCCGCGCCTTGGTGAGGCAACGCGCCGCGCTGTCGGCCGGCGCATCGGCCTTGCCCGCGCCAGGCGTGGATGTCGCCGCCGATGTGGCCATTCTGCTGCAGCTGATTCCGGCCATCAACCAGCGCTTCGGCGTGGCGCCGGAGCAGATCGCCGCTTACGACGCGGCGCGCAAACAGATGTTGTACCAGCTGATCCGCCGCGCCGGCAGCGCGCTTTTGGGGCTGGAGGTGACGCGGACGCTGTTGGCTGCGTTGGTCAAGCGCGCCGCCGGACGCTGGGCCGGCAAGCAAGCGCTGAAGCTGGTGCCGGTGCTCGGCTGGGCCGCCAATGCCGCCATCGGCTTCGCCGCCATGCGCTATATCGGCAACACCCATATCGACGATTGCTACGCCGTTTGCCGCCGCATGCTGGAAGACGGCGGGCGTTAAAAGGAGCAAGACATGCAAGTGGGCGCACTGATCATCGGCGACGAATTGCTGTCCGGCAAGCGCCAGGACAAGCATATGCAGGCGCTGATCCGCATTCTGGCCGCGCGCGGCATGAAGCTGGCGTGGGCTGAGTACCTGGGCGACGATCCGGCGCGCATCGAATCCGCCCTGCGCCGCGCTTTCGCCGGCGGCGATTTGGTGTTCAGCTTCGGCGGCATCGGCGCCACCCCGGACGATCACACCCGCGCCTGCGCCGCCCGCGCGCTGGGCGTGCCGCTGGCGCTGCACCCGGAAGCCAAGGCGCTGCTGGAAGCGCGCTTCGGCGACGAAGCCTATCCGCACCGCATCCACATGGGCCACTTCCCGCAGGGCGCGGCCATCATTCCCAATCCGGTCAATCAGATTCCCGGTTTTTCCAGCGGCCACGTCCACTTTGTGCCGGGTTTCCCCAGCATGGCCTGGCCCATGATCGAGTGGGTGCTGGATACCCATTATCGCCAGCTGTTCAACGATCAGCCAGATATCGAAAAGACTTGCATCGCCATCGCTGCGAAAGAGGGCGATTTGATCGGGCTGATGCAGGAATTCACTACGCGCTACCCTTCGCTCAAATTGTCCAGCTTGCCCAATTTCGGCAATGAGGCCATTCCGGAAATGCACATCGAGTTTGGTTTCAGCGGCCAGCCGGCGTTAGTGGAGATTGCGATGGCGGAGTGGGGGAAGGCCTTGCAAGCTCGCGGGTATGAGGTAAGGCTGAAGTAGGGTAGCGGCCTGCGCTGCAGCGGCGAATTCCAAGAAAAACGCCACCGTGAAACAGTGGCGTTTGCTCATTCTGCAAGTCAGACGGACCTAGGGGTTGTTGACGTTTGGAGAGCGGTCGCGCCGGGATGCGTTTTGCGCCGAATCGAGGCGTTTCGCGCGCCGCATAGTCATTCTCTGCCAGCGCGGAACAACGAAGAGTCGGCGCGAAAGGCGCCCGGCCCTGCGGGTTTGGCCGCTTTGGGCCGGAAGCCGCGTTGCCCAGCCCTTGCATAGAATGACTATGCGGCGGACTGTGCGCCTTGCTTCCGGCACAAATCGGCGCAAACGCGATCCACTCACCAAACGTCAACAGCCCCTAGGGTTGCGGCGACCAGCGCTCCACAATGATGCCGGGGACGGAAAGCAGCTCTTGCCCGGGCTTGCCGTTGACCTCTATGCGTTGGTACTGCAGTTTGGCCAGCTGTGCCGTGTCGGCCCGACTTAAACCATCCAGTCGCCAGGCCTGGCCTTTGGCGTCAACCAGCGCCCACCAGCCGCCCACATCCGGACCTTTGCGGACGACTGCGCCCACCCAGCGCTGGCTGGGCGCAACCGTGTGCTGCAGCGGTTGGCTGGCGTTGCCAGAGTGGGCGCAACCGGCCAGCACGCTGCTCGCCAGCAGCAAGCAAATGAATCCATGCCGGCCTGTTTGCATCAGCGTACCACCAGAATCATGCTGCTGTTGGCCGGAATCTTCACGCCCTTGCGGCTATAGCTATTGCCGTTGATGTTATCCACTTGATAGCTATGGCTCATGGACTGGAAAATCCCGAACAGGCTTTGCGGTGAGGTGGTCTGATATTTCGTCAGATCAAACGCTGCGAACTGGTAGGCACCGTCTGTTTTGGTCGGGAAACCATAACCATTGGGCAAGTTTGTGGCAGGCAGCGTGGCGAAGACGCTGGCGCCGAAGCGGGCGTATTCATCGGCTAGGCCGCTGCCGCCATTGCGGGTGATCAGTTTGTCCAAGCAGTTGTAGCTGCTGTCGATGCCATAGCTGTCGCCGTCATTGCAGCTGGTGATCAGCTGTTTGTAGATGGCCAGGCCATAACGGCGGTTCAGGAAGGCGCCAAACGCGCCGCCCAGGCTGTATGAGCCGGACGACAGCGTAGACCACTGGTTGTAGCTGACGCCGCCGCCAGTTTTCAGGTAACCAGGGATTCTGTCTGAATAGGCCGTATCGTAGCCGCCAAGCAAGGCAGGCGCGATCACATCCTCCGACAGCATGGCCGAGGTTTCTTCAAGCCAAGTGTCATGCGCAGTGCCTCTGACAACCGCGCGCTGGTAGAAGTTGACCATGTGCGTCGCTTCGTGCAGCAAAGAGGCAATGGTGTAGTTGCGGTTATTCTTGATCTCGCCGGCGTTGATGAAGAACAGCAAGGCCTGGTTGGAGTTGCTCATCCCTCCGACCGTGTTCAGGTAGTTATTGTAACCAGCGAAATAACCCGCCCAGCCGGTACTTGCCGGAACATTGGCGATGACAATATTGATGTCCTGCATGGCGCCGGGCGCATCCTGAATCAGAGTGCCGCTGTATTTGCTTGGCGTATTGCCCCAAACATCGCCCAGTAAGTTGTTGAGCTGGGCAAAGCCACCACTACTGCCGCAGACTGCGTTTTTCATCGCAGCCATGTCGTCGCTGCTGACGTTGCCGGACTTGGTGGCGTTCGGGTCCAGCCAGAACACGACATTGCGGCCAGACGGCAGCGTGCACTGGGTGTTAGCCTGGGTGACATAAGGAATGGGGTTGCTGGTGCTGTCCCATACATCATTCCAGGTGCGGGTATCGCCAATTGCCGCATTGACGCGGGGGCGGGCAAGCATGCGCGCTGCCTGCGCGCGCGCGGCGGCGGTTTGCGCCGGCAAGTGAATCAGCTGTTCAGCCAATTGTCGGTTTTTCTCCGTCATGGCCATTTTGCCGGCATAGGTGCCCTGGTAAGCCATCATCTCGTGAGTGATGACTGCGCGTGCGCCAAACGAAGGCAGAGCGGAGGCCGAGGCTAGACTGCCGGTGCCGGGCGCGGAAGTCATGTTGGTGCCGCCATTGGTAAACACCAGGGTCGCTTTGTTGCCCGGCTTCACGCCTGCAATATTGATGTCTATGGTGGCGTCACTCGATGTGGTGTTGGTGTAACGCCAGGCGCCAATTCCGCTGCCGCTATAGGTGGACGCGTCCACGGCGCTGCAATTGGCGCCCGCGCAATCGGCTACCAGCTTATTGCTGTTTGTTGCCACAACGCCTTGCGCAATGCTGGCGGTGGCCTGGAAACCGGAAGTGTCGCTAGCTGTTACCGATACGTTGTAGGTGCCCGCCTTGTTGAAGGTGTGGGAAACCGTTGCGCCGCTGCCGGTGCTGCCATCGCCAAAATCCCAATTGAACGTCAGCGGCAGATTTTGTGGATCGCTGGAGTTGGCGGTAAAAGTCACGCTTTGGCCAATGGCAGCGGTGGCGGCTGAGGATTGGATAGTCGGCGTCGCCGGATTGGGAGCAATGATGGTGATGCTTTGCGTGAAGCTGGACGCCTGATTGGCGGTGTTGGACACCGAGACCTTGACGGTATAGCTACCCGGCTTTGCATAACTATGGCTGACGTTCTGGCCCGGAGCGGGCGCGGAGCCATCGCCAAAATCCCATATGTAGGAAAGCGTCAATCCGGAAGGGTCGGTTGCGCTGGCGGAAAAGGCAATAGGGGCCGTTGCCAGCAAGCTGCCCGTGGTTCCAATCGAAATATTGGGCGTGCTGGGAGCGGTTTGCCGGGTGGTCTGGGCGCCGGGCGAGGTATCGCCGCCGCCTCCGCCACCACCACCACAGGCGCTTAACATCAGGGCACTGGCTATACAGGCTGCCATCATTTGCACGCGGGCATTTTTATTCATTTTGTCCATCTTCTTCACTATAAGAACTTGTTTAAAGATATTGTTTGTTTTGTAAATAAATGTAAATTAGTATTATCAATATGTAAACACCATTAACGCAACTTTCCATCGCAAGCATTGCAAAAAATGTTGCGAATTTTGTCTATAAATATAAGTTCGATCAGTTAAGCTAAATCACTGGAGCCATGCTGAGGCATGCCAGATGTGAGGCGCAGGCTTCCACATGTCTGTGGGTGTGAATCGCTCCAGCCCCTAGATGCTTGCGAGCCGTTGGTGGCCTGTCCCGGCTCCTAAAAGCTTTCCTGTTTTATGGAATCAGGCATGAGTAGAGGCTTGTATGCGGAAATCGTGGCTGGCTATGGCGGGCTTGCTCGCGCTGTTTCATTCTCCCGTAAACGCCTGCACCTTGTGGGGTGCGGCCGGGGCGGCCAGCGCGGAGGGCACGCTTTTGGCCAAAAACCGCGACTGGAAGCCGGATCATGCGCAGTCCTTGCGCTTGCGTCATCCGCAGCAGGGCTATGCCTATCTGGGCTTGTATGCCGACAACGGCAGCGCGCCGGGCATCAAGGCGGGCGTGAATGAAAAGGGGCTGGCCGTGGTCAGCGCTTCCGCCAGCAGCCTGCCGCGCACGGTGCGGCTGGCGGACAGCGAGAGGCACGGCATTCTGGCGCAGCTGTTGCGCGATTATGGTTCGCTGGACGAGGTGGCGGCCGCGGCCGACAAGGTGTTTCCGCAGTCTCGCCCTGTGTTTCTGCTGTTGGCTGATGCCGGCGGCCTGATGCAGGTGGAAATAGGCCAGCAGGGGCGTTACCGGCTGGTCCGTCAGCAGAATGGCACCTTGGCGCATACCAATCATTATGCGGACACCGACTTGCTGGATGCGCCGCAAAAAGTCGGCGCCAGCAGCAGAACCCGGCTGGATCGGATCCAGTCTTTGCTGGCGCGGCAGCCGCAGCATAGTCTGGCCGAGTTCGAGAAGCTGAGTCAGGATCGCCATGATGGCCCTGACAACAGCCTGTGGCGCAACGGCCATGAGTACACGTTGGCCGGCTGGCAGATGGCTTTCCCGCCTGCTGCCGCGCCCAAGCTGCATCTGGTGCTGGCCAATCCCGGCGCCGCGCCGCTGACGCGCGATTACACGCTGGATGCGGCATTTTGGGCGCAGCCGGCTCGGACATTGCTGCCTTGATCCCCCCGGATGAATGCATTTAAGATGCTTTGGGCATAATGTCTATCGCGTTCAATCGCAGAGGGGAAAAGCAATGCGCATCCGCAGCATGTATTTCAAGGTGGCCGAGATGGAGGCGGAGCTGGCGTTTTGGCAGGCTTTTCTGGAAAGGGAGCCGCTGAAGCGGGGCAGCCATTGGTCGGAATTCATGGTGGGCGAAACCCGCTTGGGCATGCTGCTGAATGATTTTGGCGAGGAACTGCAAGGCTGCGCCGCCGTGCCGGTGTTCGAACTGGCGCCGGAGCGATTGGCGGCTGCCGTGAGCCGCGCCAAAGAGGCCGGCGCGACGGTGGTGCTGGACGGACTGGCCAATCCGCAAATGAACTCCATCGTGTTGGCCTCGCCTGGAGGCAATGAGTTCGAGCTTTGCCATTGCGCGGCCCATGGCTGAGACCGCCAGGCTGCGCGAGCAGTTGACCCTGTTTGTGCCGCGCGTCCAGGGCGAGCCGCTGGAGGCGCTGCGCCATGCGCTGGACCCGGTGCAGGCCAGACTCATCGCGGCGCACGTCACGCTGTGCCGCGAGGACGAAATCGCCGATTTGGACAGGGTTCTTCTGTTTGAGCGCTTGCGTGGAATGGGACCGTTGCGGCTGGCGTTCGGCCCGGCGGAGCGCTTTCAGGGGCACGGTATCATGTTGCCCTGCGTCGCCGGCGAGGCGGATTTCCAGGCCATGCGCCGCGAGGTGTTGGGCAGCGCCGCGCGCGGTCATGCTCCGCACCTGACGCTGGCGCATCCGCGCAACCCGCGCGCGGCCGGCAATCTATTGTTGGATACCCCGGGCCTGCCGCGGCACATCGCCATCACATTCGTCGCGGTCAGCATGATCCGCCAGTACGGCGGCCAACCGTGGCAGCAACTGGGACGGATGACGCTGGGTCGGGCTGTGGCAAGAATTGATTAAAAAATGAGCGCACGAATTTTCTCTTTTCCGCTCATGGGCTTGGCTGGTTTATCCACAATCTGTCACCAGGCTTGTTCTTGCCGGGTGTGGGAAAGTTCCGTCATTGCTCAAATTTTGAGCGTGCGAGGCAAGTATTTCAAGGTAAAGGGATTTTTCATCTTGTCCCTAACTTGTCCACAGCCTTGTTCAATCTTGATGTGGATTATGTTCAAAAACGAAAACGCCGCCCGGATGGGGCGGCGTTTCGCTCATGGCGCTTGGGTAGTGGCGTGATCAGGATTCCAGCGCTTCCAGCTGTTCCTGCACTTCCATCCATTCTTCCTCCACCACGGCCAGGCGGCTGGCCACTTCCCCCTGTCGTTTGACGCTGTCGGCGAGCTTCAGCTTGTTGGCGTCGTCGTACGCCTCGGCGGAGGACAGGAAGGCTTCCAGCTGGGTTTTCTCTTGCGACAGCTTGTCCATTTCCTGTTCCAGCTTGTTCAGGCGGTTTTGCAGCGGCTTGCGTTGCTTGGCCAACTGCTGGCGCGCCTCTGCCTCCTGGCGCTTTTGCTCCTTGCGGTTCACGCCCTGGGCATCGCCGTCGGATGGTTTGTTGCCTTCGGCCAATTGGGCGATGCGCCATTGCCGGTAGTCTTCCAGATCGCCGTCGAACGGCTGCACCTTGCCGCCGCTGACCAGCCAGAATACGTCGGTGGTGGATTCCAGCAGGCTGCGGTCGTGCGACACCACGATCAGCGCGCCAGTGAAGTCCTGCAGCGCTAGCGTCAGCGCGTGGCGCATCTCCAGGTCCAGGTGGTTGGTCGGTTCGTCCAGCAGCAGCAGGTTGGGCTTCTGCCAGACTATCATCGCCAGCGCCAGGCGCGCCTTTTCGCCGCCGGACATCGGGCCGACCGGGTCGGTGGCGGCGTCACCGCGGAAGTTGAATCCCCCCAGGAAGCTGCGCAATTCCAGCTCGCGCGTGGTCGGCGCCAGGCGCTGCATGTGCAAGAGCGGCGATTCGTCCGGACGCAGCGTTTCCAGCGTGTGCTGGGCGAAATAGCCTATCTTCAGCATCTGCGCGTTGATGCACTCGCCGGATAGCGGGGAAAGGTCGCCGGACAGCAGCTTGACCAGCGTGGATTTGCCGGCGCCGTTGACGCCCAACAGGCCGATGCGCGCGCCGGCCTCTACCGACAGGCTGATATCGGACAGGATGGTCTTGTCGCCATAGCCGGCATTGGCCTTGTCCAGCTTCAAGAGCGGATTGGGCAGGTGTTCCGGGCTGTCGAAATGGAAGTCGAACGGCGAGGCGGTATGGGCCGGCGCGATCCGTTCCAGCTTCTCCAGCGCCTTGACTCGGCTTTGCGCCTGGCGCGCTTTGCTGGCCTTGGCCTTGAAGCGGGTGATGAACGATTCCAGGTGGGCGATCTGGCGCTGCTGCTTTTCGTACTCGCCTTGCTGGCGCGACAGTTTCTCCGCGCGCATCACTTCAAATTGGCTGTAGTTGCCGGTGTACAGCGTCAGCGTCTGGTTGGCCACTTCGACGATGTGGCTGCAGATGGCGTCCAGGAAGTCGCGGTCGTGCGAGATCACCAGCAGCGTGCCGGGATAGGCCTTCAGCCAATCCTCCAGCCACAGCACGGTTTCCAGGTCCAAGTGGTTGGTGGGTTCGTCCAGCAGCAAAAGATCGGAACGGCACATCAGCGCCTGGGCCAGGTTAAGCCGCATGCGCCAGCCGCCGGAGAAGCTCGCCACCGGACGTTGCTGGGCCGCCTCGTCGAAGCCGAGGCCGGTCAGCAGCTTGCCGGCGCGGGCCGAGGCGGAATAGGCGTCGATATGCGCCAATTCGCCGTGCAGATGGCCGATGGCGTTGCCGTCGTGCCTGGCTTCCGCCTCGGCCAGTTGCGCTTCCAGCGCGCGCAGCTCCTTGTCGCCGTCCAGCACGTAATCGAGCGCGCTGCGCTCCAGCGCAGGCGTTTCCTGCGCCACATGGGCCATGATCCAGTTGGGCGGGATCAGCATATCGCCGCCATCGGCGTGCAATTCGCCCAGCAGCATGGAAAACAGGCTGGACTTGCCGACGCCGTTGGCGCCGGTCAGACCGGCCTTGTAGCCTGGGTTGAGCGTCAGATTCGCGCCGATCAGCAGTTCTTTCAGGCCGCGGCGCAGGCTTAGGTTTTTGAGTTGGATCATGATGGTATTGGGCCACGAAATCCACGAAACGACACGAAAAATAAAGCTGGCGGAGCAAGCTGCTGACTCAGCGGCGGCCTGCCGGCTTCGGGAGTTGTTCGTGTGCTTTCGTGGTTTTCGTGGCTGATAAAATATTTAGGTTTACACCGCCGGCAGGCTGGACAAATCCCAACGCGGCTTGATGCTGAAGCTGCCCGGCTGTTCCGCATACTTCACGCGCATGGCGCCGGCAAAGGCGATCATCGCGCCGTTGTCGGTGCACAGCGCCAAAGGCGGGTAGAACACCTCGAAACGCTTGCGCGCGGCGGCATCGTCGAGCGCGGCGCGCAGCTGCTTGTTGGCGCCGACGCCGCCAGCCACCACCAGCCGCTTCATGCCGGCCTGTTTCATCGCGGCGAGGGATTTTTTCACCAGCACTTCGACGATGGCCTCCTGGAAGGCGCGGCAGATGTCCATCCGCGTCTGCTCGTCGATTTCGCCGTGCTCGGCTTCCACCTGCTTGGTCATCGTCAATACGGCGGTTTTCAGGCCGGAAAAACTCATGTCCAGATTGCCGGAATGCAGCATGGGGCGCGGCAGGGTGAAACGGTCCGGGCTGCCGGATTCGGCCAGTTTGGACAGCAGCGGGCCGCCGGGGTAGGGCAGGCCCAGCAGCTTGGCGGTTTTGTCGAAGGCCTCGCCGGCGGCGTCGTCCACCGTTTCGCCGAGGATTTCGTAGTCGCCCACGCCGCGCACCGCCATCAGCTGGGTGTGGCCGCCGGAGACCAGCAGCGCCAGGAAAGGGAATTCCGGCTTGGGATCGGCCAGCAGCGGCGACAATAAATGGCCTTCCAGGTGATGCACCGGGATTACCGGGATGTTCAGGCCGAAGGCCAGCGCATTGGCCATGCTGGCGCCCACCATCAGCGCGCCGCCCAAGCCGGGGCCCTGCGTATACGCGATGGCGTCCAGGTCGGCCAAGGTTTTGCCGGCGTCGGCGAGGCAGGCCTCGGTCAGCGGGATGGCGCGGCGGATGTGGTCGCGGCTGGCCAGCTCCGGCACCACGCCGCCGTACTCGGCGTGCATCGCCATCTGGGTGTGCAGCTGATGGGCCAGCAGGCCGTGTTCGGTGTCGTAAAGCGCGACGCCGGTTTCGTCGCAGGAAGATTCAATACCAAGTACCAGCATGGGTGCAGCTCGGATATAACGGGACAATCTTTCTATTCTACCGGTGAATCTTTGTCTGCCCAAATCGGCGATGTTAGTCTGATGAGGTTTTTCGATCAAAAAGGGGAAGAGTGCGATGCAGGCGAGACTGAAATGGGTGGACGGCGTGTGCTTCATGGGCGAAACCGGCAGCGGCCACGCGGTGGTGATGGATGGCGCGCCGGAAGGCGGCGGCCGCAATCTGGGCCCGCGGCCGATGGAGCTGGTGCTGTTGGGCACCGCCGGCTGCACCAGCTATGACGTGATCACCATCCTGAAAAAATCCCGCCAGGACGTGCGCGACTGTTGGGTGGAGATAGAGGCGGCGCGCGCTGACGTCGATCCCAAGGTGTTCACCAAGATTCATTTCCATTTTGTCGTCGTAGGACGGGATTTGAAGCCGGACGCGGTGGAGCGGGCGATCAAGCTGTCGGCGGAGAAGTACTGCTCCGCTTCCATCATGCTGGGCAAGACGGCCGACATCACGCATGATTTTGAGTTGCGGGAAGTTGAGTGACGGCGTTTTTGCTTCGGCTCAGCTAAGCAAATCAAAAATAGAGCTTTATGTTGATCAAGCACCTGGCTTAGCATGATGGCATTAAAATCAATGTGCGAGGCCAATACATGAAGCGAACCATCCTGGTGTTGTCCCTGGCGCTGGCCGGCCTGATGCCGCTGGCGCATGCCGATGTCAGCAACGACCACGCCTTGCCGCCGGGCATCGCCTGGCAGCAGGGCGATGTGCCCGCCGCGTTCGCCAAGGCGCGTAGCGAAAACAAGCCGGTATTCCTGTACTGGGGCGCGGTGTGGTGCCCGCCGTGCAATCAGGTCAAATCCACCATTTTCAACCGGCCGGATTTCATCGCCGCCACCAAGCAGTTTGTGCCGGTGTATCTGGACGGCGACAGCGACAACGCCCAGCAGTTGGGCGAGCGGTTCAAGGTGCGCGGCTACCCGACGATGATTCTGTTCCGCCCGGATGGCACGGAGATCACCCGCCTGCCGGGCGAGGTGGACCCGCAACGCTATCTGCGCACCTTGCAGCTGGGCCTGACCACGGTGAGGCCGGTGAAGGCGCTGCTGGCCGACGCGCTGGCCGGCAAGCCGCTGGCGGCCGATGACTGGCAGCTGCTGGCCGATTACGCCTGGGATGTCGACCAAGGGCAGATCATTCCGGAATCTGACGTGACGGCTGCGCTGGTCAAGCTGGCGCGCCAGGCGCCGGCTGAGCAGGCCGCCACTGCCACCCGCTTGCAATTGAAGGCGCTGGCCGCGCTGGCGGGCGACAAGCAGCCGCCTGAATTCGATAAAGCGGAAGCCCGCGCTCGCCTGCTGAACGTGTTGAACGACGACACGCTCAGCCGCGCCAATGCCGACATCGTGATTTACGCGGCGGCCGACCTGCTGAAGCTGCTGGGCGACGCGCCATTGCGGGCGGCATTCCATGGCCAATTGCAGCGGTTGTCCAATGACGAATCCCTGGCCTGGAGCGACCGACTCGGCGCCGAATCCGCCGTGCTGGATCTGTACAAGGCTGAGCGT
Source organism: Chromobacterium sp. CCUG 76385 (assembly GCF_059916625.1). Taxonomy (NCBI): domain Bacteria; kingdom Pseudomonadati; phylum Pseudomonadota; class Betaproteobacteria; order Neisseriales; family Chromobacteriaceae; genus Chromobacterium; species Chromobacterium sp. CCUG 76385. The sequence continues at coordinate 45,788 of NZ_JAUCGU010000005.1, forward strand.
CCCAAGCAGCCGTTGCCGGCCGAATTGGTGACGGATATTCAGAGCAAGGTGGCGGCGGCGGACAAGGCCAGCGCCAACCCGTATCAGCGCCAGGCGGTGATCACGGCTGCCGGCGAGCTGCTGGCCGATGCCGGGCTGCTGGCGGAGTCCGACAAATTGCTGCAAGGCGAGCTGAAGACCTCGCATGCGCCGTACTACCACATGCTGATCCTGGCCTCCAACGCCAAGGCGCGCGGCGACAAGGCGGCGGCGCTCGATTGGTATCAAAAGGCCTATCAAGCCGCCGAGGGGCAGGCGACGCGGCTGCAGTGGGGCGCCAGCTATGTCGGCAACGCGGTGGAGCTGGCGCCGCAGGATGCCGCCCGGATCGAAACCGCCGCCCAAGAAGTGTTTGCCGACGCGGCCAAGTCCGACAGCGCGTTCTACGAGCGCAGCCGCCGCTCGCTGGAGCGCGTCGCCAGCCGGCTGAAAACCTGGAACCAGGATGGCAAGCACGCGGAGGCGATCAGCCGTCTGGCCGGCCAGTTGAATGGCGTCTGCGAAAAGCTGCCGGCCGCCGATGCGCAGAAACCGGTATGCGACGGGCTGGTCAAGAGCCTGAAGTCCTGAACATCCCCCTGGCCCAAGCCCGCCCGCCTGTCTGCGCGGCGGGCTTTTCCGTTTCAGGCGTATAATAGGCTTTTGCTTGCAGCTAATTGTGCCGTGTCATCCCCCCGCTACGTAGTCAAAGAGGACGAGGTGACGTTCACCGCGATGCGCGCCCAGGGCGCAGGCGGGCAGAACGTCAATAAAGTGTCGTCTGCCATCCATTTGCGTTTTGACATTGCCGCCTCATCGTTGCCGGCATGGCTGCGCGAGCGGTTGCTGGGCCTGAACGATCAACGCATCAGCAAGGAAGGCGTGCTGGTGATCAAGGCGCAGCAGTACCGCACCCAAGAGCAGAACCGCGCCGATGCGTTGCTGCGGCTGCAGGCGCTGATCGACGGCGCCAGCCATACGCCCAAGGCGCGCCGCGCCACCAAGCCCACTTATGGCTCCAAGCAGCGCCGGCTGGCCGGCAAATCCCAGCGCGCGGCGATCAAGTCGCTGCGCGGCCGCGTGATCGATTAAGCCGGTTTCGCTTGCGCGCCGCTCAAAGCCGGGTACAATGCCCGGCTCGATAATGTACTGAATTGCAAGGAAATCTCGATGTCGAAGAAGCCGCAGGAAAAACTGGATGAGGAAACGCTGGCGCTGCTGGCCTGGTGCGCGGAGGTGGAGACCCATCTGGTGGCGGCCGGCGCGACCGCGGCCGAAGCTCAGGAGCATATCGAAGAGCAGGCTGAATGGTATACCGACCAGTTCTTTGACGGCCTGACGCCGGAAGAGGCTGCCAAGGCCGCGCTGGCATGAGGCAGCGCGTCGCCGTCATCGACTTTGAAACCAACGGCATCACGCCGGGCCGCGATTGCCGCGCCACGGAGATAGGCGTGGCGATGGTGGAAGACGGGCGCGTCGTCGACCGCTTCCAGAGTCTGATGAACGCAGGCGTGTGGGTGCCGCCGATGATCGAACAGCTGACCGGCATCAGCAACGCCATGTTGCGCGCCGCGCCGCCGGCGCATGAGGTGATGCGCGAGGCGGCGCGTTTTGTCGGCGACACGCCGCTGGCGGCGCATAACGCCAGTTTCGACCGCAAGTTCTGGGACCATGAACTGTCCTTGCTGGGCCTGGCGCGCCGGCAGGATTTCGCCTGCACCTTGCTGCTGTCGCGCCGCCTGTTGCCGCAGGCGCCGGACCACAAGCTCGGCACGCTGACGCGCTGGGCCAAGCTGCCCGATGCCGGCCGCGCCCACCGCGCGCTGGCCGACGCCGAAATGGCTGCCAATTTGCTGACGCTGCTGGGCGACACGCTGCAGCGGCAGTTCCATCTGCCGGACATCGACCACGCCTTGTTGTGCAAGCTGCAGAAGGTGACGGCGGCCAAAGTCAAACCGTATTTGCTGGATTTGCAGTCGCGGCGGATCAGTTGAGGGCATGAAAAAAGCGGAAGCCATGGCTTCCGCTTTTTGTTGGCGCTGAGTTACGCTTCACGCGGTGTAATGACCTGTACTACATAAACATATTGTCCATTGGGCGGGCTTTGTGCGATATAGGCGCAATACCAGTTGGAGCCCCAGGGCAGGCCGGTGTCCCATGGGCTGTTCGGCGCGTCGTCCCAAGTCCATTTTTTGGTTTGGTCCTGAGGGTTGGCCGGGAAGTGCGTGCTCTCGTAAACGTGAATCTGGCCTTGCTGGGCGCGGAATGGCGCAGTGCTGCTCCATTTGAGCCAGAGGGTGCCCTGCTGCTGGAAGGCGGTCAGCGTCCAGGCATAACTCCTGGTGGCTGTCGCGTCCGCAATGGCGGCTTGATTTTCGGTGGTGGTAGACATGTTGCCCCCGGGGGGAGTTGGAAAGGGGAGGGCGGCCGGAAGGGTTACATTCGTCGCGGGATGTGCGATGCGCTTGCGTGCCAAGCAGGTACTGCCGGCAGGTAGGAGCCGCCCTGATTCATACTAGGTAGCTTGCGGCAGCTTATAAATACGTATCAATACTGCGCTAATAGAAACCATTGAATGCTTTGCTACGAACTTGAGGCTGGCCCGCTGGCGCGAACGGTTCGACAATCGCCGCTTTTCCGCGGGGCCTGAACAAACTGCGCTGTCGCTTGGCCATGTCTGCAGTCTGGAGCGGGTGATCGCGGATCGCCCTTGCCGGTCAGTTTCATCGCGGTGCCGCCGGGCAAGGAAAAACGGCGCCGCGCCGCCTGATCGCCGCTCATTCGGAACATGGCGACAGGGCAGAGGTGGCTTTCCCCTGCCGCGTCCAAGCCTATCGCCGCATTCGGCTATGGCCGGTATCAGCTGATCTGCAGCGGCGGGAAGGACTTGACCAGGTCGTCGATGGCCTTGATTTCCGCCAGGAACGGTTCCAGCAGCGCCAGGGGCAGGGCGCTGGGGCCGTCGCACTTGGCTTCGGCCGGGTTCGGGTGGGCTTCCAGGAACAGGCCGGCCAAACCCACCGCCATGCCGGCGCGGGCCAGCTCGGCTACCTGGGCGCGGCGGCCGCCGGAAGCCGCGGCGCCGGATTCACGCTGCTGCAGCGAGTGGGTGACGTCGAAAATCACCGGACGGTTGCCGGATACCTTCTTCATCACGCCGAAGCCCAGCATGTCCACCACCAGGTTGTCGTAGCCGAGGCAGGTGCCGCGGTCGCACAGGATCAGCTGCTCGTTGCCGGCTTCGACGAACTTTTCCACCACGTTCTGGATCTGCGCCGGGCTCATGAACTGCGGCTTCTTGATGTTGACGGCGCGGCCGGTCTCGGCCAGCGCCACCACCAGGTCGGTCTGGCGGGCGAGGAAGGCCGGCAGCTGGACTACGTCCGCCACTTCGGCCACCGGGGCGGCTTGCCACGGCTCGTGCACGTCGGTGATCACCGGCACGCCGAAGGCATCCTTCACCGCCTGCAGGATCTTCATGCCTTCTTCCAGGCCCGGCCCGCGATAGGAATGGATGGACGAGCGGTTGGCCTTGTCGAAGCTGCCCTTGAACACGTAGGGAATGCCCAGCTTCTGGGTGACGCGAACGTATTCCTCGGCTGCGCGCAGCGCCAGATCGCGTGATTCCAGCACATTGACGCCGCCGAACAGCGTGAACGGGGCTGCGTTGCCGACGGTGACGGACGGGGAAAGGGTAACGTTGATCAAGGGAGTCTTCCTGTGTTCGTGCGCGGCCGCGCGAGGGGCGCGGCCGGATTGAGCAAAACGACATGATATACCCACTGCGCGGCGCGAACCATCCCGAACAAGCGGCGGCGACGCGGACATGCCGTACGCGTATGATGTCGGCTTGACCACCCAAAACGAGCGTTCTTCTATGGCAGACCTGTCCGCCTTTCCCATCACCGGCAAATGGCCGGCCCAATACCCGGACCGCTTGCAGCTGTATTCGCTGGCCACGCCCAACGGCGTCAAGGTATCCATCATGCTGGAGGAGATCGGTTTGCCCTATGAGGCGCATACCGTCAGCTTCGAGCGCAACGAGCAGCTGTCGCCGGAATTCTTGTCGCTGAACCCGAACAACAAGATCCCGGCCATCCTCGATCCAAACGGCCCCGGCGGCAAACCGCTGGCGCTGTTCGAGTCCGGCGCCATTCTGATCTATCTGGCGGAAAAGACCGGCAAGCTGCTGCCGGCTGCCCCCGCCGGCCGCTATGAAACCCTGCAGTGGCTGATGTTCCAGATGGGCGGCGTCGGCCCGATGTTCGGCCAGCTGGGCTTCTTCCATAAGTTCGCCGGCAAGGATTACGAGGACAAGCGGCCGCGCGATCGCTATGCCGCCGAGTCGCGCCGCCTGCTGGGCGTACTGGAAGGGCGGATGGCCGGCCGCGACTGGATCATGGGCGACGACTATACCATCGCCGACATCGCCATCTGGCCGTGGGTGCGCAATCTGGTCGGCTATTATGGCGCGGGGGAGCTGGTGGGCTTTGCCGATTGTCCGAATCTGCAACGCGCGCTGGCGGCCTTTGCCGCGAGGCCGGCCGTGGCGCGCGGTTTGGAGGTGCCGGCGCGCGGCTGAAGCGGGGAACGGGGCTCATGGCCGGTCTTACTGGGCGGCAAGCTTACCAGCGGCCGCCCAGCGCGGCGATCAGCGCGACGCTGCCGGTGTACTGGCGGTTGACCACGGTCCACAGATTGTTCTCGGCGGCGATGCGGGCATTTTGCGCCGACAGCACATTCAGATACGCCACCGTGCCGGCCTGGTACTGATTCTGCGCGATGGCTTCCGCCCGCTTGGCCGCCGCGACCGCCGCGCGCTGCATGTCGGCTTCTTCCTTCAGCAGGCTCTGCGCCGACAGATTGTCCTCCACGCCTTGCAAAGCCGCCAGCACGGTTTGGCGGTAGCTGGCCACGCTGGCATCGTAGCCGGCGATGGCCTGATCGGTCTGGGCGCGGCGCAGGCCGGCGTCGAACAGCGTCAGCGCCAGCGACGGGCCGACTGACCAGATGCGGTTGGGCAGCGTCACCCAATCGGCGAAGGTGGAGCCGCGGTAGCCGCCGCTGGCGCCCAGCGTCAGCGTCGGGAAGAAGGCGGCCCTGGCGATGCCGATCTGCGCGTTGGCGGCGGCCATATTGCGCTCGGCGGCGGCGATGTCGGGGCGGCGCTCCAGCAGCGTCGAGGGCAGGCCGGCCGGGATCTGCGGCAGATGCGGCTGCTGGCTGGCCGGCGGCAGCGCGAAGCTGGCCGGCGCCAGGCCCAACTGGGCGGCGATGGCGTGCTCCAGTTGGGCGCGCGTCAGCCGCTTGTCCACTACCGCGGCCTGGGCGGTTTTCCACTGGCTTTCGGCCGAGGCCACGGCGTCGTCGCCGACGATGCCGGCCGCGTACTGGTTCCGCGTCAGCTGCAGGGTGTCGCCCAGCAGTTTTTCGCTCTGGCGCAGATTGGCCAACTGCATGTCCGCTACCACCAGCTGCAAATAGGCGGTGGCGAGCTGGGTCTGGCTGCTGAGCCGGATGGCCGCCAGTTGGGCTTCGGATGCCTGCTGCTTGGCCTTGCCGGCCTCCACTTCGCGGCGCACGGCGCCCCACAGGTCCACTTCCCAGCTGGCGGACAGCCCCAGGTTGTACCCGTTTGTCGCGCCGGCGCCGGGCGCGGCCACTCCATGGCTTTTTGAGGCGTTGGCCGACAGCGAGGGGAACAGCCCGGCTTGGGCCTGCCGCAGCGCCGCCTGCGCCTCGCGGTATTGCGCCTCGGCCTGAGCGATGGTCGGGCTTTGCCGGTTCAGCGTGTCCATCAGCCGGTGCAGCGTGGCGTCCTGGAATACGGCCCACCAGTCGCCGCGCGGCATGGCGTCCTGCGGCTCGGCGGTTTTCCAGCGTCCGTCCTCCTTGAAGCTGGCAGGGATGTCCAGTTTCGGCTTGACATAGTCGGGGCCGACGGCGCAGCCGGCCAGCGCCAGGGCGGCCGCGGCGGCGATCAGGCCGGATTTCAATGGTTTTCTTGTTTTATGCATCGCAATCATTCCTCTTTGCCATCGGCCAGCGCGTGGCCATGGCTGCCGCGCCACTTCAGGCACCATAGGCGGAAGCGGTCCAGATACAGGTAGACAATCGGCGTGGTGTACAGCGTCAAGAGCTGGCTCAGCAGCAGGCCCCCGACGATGGAGATGCCCAGCGGCGTGCGCAGCTCGGCGCCGTCGCCGCGGCCCAGCGCCAGCGGCAAGGCGCCGAACAGCGCGGCCATGGTGGTCATCATGATGGGGCGGAAGCGCAGCAGGCAGGCCTGCAGAATGGCGGCTTCCGGCGTCAGCCTCTGTTCGCGCTCGGCGGTCAGCGCGAAGTCGATCATCATGATCGCGTTTTTCTTCACAATCCCTATCAACAGCAGGATGCCGATCAGCGCGATGATGTTGAACTCGCCACCGGTGGCCATCAGCGCCAACAACGCGCCCACGCCGGCCGAGGGCAGGGTGGAGAGAATGGTGATCGGATGCACCACGCTCTCGTACAGCATGCCCAGCACGATGTACACCGCCACCAGCGCCGCCAGGATCAGATAGGGCTGGCTGTCCAGCGAGGCCTGGAAGGACTTGGCCGTGCCCTGGAAGCTGGCGCGAATGCTGCTGGGCAAGCCGATGTCGGCGATGGCGGCGTCGATCGCCTGCGTGGAGTCGGACAGCGATTTGCCCGGCGGCAGGTTGAACGAGATGGTGGTGGCGGCAAACTGGCTCTGGTGGTTGACCGACAGCGAGGTATTGGTCGGTTTCCAGCTGGCGATGGCTGACAGCGGCGTCGGCTGGCCGCCCGGCGTTTGCAGATAGATGTCGCGCAGGCCTTCCGGACTCTGCCAGTATTGCGGCGCCACCTCCAGCACCACATGATATTGGTTCAAGGCGTTGTAGATGGTGGAGACCTGGCGTTGGCCGAAGGCGTCGTTCAGGACCGAATCCACCTGGGCCTGGGTCAGGCCCAGCCGCGCCATCGCCGCGCGATTGAAGGTCAGCGAGGTTTGCAGGCCCTTCACTTCCTGATCGTTGTTCAGATCCGCCAGGAACGGAATCTTGCTCATCGCCTGTTGCACCTTGGGCGTCCATTCGCGCAGCTCGGCGAGGTCGTCGCCCTGCAAGGTGTACTGGTACTGCGCATTGCTGGAGCGGCCGCCGATGCGGATATCCTGCACCGACTGCAGGAACAGCTGGGCGCCGGGCTCGTTGGAGAGTTTCTTGCGCAGCCGGGCGATGACCTGGTCGGCGCTTTCCTTGCGCTCCGTAAGCGGTTTGAGGCTGACGAACATATTGGCGCCGTTGCGCTGCCCGCCGCCGGTGAAGCCCACCACCTTGTCCACCGCCGGATCGGCGCCCACCACGTCGATGAAGCGCTGCAGTTTGTGCTGCATGGCCTGGAAGGAGATGCTCTGGTCCGCGCGTATCATGCCGGTGAGGCGGCCGGTATCCTGCTGCGGGAAAAAGCCCTTGGCGATGACGGTGTACAGGAACACGTTCAAGGCGATGGTGGCGCCCAGCATCACCATCATCAGGCGGCTGTGGCGCAAGGCCCAGCTGAGCGAGCGGCGGTAGCCGTCCAGCATGGCGTCGAACGCGCGCTCGCTCCATTGGAACAATTTGCCCGGCGCTTGATGCGCGTCATGCGCCTTCAGCCAGCGCGCGCACAGCATGGGCGTGGTGGTCAGCGAGACGACCAGCGAAACCAGGATGGCGACGGACAGGGTGACGGCGAATTCGCGGAACAGCCGGCCGATGATGCCGCCCATCAGCAGGATGGGGATGAACACCGCGATCAGCGAAATGCTCATCGACAGCACGGTGAAGCCCACCTCGCGCGCGCCTTGCAGCGCGGCCTGAAACGGTTTCATGCCGTTTTCTATGTGACGCGAGATGTTCTCCAGCACCACGATGGTGTCGTCGACCACGAAGCCGGTGGCGATGGTCAGCGCCATCAGGCTCAGGTTGTTCAAGGAGAAGCCGGCCAGATACATCACGGCGAAAGTGCCTACCAGCGACACCGGCACGGTGATGGCCGGAATGGCGGTGGCGCGGCCGCTGCGCAGGAACAGGAACACCACCATGATGACCAGGCCGATGGAAATCACCAGCGAGCGCTCCACTTCGGACAGCGAGGCGCGGATGGTCGGCGTGCGGTCCATCACCTGATTGATCTTGATCGCCGGCGAAATCGACGCCTGCAGCTGCGGCAGCAGCGCCTTCACCCGATCGACGGTTTCGATGATGTTGGCGCCGGGCTGGCGGAACAGGATCAGCATCACCGCCGGCTGCTTGCCCAGCATGCCGGCGTTGCGCAGGTCGACCACGGAGTCGTGCACTTCGGCCACGTCCGAGATGCGCACCGCGCTGCCGTTTTTGTAGCTGACGATCAGCGGCAGGTAGTCGCTGGCTTTGCCGGCCTGATCGTTGGCCTGAACCTGCCAGTGGCGGTCTTCGTTTTCCAGAAAGCCCTTGGGCCGGTTGGCGTTGGTGCTGGTGATGGCGGCGCGCACCGTTTCCATGCCGATGCCGTAGTGGTTCAGCTGGGCCGGGTTCATTTCCACCCGCACCGCCGGCTGGGCGCCGCCGCCGATGATGACATTGCCGATGCCGTCCACCTGGGACAGTTTCTGCCCCAGGATGGAGTCGGCGGCGTCGTACATCTGGCCGCGGGTCATGCTGTCCGAGGTCAGCGCCATGATCATGATGGGCGCGTCGGCCGGGTTCACCTTGCGGTAGGTGGGATTGGACGGCATGCCGGTGGGCAAGAGCGAGCGGGCGGCGTTGATGGCCGCCTGCACGTCGCGCGCCGCGCCGTTGATGTCGCGGTCCAGATCGAACTGCAGCGTGATGTTGGTGGAGCCGAGCGAGCTGGTGGACGTCATCTCGGTGACGCCGGCGATGCGGCCCAGGGCGCGCTCCAGCGGCGTGGCCACCGTGGCGGCCATGGTTTCCGGGCTGGCGCCGGGCAGCTTGGCCGATACCGAGATGGTGGGGAAGTCCACCTGCGGCAACGGCGACACCGGCAGCAGCTTGAAGGCGATCAGGCCGGCCAGCAGGATGGCCAGCGTCAGCAGCGTGGTGGCCGCCGGGCGGCGGATGAAGGGCGCCGACGGGATCATGCTTCAGCCTCTTCGCTCAGCTCCGGCTTGGCTTGGCGGCCGAAGCGGCGCGCCAGGCGGTCGAAGGCCAGGTAGATCACCGGGGTGGTGAACAGCGTCAGCACCTGGCTGACCATCAGGCCGCCCACCATGGTGATGCCCAGCGGTTCGCGCAGCTCGGAGCCCATGCCGCCGCCGAGCATCAGCGGCAGCGCGCCCAGCAGCGCCGACATGGTGGTCATCAGGATCGGACGGAAACGCAGCAGGCAGGCCTGGTAGATCGCCTCGCGCGGGCTCATGCCGTGTTCGCGCTCCGCCTCCAGCGCGAAATCAATCATCATGATCGCGTTTTTCTTGACGATGCCGATCAAGAGGATGATGCCGATGATGGCGATCACCGACAGGTCGGTGCCGGTGACCATCAGCGCCAGCAGCGCGCCGATGCCGGCGGACGGCAGGGTGGAGAGAATCGTGATCGGATGAATATAGCTTTCATACAGCACGCCCAGCACGATGTACATGGTGACGATGGCGGCCAGGATCAGCCACAGCGTGTTGGACAAGGACGCCTGGAACGCCATGGCCGCGCCCTGGAATTTGGTGTCCATGCTGGCCGGCAGGCCCAGCTCGGACTCGGCCTTGCGGATGCCGTCCACCGCCTCGCCCAGCGACGCGCCTGGCTTCAAATTGAAGGAGATGGTGGCGGTGGGGAACTGGCCCAGATGGTTGATCGCCAGCGAAGTGGGGCGCTCCTCTATGGTGGCCACGGTGTCCAGCGGCACCGGGCCGCCGCTGGCGGTGGGCACATAGATGCCCTTCAGCGACAGCAGGTCGCGTTGATGCGCGGGGTCCACCTCCAGCACCACGCGGTATTGGTTGGTCTGGGTGAAGATGGTGGAGATCAGCCGCTGGCCGAAGGCGTCATACAGCGCGTTGTCGATCGCGGCGGTGGTGACGCCGAGGCGGGAGGCCACGTCGCGGTTGATGTTGACGTAGGCCTGCAGGCCCTTGTCCTGCAGGTCGCTGGCCACGTCGGCCAATGCCGGTTCCTGTTGCAGCCGGCGCACCAGCTTGGGCACCCAGGTGGATAAGTCGTCCTGGCTGGTGGCCTGCAGCGTGAACTGGTACTGGGTGCGGCTGACGCGGGCGTCTATGGTCAGGTCCTGCACCGGCTGCAGATACAGCGACATGCCGGGCACGTCGGCGGCGCGCTGTTGCAGGCGCGCCAGCACGGTGCGGATATTGTCGCGCTGGTCCTTGGGTTTCAGGTTGATCAGCAGGCGGCCGCTGTTCAGCGTGGCATTGGCGCCGTCCACGCCGATGAAGGACGACAGGCTGTCCACCGCCGGGTCTTTCAGCAGCGCGTCGGCAAGCGCCTCCTGACGATCAGCCATGGCGCCGAAGGAGATGGATTGCGAGGCCTCGCTGATGCCCTGGATGGCGCTGGTGTCCTGCAGCGGGAAAAAGCCCTTGGGCACGGCCACGTAAAGCGCGGCGGTCAGCGCCAGGGTGCCGACTGCCACCAGCAGCGTGGTTTTCTGTCGGTCCAGCACCCAGTTCAGCGCCACGCCGTAACGGGCGATGATGCGGTCGAAGAATTGCCCGCTGGCATGGTAGAAGCGGCCTTGCTTCTCTTCCGGCACGTGCTTGAGCAGCCGCGCGCACATCATCGGGGTCAGCGTCAGCGAGATGAAAGCGGAAATCAGGATGGACACCGCCAGGGTGATGGCGAATTCGCGGAACAGCCTGCCCACCACGTCGCCCATGAACAGCAAGGGGATCAGCACCGCGATCAGCGAAATGGTCAGCGAGATGATGGTGAAGCCGATCTGCTTGGAACCCTTCAGCGCCGCGGCCATCGGCTTTTCGCCTTCTTCGATGTAGCGGGCGATGTTCTCGATCATCACGATGGCGTCGTCGACCACGAAGCCGGTGGCGATGGTCAGCGCCATCAGCGTGAGATTGTTGATGGAGAAGCCCGTCAAATACATCACGCCGAAGGTGCCCACCAGCGACAGCGGCACCGCCACGGCGGGGATGATGGTGGCGGGAATATTGCGCAGGAAGACGAAGATCACCATCACCACCAGCGCGATGGCCAGCATCAGCTCGAACTCCACGTCCTCCACCGAGGCGCGGATGGTCACCGTGCGGTCGCTCAGCACGTGGACGTCCACCGCGCCGGGCAGCGTGCTTTGCAGCTGCGGCAGCAGGGCCTTGATGCGGTCAGTCACCTGGATCACGTTGGCGCCGGGCTGGCGCTGTACGTTGAGGATGATGGCCGGCGTGGTGCCGGACCAGGCGGCCAGGCGCACGTTTTCCGCGGAATCCACCACCTTGGCCACATCCTTGAGGAACACCGGCGCGCCGTTCTGGTAGGCGATGATGACGTTTCTGTATTCCTCGGCGGATTGCAGCTGGTCGTTGCCGTCCACCGTGGATGCCTGCAGCGGGCCGTCGAAACTGCCCTTGGCCTGGTTGACATTGGCGCTGCCGATGGCGGTGCGGATGTCTTCCAGCGTCAGGCCGCGCGCCGCCAGCGCCTTGGGATTGCTCTGGATGCGCACGGCCGGCCGCTGGCCGCCGCTGATGCTGACCAGGCCGACGCCGGGCACCTGCGACAGTTTTTGCGCCAGCCGCGTGTCCACCAGGTCTTCCAGCTTGGTCAGCGGCAGGGTGGGGGAGCTGACGGCGATGGTCAGGATCGGCGTATCGGCCGGGTTGACCTTGTTATAAATGGGCGGACTGGGCAGGTCCGACGGCAGCAGGTTGCTGGCGGCGTTGATGGCCGCCTGGACTTCCTGTTCGGCGACATCGAGCGTCAGGTCCAGGCTGAATTGCAGCGTGATGACCGAGGCGCCGCCGGAGCTGGACGAGGACATTTGCGACAGGCCCGGCATCTGGCCGAACTGGCGCTCCAGCGGCGCGGTGACCGACGAGGTCATCACGTCGGGGCTGGCGCCGGGATACAGCGTCACCACCTGGATGGTGGGGTAGTCGACCTCGGGCAGCGCCGAAACCGGCAGCATGCGCCAGGACACCAGGCCGGTCAGCAGGATGGCCACCATCAATAAGGTGGTGGCCACCGGCCGCAGAATAAACGGACGGGACGGATTCATGCCTTTTCCTTCCGTTTAGTTGGCGGCGGAGGCTGGGCGCTTGCCCTGCGGGCCAGCGCCGTGCTTTTTATGTCCCTTGCCCGCGCTGGCGGCGGCTTCGCGCGCTTGCGCGGCGCGATCCACGACTTTCACCTGGGCGCCGTCGCGCAGTTTGTCTACGCCGTCTATGACTACGCGTTGGCCCGGCTTCAAACCGTCCTCGATGATGGTGTTGTTGCCTGAGGCCGGGCCGGTTTTGACCTTGGCCAGGCTGACGGTGGAATCGTCGCCCACGGTGTAAACGTAATTGCCTACTTTGCCCAATTGCACCGCCACCGTCGGCACTACGATGGCGTTTTTGCGCACGCCCAGTTCCAGATTGACGTTGACGAACTGGTTGGGGAACAGCTCTTGCTGTTCATTGGCGAATTTGGCCTTGATGTTGATGGTGCCGGTGCCGGTGTTCAGCTGGTTGTCCAGCGCCAGCAGCGTGCCGTCGGCCAGCTTGTGCTTGTTGTCGCGGTCCCAGGCCTCCACTTTCAGCGTCTTGTTGTCCCTGGCGGCCTGCAGCACCGAGGCCAGGCTGACTTCCGGAATGGCGAACACCACGTTGATGGGCTGGGTCTGGGTGATGGTGACCAGGCCGTTGGCGTCGCTGGCGTGGACGATATTGCCCGGGTCCACCTGGCGCAGGCCGACGCGGCCGCTGACCGGCGCGGTAATGCGGGCGTAGTCGACATTCAGCTTGGCCGCGGCTACGGCGCCTTGGTCCACTTTGACCGTGCCCTCGTATTGATGCACCAGGGCCTGTTGGGTATCGACCTGCTGTTTGGAAATGGAATTCTGTCCCGACAGCTGCTGGTAGCGCGCGAGGTCTATCCTGGCATTGGCCAGCAGGGCCTGGTCGCGTTGCAGCTGGCCTTCCGCCTGGGTCAGCGTGGCCTGGTAGGGACGGGAGTCGAGTTCGGCCAGCAACTGCCCTTGCTTGACCATCTGGCCTTCGCTGAAGTGCACCTTGTCCAGCTGGCCGTCGACGCGGCTGCGCACGGTCACGGTATAGGTGGAGTTGACTGTGCCCAGTGCGTTCAGCCGCAGTGGAGCATCCATGGTTCTGACTTCGGTCACGCCCACGGCCACCGGCGCCGCCCCCTTGTTCCTGGCTGCCGCCTCCATTGCATTCTGGCTATGTTGGTGCCACCACCAGCCGCCGCCCAGGACGGCGATGACGGCGATGGCGAGCGGCAGACGGCGGGATTTGACGGGCGTGGGGCTTGACATGCAGGTGCTCCGGAATGGCGTATCATTTGTTATTGATCGTGCATAGCATGACAGTTTTTCATGCGTTTTGCTGCATAGCTGGCGTATAAGGCGGCAGACTATGCCAATAAACCGTGCTAAATCGTGCCTGCATAATATGAGCGTGGTTTGAGCGCGGGCGCGCTTTGTGTTTGAATTTGTTAAATTAAAGCAATTGTTTGCTTTCTTTTTTTGGCGGCATGTCTCGAGCGGCACCGGGAAACGCTTTTGAGTCATGGGCTTGCGCGCGGCGCCGCTCGGTGACGTCTAGATTGTGATTTTTACCGGTTGTTTGCGTATGGGATGAAATGTTTACGCGAAATTTATCCGCCACGGTCTAGCATGCGCTTTTCACCGTGCCCGCGGCACGGCAGGGAAGCGTAGCGACAAGGAGATGACGATGCAGGCAGGTGTGCGCAACGGGGCCATCGCGGCTTCCGATCGAAAACGACAGCCGCCGGTGGCGATGCTGGCGCTGGCGGCGCTGGGCGTGGTGTATGGCGACTTGGGCACCAGCCCGCTGTACGCCTTGCAGGAGGCGTTCAACGGCGATCACGGCGTGCGGCCGACGCCGGACAATGTGGTGGGCGTGGTGTCGCTGTTCTTGTGGTCGCTGATTTTGATGGTCAGCATCAAGTACGTGCTGGTGTTGATGCGGGCCGACAACAAAGGAGAGGGCGGCATTCTGGCGCTGCTGGCGCAGATCGCCGGCGACAAGGCCGAGACGGCCGGCCATTCCACTTGTTTCTGGGTCTTGCTCGGCTTGGCTGGCGCAGCCATGTTGTATGGCGACGGCGTGATCACGCCGGCCGTTTCCGTGTTGAGCGCGATGGAAGGTTTGCAGGTGGCCACCCCCGCGCTGGCGGCCTATGTGGTGCCGGCTACGGTCGTGATTCTGGTGCTGCTGTTCATGGTGCAGCCATTCGGCTCCGGCCGGGTGGGCGTGGTGTTCGGCCCCATTCTGGCCGCCTGGTTCGTGGTGATCGCGGCGCTCGGCATCGCCCAGTTGTGGCAGAACCCGGTCATTTTGCAAGCGATCAACCCCTTGCATGGCATCAGCTATTTTCAGCGCAACGGCTTTGCCGGCTTTGTTTCGCTCGGCGCGGTGGTATTGTGCCTGACCGGCGCCGAGGCGCTGTACGCCGACATGGGGCATTTCGGCGCGCGGCCGATTCGCTTGGCCTGGTATGGCCTGGCGCTGCCTGCGCTGCTGCTGAGCTATCTGGGGCAGGGCGCGCTGCTGCTGGCCCATCCCCATCTGTCAGGCCGGCCGTTCTATTCGATGGTGCCGGAGTGGGGGCTGTATCCGATGGTGGCGCTGGCGACCTTGGCCACCATCGTCGCGTCGCAGGCGCTGATCACGGCGGTATTCTCCCTCACCCATCAATCGGTGCAGCTCGGTTTCTTCCCGCGGGTGCTGGTGCTGCATACCTCGCGCAGCCATAAGGGCCAGATTTATCTGCCGCTGCTGAACTGGCTGCTGATGATGGCCACCGTGGCGGTGGTGCTGGGTTTCCGCCAGTCGGACAAGCTCGCCGCCGCCTTTGGCCTGGCCGTATCCACCACCATGGCCATCACCACCATCTTGTTTGCCGTGCTGGCGCGTAGCCGTTGGCATTGGCCGTGGTGGGCGGTGATGGCGGTGGCGGGCAGCCTGTTCGTGGTCGATCTGGCTTTCGTGCTGGCCAACGCGCTGAAATTCATGGATGGCGGATGGCTGCCGCTGACATTGGGCCTGTTCATGTTCATGCTGATGGGCTGCTGGTTTGGCGGCCGCCGTCTGCAGGTGAAGGAAGGGCAGGACAGGCAACTGCCTATCGAGGCCTTGCTGTCCAGTTTGCAAATGAATCCGGTGGCGCGCATTCCGGGCGTCGGGGTGTTTTTGTCGGAGAGCGCGGACGGCGCGCCGCTGGTGATGCTGCATCATCTGAAGCACAACCAGGTGCTGCACGAGACCGTATTGCTGCTGACCCTGCAGATGCAGGACGTGCCGCGGGTGAAAGGCGAGCGTGTGGCGGTGCGGCGGCTGGGCGAGGGCGTGGCGCGCGTGGTGGCGCGCTATGGCTATATGGAAGAACCCGATGTGCCGGAGGTGATGGCGCATGCGGCCGCCTTGCTGAATCTGCCGGAGCTGGAGCCGCTCTGCACCACTTATTATCTTGGGCGGCAGACGCTGGTTCCCGCCATGGGCAGCAGCGGTTTCAAGCGCTGGCTGATCGGCGTGTTCAGTTTTCTGCGGCAGAACGAGCGCAGCGCCACGCTGTATTTCCGTTTGCCGCCAAACCGGGTGGTGGAGTTGGGCGCCCGGATTGAGCTGTAATGCAACACTTTGCGTGATAAGGCAATGAGGCCGAGCTGAGCCCGGCTTTTTCTTGCCTGTCGGGCGGTGCGGGCGAGTCGATATTTCTCTTTCGAACATGACATTTTCGTTTTTTGCTGGAAATGGCGGATTCAGGCTAGTCAATGCCCGCGATCAATGTCATTCTTTGCCGCTTTATTAGTCGACCCTTAAGATCGGGGGCCGTCCGGCGCGAGCCGCGCGGCGAGAAATACGCAGAGAGAGTTGGATATGGACAAGAAACAAGACGCCCAGGAGCTGCGCCGTTCGCTGCAGGCGCGCCACCTGTCGATGATCGCCATCGGCGGCTCCATCGGCACCGGCCTGTTCCTGGCCTCCGGCGCCACCATTTCGGGCGCCGGCGCCGGCGGCGCGCTGCTGGCCTATGCGCTGGTGGGCCTGATGGTGTACTTCCTGATGACCAGTCTGGGCGAAATGGCCGCCTTCATGCCGGTGTCCGGCTCGTTCCAGGTTTACGGCTCGCGCTTCGTCGATCCGGCCTTCGGCTTCGCCCAGGGGTGGAACTACTGGTACAACTGGGCCATCACCATCGCGGTGGAGCTGGCCGCGGCCGCCATCATCATGAATTACTGGTTCCCCGGCGTGCCGGGCGTGCTGTGGAGCGGCGGCTTCCTGGTCATCATCTTCGTGCTGAACTACTTCTCGGTGAAGGGTTTCGGCGAGGCGGAGTTCTGGTGCTCGATGCTGAAAGTGGCCACCATCATCGCCTTCATCGTCATCGGCTTTTTGATGATTCTGGGCATCATGACCGAGCCCGATCCGCACCGCATCGCGCCGGGCCTGGCCGTGATGACGCAGGGCGACGGCGCCTTCATCGGCGGTTTGGCCGCCTTTGTCGGCGTGGCCATGGTGGTGGGCTTCTCGTTCCAGGGCACCGAGCTGATCGGCGTGGCCGCCGGCGAGTCGGCCAATCCGGGCCGCACCATTCCGCGCGCCGTGCGCCAGATTTTCTGGCGCATCCTGATGTTCTACATGCTGTCCATCCTGATCATCGGCCTGATTCTGCCGCACAACGATCCCTCGCTGCTGAAGAACGACATGAAGGACGTCGGCGCCAGCCCGTTCACCCTGGTGTTCAATCGCGCCGGCCTGGCCTTCGCCGCCAGCCTGATGAACGCGGTGATCCTGTCCGCCATCCTGTCCGCCGGCAACTCCGGCATGTACGCCTCCACCCGCATGCTGTACGCGATGGCCAAGAACGGCATGGCGCCCAAGCTGTTCGGCAAGCTATCCGACAACGGCGTGCCGCGCAACGCGCTGTATGCCACCACCCTGGTGGCCTGCCTGTGCTTCCTGACCTCCTTGTTCGAGAGCAATGCGGTGTATATGTGGCTGCTGAACTCGTCAGGCATGACGGGCTTCATCGCCTGGCTGGGCGTCGCGATCAGCCACTACCGCTTCCGTCGCGCCTATGTGAAGCAGGGTTACAGCCTGGATGACCTGCCGTATAAAGCCAAGTGGTTCCCGCTGGGCCCGATGTTCGCCTTCGCCTTGTGCCTGCTGATCATGCTGGGCCAGAACTACACCGCCTTCACCGCGGCCAAGGTCGATTGGTACGGCGTGATCGCCACCTATTTGGGCATTCCGCTGTTCCTGGCTTTGTGGTGGGGCTATCGCGTGATGCACAAGACGAGTCTGGTGCCGCTGGAGGAGATCGAACTGGCCGAAGCGCACCGCAAGGCGCTGGATCAGCGCGACGAAGGCAAGGGCGGCAAACTGGCCTCCGCGCAAGCCTGACGGCGACTTGCAGATATTTGACAAAGCCCGCTGGCAAGCGGGCTTTTTTTATGGTTTCATCCGCAATCTCGATACCATTTGAAATATTCCGCGGAGCCGGCCCCGATGCAGTTGCTGTCCATCTTCATGACCAAGTTTCTTTTCGTGATGGCCGCGCTGCTGCCCATCATGAACCCGCCGGGCCTGGTGCCCATTTTCATCTCGATGACGGCGCGCAATACGCCGCAGCAGCGCCGTTACTTGGCGCGCCGGATCGCCCTGTATTGCGCCTTGCTGCTGGTGGGCAGCATGTATGTCGGCGGTTATGTGCTGTCGTTCTTCGGGGTTTCGCTGCCGGTGGTGCAGATGTCCGGCGGCCTGCTGATCACCTTTGCCGCCTGGCGCATGTTGAACGACACGCCGGCGGAATCCAGCCAAACGTCCAGCGAACCTGCGCGTTCTGACAACACGGCCGAGCTGAAGCAACGCGCCTTCTATCCCTTGACCTTCCCCCTGACGGTGGGGCCGGGCTCGATCTCCGTCGCCATCACCATCGGCGCCACGCTCACCGGCAGCGGCAAGGGCATCGTCCGCTACGCCATCGCCCCGCTGGCGGGATCGGCCGCCGTGCTGGCCAGCAGCGTGCTGGTCTACCTGTGCTACGCCCACGCCGACAAGCTGCTGCGCTACCTGGGGCAGACCGGCTCCATCGTCTTCCTGCGGCTGTCCGCCTTCATCTTGTTGTGTCTGGGCGTGCAGATCATGTGGGACGGTTTTGGCGAGCTGGCCAGCCAATGGCTGCAGGATCATGCCGGCCTGCTGCATTGACCGGTTGATGCCGCATGGCTGCGCCATGGCCGGCGTTTATTGATTTGAGGCAAAGCGACGGCGGGTAGGGCGGCGCACACTGTGTTCAACATTTCGAGTCCATTCATGGAGACGGACAATGAGCACAAGCGCTTTCTTCATCCCCTCGCTCAATCTGATGGGCGCCGGCTGTCTGCAACAGGCGGTAGAAACCATGCGCGGCCATGGTTTCCGGCGCGCCTTGATCGTGACCGATCAGGGCTTGGTCAATGCCGGCTTGGCCGGCAAGGTGGCCGGGATGCTGGGCGAGGCCGATATCGAGCCGGTGATCTTTGACGGCGTGCATCCGAACCCAAGCTGCGCCAACGTCAATGCCGGCCTGTCCCTGCTGAAAGAGAAGCAGTGCGATGTGGTGGTGTCGCTGGGCGGCGGCTCGCCGCACGACTGCGCCAAGGCCATCGCGCTGGTGGCGGTGAACGGCGGCAAGATCCAGGACTACGAGGGCGTGGACCGGTCGGCCAAGCCGCAATTGCCGCTGGTGGCGATCAACACCACCGCCGGCACTGCGTCGGAGATGACCCGCTTCTGCATCATCACCGACGAATCCCGCCACATCAAGATGGCCATCGTCGACAAGCACACCACGCCGATTCTGTCGGTCAACGATCCGGAAACCATGGCCGGCATGCCGGCCTCGCTGACGGCTGCCACCGGCATGGACGCGCTGACCCACGCGGTGGAGGCCTATGTGTCCACCATCGCCACCCCCATCACCGACGCCTGCGCCTTGAAGGCGGTGGAGCTGATCGCCGGCTTCCTGCGCCGCGCGGTGAAGGATGGCAAGGACATGGAAGCGCGCGAGCAGATGGCTTACGCGCAGTTCCTGGCCGGCATGGCCTTCAACAACGCGTCCTTGGGCTATGTGCACGCGATGGCGCACCAGCTGGGCGGTTTCTACGATCTGCCGCACGGCGTGTGCAACGCGGTGCTGCTGCCGCATGTGCAGGTCTTTAACGCCGCCGTCGCCGGCGAGCGGCTGGGCGATGTGGCCCTGGCCTTGGGCGAGAAGACCCGCAGCGCCGAAGCCGCCATCGCCGCGATCAAGCGTCTCGCCGCCGATGTCGGCATCCCCGCCGGCTTGAAAGAGCTGGGCGTGAAAGAAGCCGATATTCCGACTTTGGCCGACAACGCCTTGAAGGACGCCTGTGGCCTGACCAATCCGCGCAAGGCCAGCCACGAAGAAATCTGCGCGATCTTCCGCGCGGCCATCTAGCCGCGCCGCCCGGCCCCTGCGGCCGGGCTTCTCCGCGGCCTGAACGTTCCAGGCCGCGGAATCACCGCCCACGGGAAGCTGGCCAGCATAGGCCGGCGCCTCGCGGACAAGGAGGGTTATATGAACGCCTCTATACGTCTGGTTTCCATCGGGCAATGCAAAATTCCCCCCGGCAAGGGCTTTCTACTGTCAAGCAAGTGGCCGCGACAGTGGCCGCGCGCAGCCCTGCTGCCGGACCACTGGCTGCGTCGCGTGCTGCCTACGGAAGAACTGGTGGCCTGGATGCATGGCGATAGCGTGCGTTGGCCGACGTTCTGCGACATTTACTGGGCCGATCTGAGCGCCAATCCCGCGCGCTGGCAGGCCTTGCTTGGGGCGATGCGCGAGGGCGAGCTGGTATTGCTGCATGATTGCGGCGACGGCCAGTACACCTCGGTGCGCGCGCTGGAGCTGTTTTTGCGGCGGCAGGACGAAAACGGCATGGCGGCCTGAGCGGCCAAATTTCCTAAGCGAAACAGCCATAGCGCCCGATGGCATTTAGCAAGCGGGCGGTTTTCGGGCAAGATAGGCGGGTAAGCACTGCCGGCGCTAAGCCGGGACGAGAAAGAGAGACGCGCATGTCGGGCCCGCAACAAGAGAATCTGCATCCGGAAACGCTGGCTATTCGCGCCGGCCGCACCATCAGCGAATACGGTGAGCACAGCCAGGGGCTGTTCCTCACCTCCAGTTTCACCTATGAGTCCGCGGCGCAGGCCGCGGCCATGTTCCTCGGCGAGATCGAGGGCTATACCTATTCCCGCTTCACCAACCCCACCGTCTCGGCCTTCCAGCAACGGCTGGCGCAGATGGAGGGCGGCGAGCGCGCCATCGCCACCGCCACCGGCATGGCGGCCATCCAGGCCATCATGATGACTTTGCTGCAGGCAGGCGATCATATGGTTTCCTCGCAAAGCCTGTTCGGCTCCACCACCAATCTGTTCGCCAATCAGCTGGCCAAGTTCGGCGTGACCACGACTTTTGTCGATGCGCGCGATCTGCAAGCCTGGCGCGCCGCGATCCAGCCGAACACCAAGCTGCTGTTCCTGGAGACCCCTTCCAATCCGCTGACCGAAGTGGCCGACGTGGCCGCCGTCGCCGATATCGCCCACGCGCATGATGCCCTGCTGGTGGTGGACAACAGTTTCTGTTCGCCGGCGCTGCAGCAGCCCTTGAGGCTGGGCGCCGATCTGGTGATGCATTCGGCCACCAAGTTCATCGACGGCCATGGTCGGGTGATGGGCGGGGCGGTGGTGGGCAGCGACAAATTGATCGAGCAGATCTATCTGCATGTGCGCGCCGCAGGGCCGTCGCTGTCGCCGTTCAATGCCTGGACGCTGCTGTCCGGGTTGGAGACGCTGCATCTGCGCATGGAAAAACACAGCGCCAACGCGCTGGAGCTGGCGCGCTGGCTGGAGGCGCAGCCCAATGTCGAGCGCGTGTATTATCCCGGTCTGGAGAGTCATCCTCAGTACGAGTTGGCTCGCCGCCAGCAGAAGAGCGGCGGGGCGGTGGTGTCCTTCGTGGTGAAGGGCGGCCGCGAGGCGGCGTGGAAGGTGGTGGACAGCGTGCGGGTGATTTCGCGCACGGCGAATCTGGGCGATGTGAAAAGCACCATCACCCACCCCGCCAGCACCACCCATGCCCGCGTGACGCCCGAGGCGCGCGAGAAGGCCGGCATTGTCGAGGGTCTGTTGCGCGTCAGCGTCGGCCTGGAAAATGTGTTGGACTTGCAGCGGGATTTGGCGCTGGGCCTTGACTAAGCCCTTTTAACGCGTGTTTCATTCAAACGGCAGTCTAAAATCAAGACTGCCGTTTTTTGTTTGCCCTGAGCGGTGAATGCGCAAGGCGCCCTGCATGCCTTGACATTGATCAAGTTAAAACGTAAGTTTGAAACGCTTGTTCGAAAGCTGAGATGAGCAAGACTAAACCACACAATACAACAAAGGCACTGGAGACCATGGAGGCAAACCGCCCCGACACCGCCACCCGCATTCTGGATGTTGCCGAACGTCTGTTTGTGGAGCATGGATTCGAGGCGACTTCGCTGCGCATGATCACCCAGCAGGCCGAGGTGAATCTGGCCGCGGTGAACTATCACTTCGGCTCCAAGGATGCGTTGTTCGAGTCCGTGTTCATGCGCAGGCTGGCGCCGTTGCTGGAAGACTGCCTGGCGGAACTGGACCTGCTGGAAGCGAAGCCGGGCGAATTGCCGCTGGAACAACTGGTGCTGTCGTTCATTCGGCCGTGCCTGGTGTTGTCCAAGGACCCGTCCCGCGGCGGCGCGATGTTTGTGCGCCTGCTGTCGCGCACGCTGGTGGAAAACCACCGTCTGCTGCGCGAGACCATCTCGCAGCAGTACAGCGTGTTCGTGCAGCGCTACACGGAAGCGTTCCAGCGCGCGCTGCCCCATCTGGAGCCGGAGCAGCTCGCCTGGCGCATGCATCTCGCCTTCAGCGTCATGTTCAACGCCTTTGCCGGCAACGATGTGCTGAAAATCTTCACGCGCAGCCAGATCGTTACCGCCCGGGATCCGGACATGATCGTCAAATACCTGGTGCCGTTTGTGATAGCCGGTTTGGTCGCGCCCATCGAGGGCTGATTCCGCGTCGTTCGCCAAGGATTACAACAGCAAGGCGGCGCGCGGGACTGAGGGGTCAACACGAGGGTAAACACAATGATTGCTGCCGTAATTCTGGTCGCGCTGATCGTCGCGCTGGCCTACTGCGCCGCGCCGGTGCTGGTTTGGACCGTGGGCATTGCCGCCTGGCTCGCCGCGCTCCAGTTCGTTTTCCATTGCGAAGTTCACGCCGCCGTCTGGGCGGTGTTCGCCGTTGTCGCCGCCGTGCTGAACATCGTGCCGCTGCGCCGCGCGGTGTTCACCGGTCCGGTGTTCGGCGTGTTCAAGAAAATCACGCCGGCCATGTCTCAAACCGAGCAGGAAGCCATCAACGCCGGCACGGTGTGGTGGGATCGCGACCTGTTCTCCGGCAAGCCGGACTACAGCCGTCTGCTGTCCTTCCCGGACCCGAAGCTGACGCCGGAAGAACAGGCCTTCATCGACGGTCCGACCGAGCAGCTGTGCGCGATGATCGACGACTGGAAGATCACCCATGAGCTGAAGGATCTGCCGCCGGAAGTGTGGCAGTTCATCAAGGATCACGGCTTCCTGGGCATGATCGTCAAGAAGAAGTACGGCGGCCTGGAATTCTCCAATTACGCCCACGCCAAGGTAGTGACCAAGATCGCCACCCGCGGCGGCACCGCTGCGGTGTCGGTGATGGTGCCGAACTCGCTCGGCCCGGGCGAGCTGCTGCAACACTACGGCACCGAGGCGCAGAAAGACTACTACCTGCCGCGTCTGGCCAAGGGCGTGGAAGTGCCGTGTTTCGCGCTGACCAGTCCGTATGCCGGTTCCGACGCCGGCGCCATTCCGGACTTTGGCGTGGTGTGCCGCGGTTCCTACACCCATCCCCGCACCGGCGAGCGTTTTGAAGACGTGCTGGGCGTGCGCGTCAGCTGGGAAAAGCGCTGGATCACGCTGGCCCCGGTGGCCACCATCCTGGGCCTGGCGTTCAAGATGTATGACCCGGATCACCTGCTGGGCGACAAGGAAGAAATCGGCATCACCTGCGCGCTGGTGCCGACAGAGCATGTCGGCGTGGAAATTGGCCGCCGCCACTTCCCGGGCGGCTCGGCCTTCATGAACGGCCCGACCTGGGGCAAGGACGTGTTCATTCCGCTGGAGTGGATCATCGGCGGCCGCGAATACGCCGGCCAAGGCTGGCGCATGCTGGTGGAATGCCTGTCGGTCGGCCGCTGCATCTCGCTGCCGGCCATGTCCGTGGCCTGCGGCAAGCTGACCAGTTACACTACCGGCGCCTATGCCCGCATCCGCGACCAATTCGGCCTGCCCATCGGCAAGTTTGAGGGCGTGGACGAGGCGATGGCCCGCATCGGCGGCTACACCTACCAGATGGAAGCGGCGCAGGACTTGGCCTTGACCGCCCTCGACAACGGCGAGAAGCCGTCGGTGCTGTCGGCCATCCTGAAGTACCACAACACCGAGCGCATGCGCAAAACGCTGAACGACGCGATGGACGTGCACGGCGGCAAGACCGTGGTGCTGGGCCCGCGCAACTATCTGGCGCGCGGTTATCAGGCTATCCCGATCGGCATCACCGTGGAAGGCGCCAACATCCTGACCCGTTCGATGATCATCTACGGCCAGGGCGCGATCCGCTGCCATCCGTTTGTGCTGCGCGAGATGAAGGCGGCGATGGCCAACGACGGCACCGAGTTCGACAAGGCGATCACCGGCCATATCAACTTCGTCATCAGCAACTTCGTCCGCTCGCTGTGGCTGGGCCTGACCTGCAGCCGTTTCGCGTCAAGCCCGAAGGGCGGCGTCACCGCGGTTTACTACAAGCGCGTCACCCGTTTCTCCAGCGCCTTCGCGCTGCTGTCCGACATGGCCATGTTCAGCCTGGGCGGCTCGCTGAAGTTCCGCGAGAAGCTGTCCGCCCGCCTGGGCGACATGCTGTCCGGCCTGTACATCGCCACCGCCTCGCTGAAGCGCTTCGAGCGCGACGGCGCGCCGAAGGAAGACATCGCCGTGATGAGCTGGGCCGTGGAGAACGCCTTGTACGACGTGCAAGTGGCGATGGACGGCTTCCTGGCCAACCTGCCCAGCCGCGGCCTGGCCTGGCTGCTGCGCCGCGTCATCTTCCCGTGGGGCCTGACGCTGAAGCCGGCGTCCGACCGCACTGGCACCAAGGTGGCGCGCGCCCTGATGGAGCCGGGCGGCACCCGCGACCGTCTGACGCACGGCATGTACGTGCCTAAGGAAGAGACCGATCCGGTTGGCGTGCTGGGCCATGCGCTGAACGCCATTCTGGCCACCGATCCGGTGGAGCAGAAGCTGCGCAAGCTGGCGCGCGACGGCAAGTTCAAGACCATCACCGCGCGCGAGCGTCTGGCCGAGGCCTTGCAAACCGGCCTGATCAATCAGGAAGAGTTCGATGCCGTCACTCGCGCGCGCAAGCTCAAGCGCGACGTGATCATGGTGGACGACTTCGACAAGAAGCTGGAACAGCATGATGACAAATTGCTGCAGCGCCTGATTTTCTAAGCCAGGCAACGTGGTACCATGCGCCGGATACCGCATGTCTCCGGCGTTCCGCAAAGCGGCCGCGTTTCATGCGGCCGTTTTGTCGAACGCGGCGAAGCGATAAGGGCGGGAGAGTCTGTGATGGAGCAGCAAGAGGCCAGGGTGCCGGTGTTGCGGGTAAGGGCCTTGCCCACCAGCACCAATGCTTATGGGCGAGTGCAGGCGGGCTGGCTGATGAGCCAGATTGACATGGCGGGCAGCCTGGACGCCGAGCGGCTGTCGCGCGGGCCGGTGACGACGGTGGCGGTCAACGCCTTCCAGTTCGCCGCGCCCATTCTGCTGGGCGATGTGGTGGATTTGTATGTTGAGCGGCTGCGCATCGGCCAGAAGTCCATCACGCTGAAAGTCTCGGTGGAGGCGCAGCGCATGGATGGATCGCACGTGCGGATCACCGAGGTGATCGCCACCTATGTCGCGATCGATCGCGACGGCAAATCGCGTTTGCTGGAGGCGGGCTGAGGCAGGAATGTTTCGGTCTTCATCAATTGTTGTGGAAATGTTGCAGTAAAACGAACGTTTGGAATAATAGCTCCACGGTTTGGTTGGATTGCTCTAATTCTCTGGTAGCATCGACCATGACTCACGACATGAATGAGTCATGATTAATGAAAATATCTACTCAAGAAATACTAGAGAGGGAAGCATGAAGCTCAAGCACCTTAGCCTGTCCGTGATGATCATGGGCACCGCGTTCGGCCTGGCGTCTACACAGGCTGCTGCCTCGGGTTATCAGTTTGGTTCGCAGAGCGTTTCCGGCCAGGGCACCGCCCACGCCAACGGCGCCGAAGCCAACGATCCTTCCACCATCTTCACCAACCCGGCTGGCCTGTCCCGGCTGGAGGGCACTCAGGTCTCCGGCGGCGTAACTCTGGTGGTGCCGCATTCTGAATATACTGACAATGGTTCGGTCAATTTGGCTGGTAAACCAACTGGTGGTGGTAATGGCGGCAGTTTTGCTCCGTCAGTTGTGGCTGCCCCAACTTTTTATTTGTCGCACAAGGTGAACGAGCAATTCACCGCCGGGGTGGGTGTTTTTGTACCATATGGTGCCAAGTTGGATTATGGCAGCAGTTGGGCGGGCCGTTATGCTCTGCAAAGCATTGAACTGAAGTCCTTCAATATTAATCCTTCGTTCTCTTTCAAGCTGAATGAGCGTCATGCTCTAGGCTTTGGTGTTTCCGCCCAATATATGGATGCGAAACTGGTGCAGTCTGCTGATGCGGCCACTGGTGCGGCTCAAGCCATAGCGATTAAAAATGGCCTGAATCCTATGGATCCGAATGTTCTGAATAGCCCGGCGATAAAAGGTGCGCTGGCTGCTCTAGGTATTTCGGGTGATGGTAAGGCGACCGTCAAGGGCGATGATTGGGGCTTTGGCTGGAATATCGGCTATATGTTCACACCTGACGAATCTACCCGTATTGGTTTGGCTTACCGTTCGCAGATCAAACAGAAGCTTACTGGTACGGTTGATTGGGACTTTTCCAATGTAACTGGTGTGCTGCCGGGCATTGGTTCCGCAAGCGGCTACTTCAGTTCGCAGAAGCACCCGAGTACGACTGGTAGCGTTGATGTAACCACGCCTGATACTGCTTCGATTAATATTTTCCGTCAGATTGATCCGAAATGGGCGTTGCTGGGGGATGTGACTTGGGTTGGTAATTCCAAGTTGAAGGATATTGATATCAAGCAGGATACCAAGAATGGTATTTCGCAAGGTGATATCAAGATTCACCAGAACTGGAAGGATACTTGGCGTGTATCTTTGGGTGCTAACTATCAGTATAACGATGCCTGGCTGCTGCGCGGCGGCGTGGCTTGGGAGCAGGCGCCTCTGCAGTCCGATAATGACCGCCATCCGGCCATCCCGGATAGCGACCGCCTGTGGCTGTCGTTCGGCGCCAACTACAAGATCAACAAGCAGAGCTCGATTGATCTGGCCTATAGCTTCATCGACTTCAAAAACGCTAACGTCAACTACACCGACGCTTGCAGCCCGGCTGGTGTAAGCCCGACGACTGGCGCCGCGTGTACCGGCAACGGCGGCACCGTCAAGGGCAGCTACAAGACCTATCTGCAGTTGATCGGCGTGCAGTACAACTATCGTTTCTAAGCGGCTAACACCGTTCGGAAACCGGCAACAGGGCAGGCGTCAGCGCTTGCCCTGTTGTCGTTTCGGCACAGCTGAAGCCGTTGTTGCGCTTGCTGGGATGTTGTGTGCAGATTTTTTACAAAACCTGCTTTGATTTTGCCCAAAATGGGTTAGACTAATCCCACATAAAAGCGAGTGTTTGATATTTTATCTGTACTCGCAGATCCCCCCCGCTTGGAGTGCTTTATCCGTGCCGGAGAGGGTGGACGCGCCAGGAAACATTCTCCGGGCGCGGCCGGAACAATAGCGATTCAGTCCGGCCTTACTATCAAGCAGTACCCGGCGCCGCGTCTGCTCCAGCCGGCGCGGATTCTGGGCAAGGACGATTCAACGCCCGTCCTTGGAAGCAAGCAGGACAGGTTGAGAGGGGCCTGTCTCATGTGTGTTTCAACAAATCGAGGAAACCATGTCTCAAACCAAATTCAATGTACGCAAGGTTGCCGTGCTCGGCGCTGGCGTGATGGGGGCGCAGATTGCCGCCCACCTGGTGAACGCCAAAGTCCCGACCATTCTGTTTGACTTGCCGGCCAAGGAAGGCGACAAGAACGGCATCGCGCTGAAGGCCATCGACGGTCTGAAGAAGCTGAAACCCTCTCCGCTGGCGGGCAGCGACGTGGTCGCCCACATCCAGCCGGCTAACTATGACGACCACCTGCATCTGCTGAAAGACTGCGATCTGGTGATCGAAGCCATTGCCGAGCGCATGGACTGGAAGGTGGACCTGTACCACAAGGTGGCCCCGCACCTGGGCGAACACACCATCTTCGCCACCAACACCTCCGGCCTGTCCATCAACAAGCTGGCCGAAGGCTGCCCGGACGCGGTGCGCCCGCGCTTCTGCGGCGTGCACTTCTTCAACCCGCCGCGCTACATGCACCTGGTGGAAATCATTCCCTGCGTGACTTCCGACGCGCACATCCTGGACAACCTGGAACGCTTCCTGGTGTCCACGCTGGGCAAGGGCGTGGTCCGCGCCAAGGACACCCCTAACTTCGTGGCCAACCGCATCGGCGTGTTCTCCATGCTGGCCACCATCGCCAATGCCGCCAAGTACGGCATCCGCTTCGACGTGGTGGACGACCTGACCGGCCCGCGCCTGGGCCGCCCGAAGTCCGCCACCTTCCGCACCGCCGACGTGGTGGGCCTGGACACCTTCGCCCACGTGGTGAAGACCATGCAGGACACCCTGCCGCAAGATCCGTGGCATAGCCTGTTCGTGACGCCGGACTGGATGCAAGGCCTGATCTCCGCCGGCGCGCTGGGCTCCAAGACCAAGGCGGGCATCTACAAGAAAGACGGCAAGCGCATGCTGGTGCTGGACCCGGCCAAGGGCGAGTACGTGGGCTCCGGCGAGAAGGGCGACGACGCGGTCAAGGATATCCTGAAGATCGCCAATCCGGCCGAGAAATTCCAGAAGCTGCGCGAGAGCGAGCATCCGCAGGCGCAGTTCCTGTGGGCATGTTTCCGCGACGTGTTCCACTACATCTCCTTCCATCTGGCCGATATCGCCAACTGCGCCCGCGACGTGGACTTCGCCATCCGCTGGGGCTTTGGCTGGTCCGCCGGACCGTTCGAAACCTGGCAAGCCGCCGGCTGGCAGCAAGTGGCCAAGTGGCTGCAGGAAGACATCGCCGCCGGCAAGTCCCTGGCCAAGGCGGAGCTGCCGGCCTGGGTGCTGGAAGGCGACCGCGCCGGCGTGCATTTCGCCGACGGTTCCTACAACGCCGCCGACAAGAAGCTGGTAGGCCGCTCCGCGCTGGACGTTTACCAGCGCCAGCTGGCGCCGGCCAAGGTGCTGGGCGAGAAGTCCGAGCAGCTGGGCGAAACCGTGTACGAGAACGAAGGCGTGCGCGCCTTCACCACCGGCGACGAGGTGCTGGTGGTGTCGTTCAAGTCCAAGGCGCACGCCATCGGTCCGGCCGTGCTGGACGGCCTGAACACCGCCATCGACATCGCCGAAGACCGCTTCAAGGGCTTGGTGATCTGGCAAACCGAAGAGCCGTTCTCCGTCGGCGCCGACCTGCAATCGATGATGCCGGCCTTCATGATGGGCGACTGGGACGCCATCGACGCCATGATCGGCCGCTTCCAGTCCACCGCCTTGCGCCTGCGCTACAGCCAGATCCCGACCATCGCCGCGACTCAGGGCTATGTGTTCGGCGGCGGCTGCGAGTTCGCCATGCACTGCGACAAGACCGTGGCCGCGCTGGAATCGTACGTCGGCCTGGTGGAAGTGGGCGTCGGCCTGCTGCCGGGCGGCGGCGGTTGCAAGGAGTTCGCGCTGCGCGCTTCGCAAGAGTCCAAGGGCGATCTGCTGGCCGCGCTGAAGGACTACTTCATGAACATCGCTACCGCCAAGGTCGCCACCAGCGGCATCGAAGCGCAAGAACTGGGCTTCTTCAAGAAGGGCGACGCCGTGGTGTTCAATGCCTATGAGCTCTTGTACGTCGCCAAGCAGCAAGCGCTGGCGTTGGCCGAATCCGGCTACCGCCCGCCGCTGAAGGTGAAGGGCTTCCCGGTGGCGGGCCGTTCCGGCGCCGCGTCGATCAAGGGCCAATTGGTGAACATGCTGGAAGGCAACTTCATCAGCCAGCACGACTTCTTCATCGCCTCGCAGATCGCCGACGTGATGACTGGCGGCGACGTGGAAGCCGGCACCCTGGTCAACGAGCAATGGATTCTGGACCTGGAGCGCAAGGCCTTCATGACCCTGCTGAAGAACGCCAAGACCCAGGATCGCATCGCCAATATGCTGACCACCGGCAAGCCGCTGCGCAACTAATATGAGCCGCCCACAAGACGCCTGATGCTGCGTTGCGCCGACTTGCCGTACTAGATGTACTGTCTGCGTCGGCGCGCCTTGCCTCAGGCGCTTGTAAACGGCTCAAACATCCAAGAATGCAAAGACGGGCGGTAGGTACTCAATCCTGCCGCCGGTCGCGAAGGAGCAAAAGAATGGTTAAGCAAGTACAAGAAGCTTACATCGTCGCCGCCACCCGCACCCCGGTGGGCAAGGCGCCGCGCGGCATGATGCGCAATGTGCGTCCGGACGACATGCTGGCGCATGTGATCACCGGCGCGCTGGCCCAGGTGCCGAACCTGGACCCGAAACTGATTTCCGACTGCGTGGTCGGTTGCGCCTTCCCGGAGGCTGAGCAGGGCCTGAATATGGCGCGCATCGGCGTGCTGCTGGCCGGCCTGCCCAACACCGTGGGCGGCATCACCATCAACCGCTACTGCTCGTCCGGCATCAACGCGGTGCAGATGGCGGCCGACCGCATCCGCCTGGGCGAAGCCGACGTGGTGATCGCGGCCGGTTCCGAATCGATGTCCTTGGTGCCGATGATGGGCAACAAGGTATCGCTGAATCCGGAAATCTTCGCCAAGGACGAGAACTACGGCATCGCCTACGGCATGGGCCTGACCGCTGAAAAAGTGGCGCAGCAGTGGGGCGTGTCGCGCGAAGACCAGGACGCGTTCGCGGTGGAATCGCACCGCCGCGCGCTGGCGGCCATCGACGGCGGCAAGTTCAAGAATGAAATCACCCCGCTGGAAGTGACCTACCGCACGCCGAATCTGGAAACCGGCGAAGTGATCGTCAAGAAGCGCGTGCTGGACACCGATGAAGGCCCGCGCCGCGAAACCACGCTGGAAGGCCTGGCCAAGCTGAAGACCGTGTTCGACGCCAAGGGCTCCGTCACCGCCGGCAACTCCTCGCAGATGTCAGACGGCGCCGGCGCGGTGATCCTGGTGTCTGAGCGCGTGCTGAAGGAGTTCAACCTGGTGCCGCTGGCTCGCTACGTGACCTTCTCGGTCAAGGGCGTGCCGCCGGAAATCATGGGCATTGGTCCCAAGGAAGCCATCCCGGCCGCGTTGGCCCAGGCTGGCCTGAAGCAGGACGACCTGAAGTGGATCGAGCTGAACGAAGCCTTCGCCGCGCAGGCGCTGGCGGTGATCCGCGATCTGAACCTGGATACGTCCAAGGTGAACCCGCATGGCGGCGCCATCGCCCTGGGCCACCCGTTGGGCGCGACCGGCGCGATCCGCACCGCCACCCTGATCCACGGCATGCGCGACGCCGGCATGAAGGGCCACGGCATGGTGACGATGTGCATCGGCACCGGCATGGGCGCCGCCGGCATCATCGAAGTGCTGTAAACCTGTCTGGCTTGACCTGACAAAAACCCCGCCGAGTTTCCCGGCGGGGTTTGTTTTATGGTTTCGCGGCTGCTGTTGACGTTTGCAGGGCTGCGGCCTCCCGCAACTTGTCCTTCTTGCTTTTGCGTTTGCCCTTGATGCCGCCGTTGCCGTCCGGGTCCGCCAGTGAAGCGGTCGGCGGCATGGTCTCGCTTGGCTCGAAGCCGGCGATCCGCTCGCGCGGCAAGCATAGTCTCTGGCGCTTTTCTATCAGCCGGAAATGGGCGGCGTTGTCCGCGCTGATGAAGCTGATGGCCTCGCCGCTGGCGCCGGCGCGGCCAGTGCGGCCGATGCGGTGGGTGTAGTCCACCGGCGAGCGCGGCAGGTCGTAGTTGACCACCAGCGGCAGCCGGGCGATGTCGATGCCGCGCGCGGCCACGTCGGTGGCGACCAGCACGCGCAGCTGGCCGGTCTTGAGATCGGCCAGCACCTGGCCGCGCTGGCTCTGGCTGCAGTCGCCGTGCAGGGCGGCGGCCCTCACGCCGGCGCGTTGCAGCTTGTCCGCCACTCTGTCCGCCGCCTGGCGGCTGGCGACGAATACCAAGACCCGATTCCAATCATTTGTCGCCAGCAGATGGCGCAGCAGCATGGTGCGCCGCGCGGCGTCCACCTCGATGGCGCGCTGGCGGATGTCCGGGGCGGTGGCGGCTGTCTGTGCGATGTCTATGCGCAGCGGTTGGCTCAGCAGCTGTTCCGCCAAGGCGCGCACGGCGGGCGGGAAGGTGGCGGAGAACATCAGGTTCTGCCGCGCCGGCGGCAGCCGGGCCAGCAGGCTGCCCAGCTCGTCGGCGAAGCCGAGGTCCAGCAACCGGTCGGCCTCGTCCAGCACCAGGGTTTGGACGGCGGAAAGCCGCAGCGCGTTGCGGTCCAGCAGATCGAGCAAGCGTCCCGGCGTGGCGACGACGATGTCGGCGCCGCCGCGCAGGGCCATCATCTGCGGATTGATGGACACGCCGCCATACACCACGGCGACCTTCAGTTTTTTCGGCAGGGCCTGCGCCAGATCGCGCAGGATCTCGCCTACCTGAGCAGCCAGCTCGCGCGTCGGCAGCAGAACCAGCGCCTGGGGTTGGCGCAGGATGCCGCGTGGCCTGGCCAGCCATTGCTGCAGCAGCGGCAGGCAGAAAGCCGCGGTTTTGCCGGAGCCGGTCTGCGCGGTGGCCAGCACATCGCGCCCCAGCAGGATGGCGGGGAGGGCGGCGCTTTGGATGGCGGTGGGCTGGGCGTAGCCTTGCATGAGCGCGGACTGGGCCAGATCGGGCTGCAGGCCCAGGGCGGTGAATGGCATGAATGAAGACAACTATGGAAAAGTGGGGGCTTGTGGCCCGAAGCGGCAGCAGTATCGACCGGGCCGGCCGCGAGGTCAAGCGATGAGGCTCAACTTGTCAGCGTGAAGCGTCATTTGCGAGTAATATCCGGGTTCGTTACCTAAATAAAGCCATCTGCCCATGCAAACAGAAGTCAAAGAGAAGCCCCGTTACGCCATTGTCGCCTCGGTGCAGCTGCCGGAAGTCAGCGATGTCGAGTTTGAAGCCTCGCTCACCGAATTGAGCGAGCTGGCCAAGACGCTGGGTTTCCAGGTGGTGCAGACTTTTGTGCAGAAGCGCAACAGCTTTGACCGCACCGCCTATATGGGCGTCGGCAAGCTGGAAGAAATCAGCCAGTTCGTCAAGCGCGGCATCCGCGCCGACGAGCTGGAAGACGATGCGCAAGAATGGGACGCCAGCGCGGTCGAGATCGACGCGTTGCTGGTGGACCACGAAATCTCGCCGTCGCAGGCGCGCAATCTGGAATTAGCCGTCGGCTGCGAAGTGATGGACCGCACCATGGTCATTCTGGAGATTTTCCATCGCAACGCCCGCTCGCGCGCCGCGCGCGCGCAGGTGGAGATCGCCCGTCTCGGTTATATGGCGCCGCGGCTGCGCGAAGCGGCCAAGCTGGCCGGCCCGCAAGGCCGGCAGCGCAGCGGCATGGGCGGGCGCGGCGCCGGCGAGTCCCATACCGAGCTGGACCGCCGCAAGGTGCGCGACCGCATCGCCGAGCTGCAACGCGAAATCATCGCCATGGAACTGGAGCGCAAGACCCAGCGCGCGCGGCGGCTGGAGCGGCAGGGCATCGGCCTGGGCGGGGTATCGCTGGTCGGCTACACCAATGCCGGCAAATCCACCTTGATGCGGGCGCTGACCGGCAGCGAAGTGTTGGTGGCCAACAAGCTGTTCGCCACGCTGGACACCACGGTGCGCGCCTTGTACCCGGAAAGCGTGCCGCGGGTGCTGGTCAGCGATACCGTCGGCTTCATCAAGAACCTGCCGCACGGCCTGGTTGCCTCGTTCAAGTCCACGCTGGAGGAGGCGCTGGACGCGTCACTGCTCTTGCACGTGATCGACGCCAGCGACCCCGGCTTCCAGCGCCAGCTGGAAGTGACCGACGCGGTGCTGCAGGAAATCGGCGCCGATGCAGTGCCGCGCATCCGCGTGTTCAACAAGATAGACCATGTCGGCGATGAGGCCGAGCAGGCCGCCTGGACGGCGGAGCTGCAGACGCGCTATCCGGGCTGCGTGGTGATGAGCGCCCGCCGGCCGGAAGAAGTGGCCAGCCTGCGCGCAGCCATCGTCTCCTTCTTCCAGCAGGATCTGGTGGAGGAGGAACTGCTGCTGCCGTGGGCGGCGCAGCAATTGCGCGGCGAAATCTATAGCCACTGCCAGGTATTGGAAGAACGCACGGAGGACGAAGGCAGCTGGTTCCGCGTGCGCGGCGAACCGGAAAAGCTGCGCAGCCTGCGCGAGCAGCTCAATCCCGGCGCGCAGGGCAGGGAAAAGGAATACTGGGAAGTCTAGGAAGACCACCCCATCGCGGCGTAGCTAAAGGTGGAATGCCCTCGCCACAGAGATTAGAGCCTTGCTTGCAGGGCTCTTTTCTTTTCAGGGTAATCTTACCTCTTGCCAGCTTATGGTCATTGCATGCAAATTCCTTGCTTGAGTTGGAGTTGAATCCATAAGGAACAAGATGGCGAGCAATGTTGAAATCAAGGCGCGCGTGGCGGATATCGATGCGCTGGAGCGAACAGTTCAGGCGTTGGCCGGGCAGGCACCATCCCCCCGCCAGAACCTGAGTATCGCGCTGGAGCGGCCGGACCAGCCCGAGGTGATGGCATTGATAGACGAGCTCGATGCCTATCAGAAGCCCTTATACCCTGCGGAAAGCCATCATGGCGTCGATGTGGCAGCCTTGCTGCGGCCCGAGGTGGCGTTTGCGGTGGCGCGCGACGAAACCGGCGCCGCGGTGGGATGCGGCGCGGTTTGGTGCACGCCGGAATATGGCGAATTGAAGCGGATGTTTGTGCGGCCGCAATGCCGGGGCCGCGGCGCCGCGCGCAGCGTGCTGGCGTTTCTGGAGCGGCAGGCGCAGGCGCGAGGCTGCGCCGCCATGACGCTGGAGACCGGCATCCACCAACACGAGGCCATCGCTCTGTACCAGCGTGCTGGTTACGATTTTTGCCCGCCGTTCGGGTCCTACCGCGAGGACCCGTACAGCGTATTCATGCGCAAAGCGTTTTGACTATCAGGAAGCTTTGCCCAGGTGGCTGGCCAGCTGGCGGGCGCTGTCTTTGCACCATTGGTCGATCAGAGGCTTGATCAGATCCAGCGTCATCTGTTCTTCCTTGGTCTTGCTCTTCTTGCTCTGGCGCAGGTTGACCGTGCCGGCCAGCAGGGTGCCATCCTGAGCATCTTCCAGCTGCGCCATGCTGCCTATCTTCAGCAGATAAGGCTCTTTGCCGGTGGCCAGTCGCGCCAGGTTGAACACCGCCTTGATCGGCAGCAAGTCCACGGCATCCACGCCTGGCCGGTCTTGGGAGACGGCAGTGACCGCCACCCGCAAGCGGGCGACGCCGGGGGCCGCCTGCTGCGTCATCGCGACGCCGGCCGCTGCCAGCTCGGCCTGCATCCGTTGATGGTAGTAGGCGGCAATCGCGTTTTCATCGCCGGATTGCAGCAGCTCCCAGTTGCCATCCTTGGCTTGGCGCATGAACAGCAATGGCTCCAGCAGAACGGTGTTGTAGGCTTTCAGATCGATGCCCGGCTTCAGATAAACACGCTGATCCGGGTTGCTTTTGCTTTGCTGGAAGGCGCTGAGCGGAACGGTGAACAGGTTTTCCGAGTTCGCGGTTTCGCCGTCGGACCAGGCGGGCAGGCTCAAGCCCAGTCCGAGAGCGCAACACAGGGTCAGTGTGGACAGTTTCATTGTCGGTTCCTTGCTTAGTCGATCGAAGTATGCAGGCATGCTGTCGACAGCATAATTCGGGCAGAGGAAATTGTCGCGTGCAGTGTGCGGGAAATGGCAAGGCCCGCGGAAGCGGGCCGGAGATTCAGCGATGCAGGTAGGTAAACAATGCCAATAGTATGATGCAGCAGATGATCATCAGATTCAGCAGGATTTCTTCCTGCATCGGCTCGAAATGAAGTTTGTCGTCCATGCGGAGCCGGGAGCGATTGAGTTTATGCAGCCAATATTGCAAGAGAGAGTGCGAACTGGGACCGTCGGGGTCGGCGTTGCCGGTTTTCATGATGGAAGTCCTGCGTAAACGAAAATTTATAGGCAGGGATTTTACTCTTTTTGCATATTCCCGCAACTTCTCATCCCGCATGGTTGTCAATTCCGCCACACGGGGCAAGCGACGTCCTGACCGTCCCTCCAGCATCCCGCGCTCCCTCTCAGATGAATTCTCCCTCCGGCAAACCCAGGTTGATCGTGGCCGAGCGGAACGCCGCGGCGGCGGATTGCGCGCGCGCTGACAGCAGCTCCAGCATCACGGCCTTGCCGAGTCTATCGCTGCGCAAGGCATGGTTTCCAAGGTGGGCAAGCAGCACGACATCGTCAACTGTTCTCCAGTCCGCCGCCCGCGCGTAAAACGGCGCCAGCTCGGCATCGCAGGTGAAGGCTGCGATGTCATATTTCCCGCATTCTCTCAGCCAGGCAGAGGCCGCTGCGACAACGCGCTCGCCCAGGCCTTGCCGCCGATAGCCAGGGTGGGTCGCGACGCAACTGAGGGCGGCCAGGGCAAACGCCTGCCCGCCATGGCTGACGGTCAGGCCCACTACTGCGGCGTAAGCGACGGGATGGCCATGCTGCAGCAGGCAGAACGCTTGCGCGTGATATTCCGGCTTGTGCAGCGCGTCGTCGGGGTCCGGCTCCCCCGGGCACTGGTAGGCATGTTGCAGCATGACGGCGCATTCGCGACGCAGTGCCTGCGGCAAGGCCTGATACGGTTGGGACAGGATTTCCATGGTGTATTCCGGTTTGGGTGTGAACGGTATGGCTGGGACCGCGGCGCGAGTGTGGGACTGGAATGCCACAGCGCTTATGTCGTCAGCGTCTGCAGCGTATCCAGCCGCCCGCGCATCCGGTTCATGGCCTGTTCGTCCAGATGGCCGCGGCAGCTGTCGATGGTGCGCTGGCCCAGCGTCCGCAGCGATTGGCGGAAGGCAGCGCTATGGGCGACGGTGGCGATATCGGCCAGCGCCGCCAAGAGGCGCAGGCTGACTGCCATGTCGCCGCGCGCGTAATGGCGGATCTGTTCGAAGGCCGACTCCAGCAGCGCGTCGAAGTCCATGGCGGGAATGGTGACGCGCACCACGCCTGGCGGGTCGTAATAATGCTGTTGTGGCGGAGTGCGCTGCGCGTACAGGCACAGGATGCGGCTGAGCTGATCCACGCAGGCAATCGCGGTGGTGGGGTCGTTGACCGCGGGCGAGATGGCTTTCAGCGCGATATCGACGATTTGCAGCACGCCGAACTCCACGTCCTGCTGCAGGGTGCGGCTGGGGCCGATGTCGATCGCGGCCAGCATGGCCTGGCGCAGCCTGGGGGTAAGCCTTTCCTCGCGCGAGGCCAGCAGCAGCGGGATGCCGGCCGGCGCAAATTGGCCGACGCGGCGTGTGACGCGCAGCTTCAGTTGATGCGTCTTGGCCAGTTGCACCAGCTTGCGGGTGTCAATGAAGCGGACATAGCCGGCGGTTCGGTTGAGGATGGGCGCATCCGGCTGGGCGGCGTTGGGCGTCGCGCCGGCTGGCCACAACCGGTCTTCATGCGGCGCCGGCATCTGTTCCTGGATTGCCTGTTCGGTCTCCGCGGCGATGCGGTCGACGATGTAGTTGACGCTGATGGCGCGCGAGATGTGATGGATGAAGAACAGCAGGCCGACTACGCAAGCCACCGCCAGCAGCATGGCGCCGAATACCGTCAGCACCGGACTGAAAGCGTAGGGTTTGATTCGGGCAGCCGGCAAGGCGGCGATGCAATAGGCGAACGTGCCGAGGAAGATGCCCAGCGTCCGCTGCGTGACCTTGTCGCGGGAGAAGCTGACGATGATTCTGGGCGAGAACTGCATGGACGCCAGCGTCAGCGACATCAGCAGAATGGCAAATACGATGGACACCACGGTCATGATGGAGGTGGCGATGGCGGACAGAATCACCTGGGCCACCTGAGGGTCGCTGCGCGACGGGAACAGAATCTGCGGCAGCCAGGCGCCGAGCGCCGGATGCGTCTCTTCCAGCCAGGACAAGCAGCCGCCGACAAAACCCAGCGCCAGCGAAATGATCAGCGGGCGAACCAGGAAGCCGCCGCGAAGATTGAACAGTATGTGCTGGATGGCGCGTGGCAGGTGTCTGGTCATGGTGCTGGGGTGGAGTCGATGCGCGACGGACAGGATGCACATGATATCTGGTTTGTCCGGCGTGCGGTTGAGATCGGGGCGGCTTCAGTCTGATCTACACTGTATTGATATTCACGATCGCTGGGAGCCGGCAATGGCACTGCGTTTGACGGTGGGGCGGCGGATTGCCGTGTTGATTGTTCTGTCCATTGTCGCTTTTGTGCTGCTGGGCGCGATCAGCTTGTCGCGCCTGCAGGCTGTGCAGCTGCAATTGCGCAAATTGGACGAGGTGTCGCTGGCCGAGGTGGACATCTCGCGCAGCCTCAGCGCAGAGCTGACTGGCATGAGGCTGGAGACGGTGCGCCATATCGCCAGTCGCGATCCGGCGGTCAAGCAGGCGGCGGAGCAGCAGGTGCGAAAGCATAGGGAGAATCTGGACGGCTTGCTGGCCGCCTATCATCAGTTGCCGTTGCAGGCCGAATTGCAGCAGAAGGGCGAGCAGTTCCAGTCCCGGCTGGCCGAATACATTGACGCCGTCTCCCCCTTGCTGGCCGCCTCCAAGGCCGATCCGGATCATCCCCCTCCGGTGTACAACCCCAAGATCAATGGCGCGGCCGGTTCGATGGGCTCGCTGGTGGAAGATATGGTCAAAGCCAGCCGCGAAGACGCGCGGGCGGAGCGGCTGGCGGCGGAGCAGGATTACAAGGCCGCGTGGGGACAGATGATCGCTGTGATCGTCGTCGGCGTGCTGGTGTTGTTGGGCGCCGGCTATGTTCTGCAGCGCTCAATCACCGTGCCTTTGAACGGGGCGCGGGATGCGCTTGCGCAAGTGGCGCGCGAACTCGATTTCACCCGCCGCACCGGGCCGGCGGGGCATGACGAGATCGCGGATGCGCTGCAAGCGCTGGATTCCTTGCTGCAGACGCTGCAGCGCAGTTTCAGCGAGGTGGGCGGCGCAGTGAGCGGCGTGGCGGACTCGGCGCGCGGCATGCGAGAAACCGCCGACGAGCTGGCGGTCAGCGCCGCGACATCGTCACAGGCCTGCTCCAGCATGGCGGCCTCGGTGGAGCAACTGACGGTCAGCATCGCCCATGTGCGCGACCGCGCGCAGGAGGCCAGCCGGCTCAGCAGCGACTCTGGCCATTTGGCGGCGTCCGGTGAGCAAGTTATCCTGAAAACCGTGGCGCAGATCCAGTCCTCGGTTGAAACCGTCAGCGACGCGGCCGGCACCGTGGAAAAGCTGCGCGACCAGGTTGCGGCGATAGGCAGCGTGACTGAAGTCATCAAGGGCGTGGCGGAACAAACCAATCTTTTGGCGCTGAACGCGTCGATAGAGGCCGCGCGGGCCGGCGAAATGGGACGTGGCTTTGCGGTGGTGGCGGACGAAGTGCGCATGCTGGCAGAGCGGACGGCCGCGGCGACGCTGGAGATCAATGGCATGATCCAGGCCATGCAGCAGGAGGCGTTGAACGCGGTGCGGCATATGAATGAGGTGGTCGGCGAGGTGCGGGGCTGCGAACAATCGGCTAATCAGGCCGGAGAAACCATCACCCAGATCAGCCAGCGCGCCGCCGAGGCTGTCGCCTTGGTCGGCGAGATCGCTTCAGGGATAGGCGAGCAGGCGGACGCCAGCACTGAAATTGCGCAGCAACTGGAACGAATCGCGCAGGTTTCCGAAGAGGGCAGTAACGTGGCGGACACGACCTCGACTGCGGCGCAGCGTCTCAACGCGCTGGCAGCGGAGCTGCGCGCCACCGTATCGCGCTTCAAGGTATAGCGGCTGCTGATGCGCATCATGCTTGGCGCGGCATTGGCGCGGATGGCGTAGGCCGACATGGGCGGGCCGCGGTATGCCCGCCGTTTGTCGCGCCGTGCCACTCAGGGCCTGAGGGTGGCCCTGCCGCAGGCTGGCTAGGGGCTGTTGACGTTTGGTGAGTGGATCGCGTTTGAGCCGATTTGGGCCGGAAGCAAGGCGCACAGTCCGCCGCATAGTCATTCTATGCAAGGGCTGGGCAACGTGGCTTCCGGCCCAAAGCGGCCAAACCCGCAGGGCCGGGCGCCTTTCGCGCCGACTCTTCGTTGTTCCGCGCTGGCAGAGAATGACTATGCGGCGCGCGAAACGCCTCGATTCGGCGCAAAACGCATCCCGGCGCGACCGCTCACCAAACGTCAACAGCCCCTAGCGTTTGCGTTTGCCGGCCTTTT
The DNA here is from genome assembly GCF_059916625.1 of Chromobacterium sp. CCUG 76385. Lineage (NCBI taxonomy): Bacteria > Pseudomonadati > Pseudomonadota > Betaproteobacteria > Neisseriales > Chromobacteriaceae > Chromobacterium > Chromobacterium sp. CCUG 76385. The sequence continues at coordinate 85,876 of NZ_JAUCGU010000005.1, forward strand.
CACTGGCGCGTTGCGGGCAGGCGGCGCAGGGGTTTTCGCACATGCCGGCGCCGCTCAGCGATTGTTTCAGCGCGCAGACCGAACGGCGACAGGCGATGAAGCGGATTTGTTGCTCAGCGGCCAGTTCGCGGAAGTGGCGCATCACATTGTGGCCCAGGAAGTCGGTGAACAGGATCAGCAGCTCGGTGCCGGCGGGCAGCCGGTCCACCTTGCGCTGGTGCGAGCTGTTGCGGCCGCTCAGGTGGCGGTTGATGGTAATGCCGTAGCTCTGCAGCACGTCGGGGATGTTGCCCAGCGTGTCGGCTCCAACCAGCATGGCGTTCATGGGACGATCTCCTTCAGTGATTTTTGAGAATGATAATAATTATCATTTCAAGCGTCAACCTGTACTTTCAGCATGTTTCGTCGCGTGATGGCGGCCGCCACGCATTGCGCCTATGTTGTAAAGATTGAACGCATGAATGGGTGGATCGGCGGGAAGGAGCATCATGAAGTCTAGGCTGCTGGGTATCTTGGCTATGGTTCTGCCGCTATTGCTGTCGACCGCAAGAGCGGATCAGTTGGCGCAGATTCAACGCAAAGGCGTGCTGGAGATCGGCCTGGAGGGGACGTTTCCGCCTTATAGTTTTCGCGCTGCTCCCGGGGCCGAGCTGCAGGGTTTCGAAGTGGATTTCGGCCGCGAGCTGGCGAAGCAACTCGGCGTCCAGGCGCATTTCCATACCATTGCCTGGACCCATATGCTGAGCAGCCTGTCCGCCCGCCGGGTGGATGTGGTGATCAATCAGGTGGTGGCGACCACCGAGCGTCAACGCCGTTTTGATTTTTCCATCCCCTATACCTATAGCGGTTTGCAGATGGTGGTGCGCAAGGCCGACGCGGCGCGTTTCCACAGCGCGGCGGATCTGGCTGGCGCGCACGTCGGCGTCGGGGCCGAGACCAACTATGAACAGTGGCTGCGCGCCAATGTGCCGCAGGCGCATGTCCATCTGTACCACGACGATTTAACCAAATACGATGGCTTGCGCCGCGGCGAGGTGGATGCCATCGTGATCAATCGGCTGGCGGCGCTGAATCTGATGCTGAAGACGCGGGGCGATTTGGTGGCCGCGGGGCGGATGCTGGCGCGGGAGGATGCCTGCGTGGTGATGCGCAAGGACAATCCGCAGCTGCGTATGCAGGTCAATCGCGCTATTGGACATCTGCAGCGGGACGGCGCCTTGTTGGCGCTGTCCCGCAAGTGGTTCATGGCCGATATCGTCAGCCGGCCGGATCAGCCATAGACGTCCACCTGGCTGATCAGGCCGGCCTGGCCGTCGTCCTTCAGATAAACGCCGGCGCTTGCCATCTGGGCGGTCGGCCTGGGATTGGAGCTGTCCTGGCGGATGGTCAGCGGCGCCTGCACGCTGGGCAGCAGGATGGCGCCGATATGTGCCTGTTGCAGGGTTTCCAGCTGGTCTTTGCCGCCGCATCCGGTCCAGATTCACGGAGGCAATACGCATGGCGCTCGTCCGATCAAGGCGGGAATGCCCCTGTATCGACGCTGTCCGGCGCAACTTGATGCTGTGGCGATTGCGTATTGCCTGCCGTTTCAGGCGGTGCTTGCGAGCTTATAAATCCTTGCCGGAGCGCCAGATCGACCACACCAGCCACACGCTGTTGAGCAGCGCCAGCATGAAACCGAAGAAGCCGAAGAACGGCAGGCCGAACAGCTTGGGTCCGGCGTTCACCGTCATCACAATGGACGAGCCTATGATCAGGCAGCCGGTGACGATGCCCATGGTCAGCCGGTTGCTGCTGCGGTCCAGCTGCTTGCCGAAATTATCCAGCCGCTGCAGGTCCAGATTGATGCGGAACTTGCCATGGCGCATGTCGCGGCCCACCCGCACCAGGTCGCGCGGCAGGCCGGTGATCATTTCCAGCCCTTCCGACAGCGATTGCCGGCCGCGTTTCAGCAGCGCCGCCGGGTGATAGCGGGCGACGATCAGCTCCTTGACGAAAGGCGTGATGTGGGCCACCAGCTGGAAATCCGGGTTCAATTGCCGGCCCAGCCCCTCCAGCGTGATCAAGGCCTTGAACAACATGGCCATGTCCGGCGGCAGTACGATGCCGTGGTTGCGGATCAGCGTCATGATGTCGCCGATCAGCTGGCTGATGTTCAGGCCCTTCAGCGGCACGTGCTCGTACTGGAACATGAATTCGCTGACTTCGTCGGCGAATTTCTGCATGTCCACCGGCGTGTTGCCGGTCCACTCGATCAAAACGTCGATGATGCCGTGCTCGTTGTGTTCGGCCACGGCGGACAATAGATCGACGATTTCGTCGCGCCGCACATGGCTGATGCGGCCCACCATGCCGAAGTCGATGAAGGCGATGCGGTGATCGGCGAGGAAGAATACATTACCGGGGTGGGGGTCGGCATGGAAGAAACCATTGACCAGAATCATCTTCAGCACCGCGTCGGCGCCGCGCTGCGCCAGCAGCACCGCGTCCAGGCCGCTGCTTGCCAGCCGGCCCAAGTCGCTGGCGGGAATGCCGTCGACGAAGCTTTGCACATTGACAGCGGCGTTGGTGTACTGCCAGTGCACGCTCGGCACTTCCACCGACGGATCGTCGGCGAAGTCCTTGCCGAAGCGCTCCATATTCCGCGCCTCAATGGCGAGATCCAGTTCGCGCCGCAGCGAGCGCGAGAACTGGGCGACGATGCCGGATGGCTGGTAGCGGCGCAGCTCCGGAAATTCCAGTTCCAGCAGGTGGGCCAGGTGGGCCAGGATGCGCAGGTCGGCCTCCACTTTTTCCGCGATGCCGGGGCGGCGCAGCTTGACCGCCACCTCGCTGCCGTCTTTCAAGCGGGCGCGGTGCACCTGGGCAATGGAGGCGGAGCCGATCGGCCGCATGTCGAATTCGGCGAACACTTCCTCGGGGGCGCCGCCCAGCGCATCGCGCACCATGCGCTGCACCACGGCCGGCGGCAGAGGCGGCACGCGGTTCTGCAGTTTTTCAAATTCATCTATCCAGTCCGGTGGGAACACGTCGACGCGGGTGGACAGGATCTGGCCCAGCTTGATGAAGGTGGGGCCCAGCTCTTCAAAGGCCAGCCGCACCCGCACCGCCGTCGGCTGGCCGGATTCGCCGTCCGGCAGGCCCAGATTCAGCCACTCGCCGGCTTTTTCCATGGCGCGCGGCAGTTTCAGCCGCTGCGCGAACTCTCCCAGGCCATGACGGATCAAAATTCCGCTGATTTCTCTTAGTCGCGGTAAGTCCCGCATTGCAATCAAGGTTTCCCGAATCATGTGCTTTTCGCCGTTCCGCTTGGCTTTACACTACCGGTCCCGTCCGATAGAGTGCGGCCTATGAAATTGCAACTCCGCTTATCAGCGCTGGCGCTGGCGGGCTTTATGGTTTTCGCCCAGGCTGCGCCAGACAAGGCCGCGCCGGACAAGCCCCCGGTCGATGGCAAAACGGCAGCCGACAGCTCGGCGGCCGACAAACCGGACGATCCCATCTCCAAATACGCCGCTCCGCAAGAGGATGCGGTGGGTGATCTGCTTTTGCAAGCGATGAGTCTCCTGGGCGTGGCCTACCGCTTCGGCGGCAACACGCCGGATGACGGCCTGGACTGCAGCGGCTTTATCCGTTACGTGTTCCAGAAGTCGCTGCGCGTCAACCTGCCGCGCACCGCCGCCGAAATGGCCAAGGTGGGCAAGTCCGTCGGCCGCGGCGAACTGGTGCCAGGGGATCTGGTGTTCTTCAACACCCGCGGCTTCAATTATTCCCATGTCGGCATCTACATGGGCAACAACAAATTCATCCATGCGCCGCGCACCGGCAAGAACATTGAAGTGGCCAATCTGTCACAGAGTTACTGGAGCGCGCGCTACAATGGAGCGCGCCGGGTCAATCGTAGCACCGCCTACCAGGCGGCCGATACGTCCGATGACGTCAGCGTGAAGGGCGGCGCCAAAAAGGCCGAGACGCAAGTCAAATGCCGCAAGGGCAAGAAGTGCAAGGCGGCGGAGCCGGCGCGCGGCAAAAAGGCGGCCAAGGCCTCGCATGCCGCCAAGAAGAAGCACAAGCGCTGAACCCAAGGGTCTAGCCTGATGCCCGCAGCTTGCGGGCATCTTGTTTTCAGGAACGAAAATGACTTTGAAGATAGCAATACCGGTCTGGAAGGACCCGGAAGGCAATGTGGTGGCCTGCGTCGAGAAGCTGAAAGTGATGCGCGAGAATCTGGAAGAGATCGCCCAGCTGGCGCAGGACGCTTTCGAGGACGCGGTGCTGATGGGCTGCGACGAGCGACAGGTGCGCGACTTCCTGGTGGCGATGATGCAGAGCCTGGACAACCCCTACCGTTCCGAGCGAGACGCCTGACGATGCCATTTGAAGCCTTTATCGGGCTGCGCTATTTGCGCGCCAAGCGCCGCAACGGGTTTATTTCCTTCATTTCGCTGATTTCCATCGTCGGCATCGCCCTTGGCGTGGCCGCGCTGATCATCGTGCTGTCGGTGATGAACGGCTTCCAGAAGGAAATCCGCGGCCGCATCCTCAGCGTGGCCTCGCATCTGGAGGTCAGCGGCTATGACGGCCGGCTGCCCAACTGGCAGGGCGCGCGCGATATGCTGGTCAAGCAGCCGCACGTGGTGGCGGCGGCGCCCTTTGTCAGCAGCCAGGGCCTGTTCGTCGCCTACGGCAATGTGCGCGGCGGCCTGGTGCGCGGCGTCGAACCCAAGCTGGAAAATCAGGTGGTGGACGTGGGCCGCCACATGGTGGCCGGCAAGCTGGACAATCTGCAGCCGGGCAGCTTCGGCATGGCGCTCGGCGTGGAGCTGGCGCGCCAGCTCGGCGTGGGCGTCGGCGACAAGGTGACGCTGATGACGCCGCAGGGCAATATCACGCCGGCCGGCATGATTCCGCGCTCGAAGCAGTTCACCGTGGTGGGCCTTTTCAAGGTGGACATGTTCGAGTTCGATTCCTCGCTGGCCATGGTCAATTTGCGCGACGCCCAAGTGCTGGAGCGCATGGGCGATACGGTCAGCGGCGTGCGGCTGAAGCTGGATGACCCGTTGCTGGCGCCGCAATTGAAGGAAAGCCTGCGCCCGCAGCTGCCGCAGCTGATGGTGACGGACTGGACCGATACCAATGCCAATTACTTCCGCGCGGTGCAGATCGAGAAGCGGATGATGACCATCATCCTGACGCTGATCGTCGCGGTGGCGGCCTTCAATCTGGTGTCCACGCTGGTGATGGTGGTGACCGACAAGCAGGCCGACATCGCGATCTTGCGCACGCTGGGCGCGTCGCCGGGCAGCATCATGAAAATCTTCATGATCCAGGGCGCGGTGGCCGGCGTGCTGGGCACGCTGGCGGGCGCTATCAGCGGCGTGGCCATCGCGCTGAATCTGGATGTGATCGTGCCGGTGATCGAACGCATCATCGGCGCCAAAATTCTGTCCAGCGACGTCTACATGATCGACTATCTGCCGTCCGACGTGCAGTGGGGCGATGTCTCCACCATCACCATCATTTCCCTGCTGCTGGCGCTGTTCGCCACGCTGTACCCCAGCTGGCGCGCGGCGCGCACGCAACCGGCGGAGGCGCTGCGCTATGAGTAAAGTATTGAGCTGCCGCCAGTTGGGCAAACGCTACCAGGAAGGCAAGCTGGCGCTGGATGTGCTGTCCGGCATCGATCTGGACGTGGAGAAGGGCGAGCATCTGGCCATCGTCGGCGCGTCCGGCTCCGGCAAGAGCACGCTGCTGCATCTGCTGGGCGGGCTGGATTCGCCGACTTCCGGCGCCGTGGAAGTCTTGGGGCGCGACCTGTCCACTCTGTCCGAAGCCGAGCGCGGCCGGCTGCGCAATGCGTCGCTGGGCTTTGTCTACCAGTTCCATCACCTGCTGCCGGAATTTTCCGCGCTGGAGAACGTGATGATGCCGCTGCTGATCCGCCGAATGGACAAGGCGGAAGCCGCGCGCCGTGCAGCGGAGATGCTGGAGCGGGTGGGGCTGGGCAAGCGGCTGGAGCACAAGCCAGGCGAATTATCGGGCGGCGAACGGCAGCGGGCCGCCATCGCCCGCGCGCTGGTCACGCAACCGGCCTGCCTGCTGGCCGACGAGCCGACCGGCAATCTGGACGCCAATACGGCGCGCCAGGTATTCGAGCTGATGCTGGAACTGAACCGCACGCTGGGCACCAGTCTGATCATCGTCACCCATGATCTGGAGTTGGCCGGACGCACCCAGCGGGTGCTGCGATTGAACGAAGGCCGCCTGGCGCGGTCCGATACGGTTTCCGCCTGATCCAGAACGGGCCGAGCGATCGGCCCGTTTGCCGTTTTGACAAGGAGTCAGACATTGCTGTTGTTCATCCGCAAGGAAATGGATTTTTTCGCGCTGCTTGACGCGCTGCAAACCCCCAATGGCTTGATCGAGCTGGGCATAGGCGCGCTCTGCGTCTTGCTGGCTGTCGTCATCGCCCGCCATCTATACCGCCGCTGGTTCACGCGCACGCCCGAGCGCTACGAGCAGTTCCTGCCGTATCTGGGCTTCCGGCTGGTGCTGCCGGTATCCGCGCAGCTGCTGGTGATCGCCGCCAGCCTGGCCTGGGGCCGGCTGGAGCACGCGCCCATGCTGGTGCTGCATATTTTCAGCGCCATGCTGTTCTGGCTGGCGGTGATCCGGCTGTGCACGGCCGTGGTGCGGCAGGCGTTTCCGTCTAGCCGCTTCGAGCGGCATTCCGAGCACGTGCTGGCCACCGTGCTGTGGCTGGGCTTCGTCAGCTGGACCATAGGCTTCGATGTGGCGGTGACGGATTGGCTGGAGTCGATGACCTTCAGCATCGGCAAGACCAAGCTGGACATGCTGACCATCATCAACGGCCTGCTGTGGGTGACGGTGATCGTGGTGGTGGCGCTGTGGGCCAGCCGCCTGATCGAGGCGCGCATCATGAAGCTCAAGCACCTCGATTCCAATCTGCGCATCGTGTTCGCCAAGCTGACGCGCATCATCCTGGTGGTGATCGCGGTGATGGTCGCCCTGCCGGTAGTGGGCATCGATCTGACCGTGCTGGCTGCGCTGGGCGGCGGTTTCACCATCGGCCTCGGTCTGAGCCTGCAGAACATCGCCCGGAATTTCCTGTCCGGCTTCGTCATTCTGCTGGACCGCTCCATCCGCATCGGCGACCGTCTGATGGTGGGCGACCGAGTGGGCAACGTCACCCGCATGACTTCGCGCTACGTGGTGCTGCGCGGCGGCGATGGCAGCGAGGCGCTGATTCCGAACGACCTGCTGGTATCGAATACGGTGGTCAATCAGTCGTACTCGGAAAAGAGCTTGTGGACCAGCGTGCCGGTGCAGGTGGCCTACGGCACCGATCTGGACCTGGCCATGTCCCTGCTCAAGCAGGCGGCGGTGCACCCGCGCGTGCAGACGCAGCCGGGGCCGAACGCCTTTGTGACCTTGTTCGCCGACAGCGGCATCAATATGGAGCTGGGTTTCTGGGTGCTGGATCCGGAAAACGGCTTCATGGGCCTGAAGTCGGACATCAATCTCGCCATCTGGCGCCTGTTCAAGCAGCACAACATCGAAATCCCCTTCCCGCAGCGGGAAGTGCGCATCGTCGGCGACAAGCCGGCGCAGGGCTGACACGGAGACATCATGAGCGCAAAGCGTCTGGCTATCATCGATGATGACGAAGCGGTGCGGCAATCCTTGCTGTGGCTGCTGGACGGGCAGGGCTACCAGGTGGATGGCTTCGACAGCGGCGAAGCCTTTCTGGCGGCGGAAAACGGCTTCGAATACAATGGCATCGTCCTGGACCTGCGCTTGTCCGGCATCAGCGGCATTGTGGTGCTGGAAAAGCTGGCTGCTTGGCCCTACTGTCCACCGGTGATCATGCTGACGGCGCACGGAGACGTGCCGCACGCGGTGGCGGCCTTGAAGCTGGGCGCGCTGGACTTCATCGAGAAGCCGTTTGATGATGTGCATCTGTTGGAGCGCGCCGCCGCCGCGGTGGCGCTGGACGAGCAGAACCGCCAGCTGCACGGCTACCAACTGAAAGTGGCCGCGGCGCTGGCGCTGCTGACCGAGCGCGAGCGCGAAGTGATGCAACTGATCCTGGCCGGCAAACTGAACAAGCAGATCGCCGAGGAGCTGTGCATCAGCATGAAGACGGTGGAGGTCCACCGCTCGCGGGTATTCGAAAAAATGGGCGTCAAATCCGCGGTGGAGCTGGCTGGCATGCTGGCGGCCCCCGGCGCGCAAGGAGGCAAGATCTAGATGGGCAGCAAGCAGCCGGTTTCGGTGCTGGTGGTGATTCATAGCCGCGATGGCCAGGTTTTGCTGCTGGAGCGGGCGGACAAGCCCGGCTACTGGCAGTCGGTGACCGGCAGCCGCGAGGGCGACGAGGATCTGATCGACACCGCTCGCCGCGAGGTGGCGGAGGAGACCGGCCTGGACCCGTCCCGCTTCGCGCTCAGCGACTGGCGCATCGTCAACCGCTACGAAATCTACGAGCACTGGCGCCACCGTTATCCGGAAGGCGTCACCCATAACGACGAGCATGTGTTTGGCCTGATGTTGGACGAGCCTTGCCAGGTGACGCTGGCCCCGCGCGAGCATCTGGGTTACCGCTGGCTGCCGTGGGACCAGGCCGCAGAGCGGGTATTCTCCCCATCGAACGCCGAGGCCTTGCGGCTGCTGCCGCAGAAACTCGGCCTCATGGCCTGAGTGCGCAAGATACGCAGTGAAAACAAAGCCCGCTTTGGCGGGCTTTGTCGCGCTTGTGTGTACCTGCGCTCTGCGTCAATGCTTATTTGACGGCATCCAGATAGAAGGTGATCCGCGTCTGGTCGTCCTTGTGGTAGGACATATTGGCCGGGAAGGTTTCGTCGTAAGACGTGATGTGGATTTCGTGGCTATGCGCGTTCCACTGGAAGTAGACGGTGCCTAAGGCGACCGTGCCATGGTCGCGGTCGAACACGAAAATGGCGCAGGTGATTTCATTGGAGTCGCCGCTGGCGGGCAGGAAAGCATATTCATCCTGGCCGGAGAGCACTTCCACCTCGCCAATTGCCGCGGCCTTGAACTCCATCCGATAATCGCCCGGCTCGCCGCCGGTCTTGTCGTGCAGCTTGATTCCCACGGCGAAGCGGGTGTCCAGCGCCAGCACCTGGAATTTGGACAGGCCGCTGATCTGCGCATCTATATTTTGATGCCGGCCCGGTTGATATTCATGAGTCAGGCCGCTGCCGTTGATGTGCTGGTAGCAGCGCACCTTGGCGGTTTCGCCGACTTCCACCGATTTGTATTTGTCATTGAGTTCGCCATGCAGGGCAACATCGTCGCCCACCTTGTAGTACGTGGGTTCGCCTTGCAGATCGTTGGTGCGGAAGAAAGCGATTTGGTCCGGTAACAGCGCCATGCCGTGCTCCTTGATCAAAGTGTTGGGGAAATCGGGCTTTGACTGCAGCGCGCAGCATGCAGCCAGTCCATAAGAACGGCAACAGGCCGAGTAGGCAGGGGTGATAAGCTTGAAATTCCCGCTTTTTATGCATGGTTTTTGAGCGCGGGACGCAAGAAAGCCCCGGCGTGGGCCGGGGCCGAGGGGCTGCCTTAATCCGGGGAGACGCCGGGTTCGGGCAACTGCTCGATGGGGCCGAGCAGGAAGACAAAGGCCAGGATGCCGATCACCAGCATGCAGCCCGCCACCAGGAAGGCATTGGTGAAAGAGTGGGTGGCGCCGACGATGAAGCCGGTGACGATGGGGGCGATGGCGCCCATCATATTGTTGGCGAAGTTCATGATGCCGCCGACGGTGCCGGTGCCGCCGCGCGGCGCGATCAGGGACGGCAGCGACCAGCCCACCGGCGCGGCGGCGGCCAGGCCGCTCAGCGCGATGGTGATCCAGATGATGGCGATGTATGGGTCGGTGGTGGTCGTGGCGCCGAACACCGCCATGCCCATGGTCATGCCGCATAGCAGCACCGCTTTGCGCACCTTGGTCTCGTCGTAGCCGCGGTCTATCAGCTTGTCGATCAGCCAGCCGCCGACAAACAGATCGGACAGGGTGGCGAACATCCACGGAATGGCGGAGAACCAGGCCGACTTCAGAATATCCATGTGCATGGCCTGCACCAGATAGCCAGGCAGCCAGGTCAGGAACAGGTAGAACACGTAGCCATAGGCGGCGAAGCCTATGGACAACCCCCACACCTTGCGCTGGCGCAGCAGGTAACCCAGCATCGCCAGCGATCCTTGCTGGCTGACGCCTTCCTCGGCGGCGCCGCCCTGGATGATGTACTGGCGCTCTGCCGCGCTGAGTTTCTGGTCGGCGCTGGGGTCGCGGTAGATCAGATAAAAAGCGATGAAGTACAGCACGCTGAGGATGGCCGACACGCCGAAGCCCCAACGCCAGCCCAGATGCACCACGGCCAGCGCCACCAGCGGCACCCCTATCACATTGGAGAACTTGGCCGCGGCGTCGAAGATGGCGGTGGCCATGGCCCGCTCGCGGCGCGGAAACCAGTAGCCGGTGGCCTTGGAGCTGACCGGGAAGCCCGGCGCCTCGGCGATGCCCAATAGCACGCGGGCGGCGAAGATGCCAGCGAAGCCGCCGGCGCAGGCGGTGAGCGTGGCGGCCACGCCCCACAAGAGCGCGCCCAGCCGGCCGATGCGGGTGGTGCCGAAGCGGTCCAGGATCAGGCCGGTGGGGATTTGCAGCAGCGCGTAGCTCCAGAAGAAGGCGCTGAACAACAGGCCCAGCTCGCCGTTGCTCAGGCCGAATTCCTGCTGCAGCTGCGGCGCGGCCACCGACAGGCTGATGCGGTCGAAATAATTGACCAGGATGCCGATGCCCAGCAGCCAGCCTATGCGCCAGCGGCGGGCGGGAACCTGGTGTTGCTGTTGTGACGGGGCGTGCATATTGTTCTCCTCATTTCTGCGTTGTGTTATTTCAGCGTGGCCAGGATTTGCCGCAGCAGGGCTTCCGGCGGCGCGCCGATGTCCGCCGCGATGGCGCGCTCGTCCGCGCCGGGCGCTTCCAGATCGGCGAACTGGCTGTGCAGCAGGCTCTCCGGCATGAAATGGCCGCTGCGTTCGCGCATGCGGGCGGCGATCAGTTCCGCTTCGCCGCGCAGATGGACGAAGCGCAGCTCGGGATCGCCGCCGCGCAGCACGTCGCGGTAACGGCGCTTCAGGGCGGAGCAGGCCAGCACGATGGCGCGGCCATCGGCGCGCGCCTGCCGCAGTTGTTGGGCCAGATTGGCCAGCCAGCCGGCGCGGCTGGCATCGTCCAGCGGGATGCCGGCGCGCATGCGTTCTATGTTTTCCGGCGGGTGGAAGCTGTCGCCCTCGATGAAGCCGGCGCCGAGCGCATCCGCCAGCAGTTTGCCTATGCTGCTCTTGCCACAGCCGGCCACGCCCATCACCACGATATTGCGGGTATTCATGTTAGCGCTAACAAATTAGAGTGAAGAAATGGCCGATGCCAGATCGGCCGAATGGCAATGATGTTAGCGCTAACAAAAGCGCGGCAACAAGCAGCTGGATCAAGTTTTCACTTGCGATAGGAAGAAATGTAGTCGGCGCACAACAGGCGGCGGCAGATCAGGCGCGCCGCGGCGGGAGGCGGATTTCAGCTGCTGCGGCGCAGCATCAATTGAAAGCCCAGGTCGAGGCGGAGCGCTTGCGGCGCATCGCCTTCTATCATCGCCAGCAGCGCGCGGGCGGCCTGGATGCCGATCTCGCGGCGCGGCGTGGCCACCGTGGTGAGGGCGGGCGTGCACCAGGCCGCCGGCTGCAGATCGTTGAAGCCGGCCACCGCCAGCCGCGCCGGCACGGCGATGCCCAGCTGTTGGCAGCGCGCCAGCGCGCCTATCGCCAAGTCGTCGTTGCAGCAGAACAGGGCGTCGCAGTCCGGGCGCGCCGCCAGGGCGGCGTCCAGCATGTCGGCGCCCATCTGCATGCTGGAAGGCGCCGGGTCCAGCCATTCCAGGCCGGCGTCGTGGCAAGCGGCCTCGGCCAAGGCCGCGCGATAGCCGGACAGGCGTTTCATCACCCGCTCATCCAATTGGGCCCCCAGAAAGCCGATGCGGCGCTTGCCGCGCTCCAGCAGGTGGCGGGTGATGGCCGCGCCGGCTTCTTCTTGCGAGAAGCCCACGCAGCAGCGGCCGTCGTCGGCCAGGTCCATCATGTATACCGCCGGCAGCCCATGCCGGCGCAACAGGTCATCGAACGGCGCGGCGTGGCTCAGGCCGGTCAGCAGCACGCCGTCCGGCCGGTGCTGCAGATAGGCGCGCAGCAGTTGCAGCTCCTGTTCCGCATCGTAATGGCTGTTGCCGATCAGCATCTGGTAGCCGGCTTCGGCCAACACGGTCTCGATGCCGGCAAGCGTGTCCAGAAACACCGTATTGCCAAGAGATGGGATCAGCACCAGCACCGTGCGCGAACGCGCCGAGGCCAGGGTGCTGGCCGAGCGGCTGGGGACGTAACCCAGCGCGTCCACGGCTTGCATCACCTTGTCGCGCAAGGCCGGCGAAACCTGCTGCGGCTGGTTCAGCGCGCGCGACACGGTAATGGCGCTGACGCCCGCCGCGCGGGCGACATCATGCATGGTGACGCCGCTGCCGGAGCGGACGCGCGGTTTTCTCGACATGTTTCTCAGTCTGGGGAAGGGCCGCCGCTATTGTAGCGCAGCGTGAAGCGCGCGGGCTTGCCGCGGCATGATACGAAATGAATAATGGCGCTTATTTGATTGGATCATTCCATGTATCTGCCCAAGCATTTTCAGGCGAGCGACGCGGACGCTTTATGCCATCTGATGCGCGCCCGTCCATTGGCTGCGCTGGCGATCAACGGCGAGGACGGCCCGCTGGTCAATCATATTCCCTTGCTGGCGGTGCGGCGGGAGGAAACGCTGATTCTGCGCGGCCATGTGGCGCGTGCCAATCCCTTGTGGAAACAGCTGGGCGGAGAGCCGCAGGCCGTGGCCATTTTTCAGGGCGACGACGCTTACGTGACGCCGAGCTGGTATCCGGCCAAGGCCGAGCACGGCAAGGTGGTGCCGACCTGGAACTATATGGTGGCGCATGCGCGCGGGCGTTTGCGCGCGGTGGACGACAGGGCATGGCTGCGGCAGTTGCTAAGCGATCTGACGACCGAGCATGAGGCCGCTTTCGCCCAGCCCTGGCGGATGGAGGACGCGCCGGCCGATTATATCGACAAGATGATGGCGGCGATCGTCGGCATAGAGTTGACGGTGGATAGTCTGGAGGGAAAGTTCAAGCTGAGCCAGAACCAGAGCGACGCCGCGGCGATGCCTTAGCGCCTAAAACGCGCCAGCAGCGAGGCCACATTGTCCTTGGCCTGTTTGCCGCCTTGCTGCAGTTGTTGCAGGTAGTTGTCGAGAAAGCCGTTGAGCAGCATGGTGGAGGTAGTGACTGCGCCGATGCCTGCCGCGTCCCATTCCGTGACGATGCCTTGCAGGTAGGCGGTCAGACGGTTGCTGTCGTCGCGGAAGGAATGGTACAGGCTGATGGCGGGCGTGCCGGCAAGCTGATAATGGTGCTGCAAGGCGGCCTTGTCCAAGGGATGCCGGCTCAGGATGTCACGGCTGTCGAATTCGACGAACAGCGGATGCAGGGTTTTGCAGTCCCGGTTGCCGTTCGGGTAGGCGCGGGACACGATGCCGATGGCCGAATCCGGATCGGCGGAAGGCGAGCGGCAGGGCACCGGATAGCCCAACAGCAGGGTGAAGGCGCTGGCCTGCGGGTCCGCCCAGCCGACGCCGCTCAGCTCGAAGCAAGAGGGTTGAGGCTGCTTGTCCAGCCAGTCCATCGGCATGTGGATCGCGCCGATTTCCATATGCGGCGAACAGGCGCAGCACAGTTCGCGCAGCGGCCACTTCAGACGCTCCGAGCAGGCCCATGCCTGCTGGTTGTAAGCGACGCAAATTTCCGCCAGCACGGCTTCCGAAGTGATGATGAAGGTTTCGTCGCGATAGGACAGCAGCAGGCCGCTGCCGAATACCGGGCCGAACAGGCCGCCGTTCATCAGCGGACGGAAGGCCACCACCATGGGATTCAACTGCAGATAGATCCGTTCCAGGCACTGCAGCGGATCATCCAGATCGAACTGAAACTCCATCCCCGATCCTTCAAGCAACATATTGTTTTACCGCTAAAGAATAGTTCAAATTCAAACGAAAGTCGGTTCAGATGGCCGTTGCCTGGCCGATCAATGCTATATCTTTATTTGAGGCGTTCTAAGCATTGACAGGGTATCTCGCTACGATTGGGCGTTTGCAGTGGCGGGCGGTCCCGATGTAATCACACCATGGGCCATTTGGCCGGCAGGGGGGGGGGCGCGATGCGGGTGCAGCCGCGGACAAGATTCATCTTGCTGGCGACAGTGGCCTACGCCGCGTTTGCCTGGGTTTGGCTCGCTTTGCCCGACGCGTGGGTGCGTGCGATGGGTGGTTTGCATGCATTTGCCATCAAAGATGGTCTGTTTGTCGCGGCGAGCTTGTTGCTGCTGTTATTGGCGCTGCGAGCCGCTCGGGGATATCAAGCGGATCTGCCGGCCTGGCATGTGGCCTTGTCTGCCGACTTGCTTCCCAGCCGCTGGTCCGTCCGTTTGGCCTATCTGCTTGCCGTCCTGTTGACCGTTTGCATCATGGCGCTGCGCGCCATGCTGTCCGGGGCAGGCGGCGAGCAGTCCACGCTGATTTTGTTCATGCTCCCCATCATGCTGTGCGCCAGCTTGGGCGGTCTAGGGCCTGGCCTGCTGGCTATCGCTCTGGCTGCGCTGGCTTCCAATGCCTTGCCAGTTTTTGGGGCGCATGCCACGCAGTCCTTGGGGCAGCATCTGCAATTGGCGTGCCTCGTTTTGACGGGCATGGCGACCTGCTTGGTGGGCGCCGTCTTGCGCCAAACGCTTTTCCGCGTGGAGCTGAACCGCCGGCTGCTGGGCGCGGTGGTGTCCAGCACTTCGGATGCCGTGTTCGTCAAGGATGTGCATGGATGCTATCTGCTGGTCAACCGGGCCGGCCTGGCTTTTGTGGGCAAGGATGAGCGCGAGGTGCTGGGGCGGGATGACTATGCGCTGTTCGCCGAGGATACCGCGCGCAAGCTGATGGCGATTGATCGCGCGATCATGCAGTCCGGCAGGGTGCTGACCCAGGAAGAATCGCTGACGCTGCAAAGCGGCGACGACATGGTATTCCTGGTGACCAAGGGGCCGGTCTATGCGCCTGACGGCCGTTTGGTCGGCCTGTTCGGCATCTCCCGCGACATCACCGCTCACAAACGCGCCGAGGAAGCCTTGCGCGTCAGCGAGGCGGAGCTGCAACTGGCGCAGCAATTGGCCGGCCTGGGCAGCTGGAGCTGGGATTTGCGCACCGACCGCCACCAGTGGTCGGCGGAGATCTATCGGCTGTTCGGCCTGGATGGCAATGGGCCGCCTTTGGACTATACGGCGCTGCAGCGCTTCTTCACGCTGGATAGCTGGACGCAGTTGTCCGAAGCGACCGAGCGCTGCCGGCTCATCGGAATGGGGTATGAGTGCGATCTGGAAGTGCTGCGGGTGGACGGCACCTCCTGCTGGGTGACCGCGCGTGGCGAGGCCCGGCGGGATGAGGGCGGCAAAGTGGTGGCCTTGTACGGCACGATGCAGGACATCACGGCTCGCAAGAACATGGCCTTGCAGGTCAAGGCGAGCGAGGCGCGGCTGCAACTGGTGGTGGAAGCCACCAGCGACGGTTTCTGGGATTGGGATCTGCGCAGCGACCGGGTATACCGTTCGCCTCGCTATTACGAAGTGACCGGCACGCGGGCGGAGGATGATAGCGGCGATTTCCGTTTTTTCCGGCAATTGATTCACCCGGCGGACCTGCCTTTCGTGCTGCAGGCGATAGAGGCGCACCGCCGCGGCAAATCGCCGCGCATCGAGGTCGAATTCCGTTTGGCCAATCAGGCGCATGGCGTGCGTTGGCTGCAGACTCGGGGCCGAGCGGTGGAGTGGGACGAGCGCGGCGCGGCGCTGAGGCTGGTGGGCAACCTGTCCGACATCACCGAACGCAAGCGGGTGGACGACGATCTGCGGCTGGTGTTGAACGAGGCCGGCGAGGCGATTTGGGTGACCGATCCCGATGGGTTTTACATCTTCGCCAATCCGGCGGCTTGCCGGCTTACCGGGCACAGTTTGGAAGAATTGAAAGGCATGCAGATCCGCGATCTGGTGGCCCCGGAGTCTCTGCCCATGCTGCAGGCGCATCTGGATCAGATCGCTTCCGGCGCCTTTCTGCGAGCGGAGTGGCTGCTGCGGCAGAAGAAAGGCGGCAGCATCTGCGTCGATCTGGCTACCGGCCGGCTGAAAGATGGCCGCTACATGGCGTTTGGCCGCGATCTGACCGAGCAGCGCCGCGCCGAGCAGGCTTTGCGCAGCCGCGAGCAGCAACTGGCGCGGGTGATCGAAGGGTCGGATCAGGGCTTCTGGGACTGGAACCTGAAGACCGGCAGTTTTCAGGTCAGCCCGCGCTGGGAGAGCATGCTGGGCTATGGCCCGGGAGAGATGCGCATCACCGCGGACAACTGGTACGACCATGTGCATCCAGACGATGTGGCGCGGGCGAAGGAGTCGATTCAACGCAATCTGCGCGCGGAGTCGGCCAGTCATGAAGTGGAAATTCGCTGCCGCACCCGCGGCGGAGACTGGCGCTGGATACTGTCGCGCGGCCGGGTGGTGGAGCGCGACGCGGCGGGCCAGCCGCTGATGATGTCCGGCACGCATACCGACATCACCGAACGCAAAGTGTTCGAACAGACGCAGAAAGAAGCCGCGGCGGTGTTCGACAGCAGTTACGAGGGCATCTTGATGGTCAGCCCGGATGGGGTGATCACCAAGGTCAATCAGGCTTTCAGCCGCATCACCGGCTATAGCGCGGAGGAAGTGATAGGCCGCAAACCCAGCATGCTGTCCTCCGGCAAGCAGTCCAACAGCTTTTACGAAGAGTTGTGGAGCTCGGTGAAGGGGCATAACTTCTGGCGCGGCGAGTTGTGGAACCGGCGCAAGAACGGCGAGCTGTACGCCGAGCTGTTGTCGATCTCGGTGGTGCGGGATGAAAACGGCCAAGTGCAGCACTATATCGGCATTTTCTCCGATATCACCCAGCTGAAGGTGCATGAGGCGGAACTGGATAGGGTGGCGCATTTCGATCCGCTGACCGGGGTGCCGAACCGCCGGCTGTTGTCCGACCGGCTGCGCCAGGCCATCGTGCGCGCCACGCGCAGCGGCAAGTCCTGCGCGGTGTGCTTCCTCGACCTGGACGGCTTCAAATCGGTCAACGATCAATATGGCCATGAGGTGGGCGACCAGCTGCTGGTGGCGGTAAGCGGCCATTTGAAATCCGTGCTGCGCGGCGACGATACCTTGGCGCGGCTGGGGGGCGACGAGTTTGTGGTGCTATTGTCCGAGGTCGGCTCGACCGAAGAGTGCATGCTGGTGCTGGACCGGATACTGCAGGCGGTGGCCGCGCCGGTGCCGGTGGGCAATGTCACGGTCAATGTCACCTGCAGCGTAGGCGTCAGCCTGTATCCGCAGGACAATGTCGATCCGGACACGCTGCTGCGCCACGCCGACCAGGCGATGTATGTGGCCAAGGAGGCGGGCAAGAACCGCTATCAGCTGTTCGATCCGGAAAGCGACCGCGTGGCGCAGGAGCATCGCCAGTTCCTGGAGTTGCTGAGCCAGGCGCTGGGCCGCGACGAGTTCGCTTTGTTCTACCAGCCCAAGGTCGATTTGTTCGATGGCGAGATCATCGGCGTGGAGGCCTTGATCCGCTGGCACCACCCCAAGCGCGGCCTGCTTGCGCCGGCGGAGTTTCTGCCGCATCTGCGCGGGCACGAATTGGAAGGCGCATTCGGGCAATGGGTGCTGGATGCCGCGCTGAAGCAGGTTTCGCAATGGGCTGATGCCGGCTTCTCGATTCGGATCAGCACCAATGTCAGCGCGCACTATCTGCTCAGCGCGGATTTTTGCGATCATCTGGCGCAAAGCCTGGCCCTGTATCCGAATGTGCCGCCGGATTTCCTGGAGCTGGAGATCCAGGAGAGCGCGGAGGCGGATGTGGAGAAAACCATCGAGACCTTGCAGCGCTGCCGCCAACTGGGCGTCCATTTCGCCCTGGATGATTTCGGCACCGGTTATGCCTCGCTGAATTATCTGCGCCGCCTGCCGGTGGAAACGCTGAAGATAGACAACAGCTTCATACACGACATGCTGACCAGCGCCGATGATCGCCACATCGTTGAAGGCGTGATTCAGCTGGCGGCGATCTTCAATCGCAAGGTGATCGCCGAAGGCGTGGAAACGCTGGAGCATGGCGCCGCGCTGCGCGCGCTGGGTTGCCGCTATGCCCAGGGCTTCGGCATCGCCCGGCCGATGGAGGCCGCCGCCGTGCCGGACTGGTGCCGGCACTGGCGCGATGACGCGGTCTGGCGCCAGTTGGACCTCGGGGCGGCGGGGCTGGACATTCAAATGAAATGACGGGCGCAAAGGCCGATGCTGTTCACTTTACAAAGTGAACAGCATTTTTATTTTTTAAGCGTCCAATATTCTGATGCGGGATCAAACCGGCTGCAGCGTTTGCTCTGTCGCCCCGCTCCGCAGCAGCCGCTGCAGGATCATCTTCAACACCACGCCATACATGGGCAGGAAGAACAGCATGCAGATCAGCACCTTGAAGCTGTAATCCACCAGAGCGATCTCAACCCAGTTGGCTGCCATGAAGGCGTCGCTGCTCTTGTAGAAAGCGATGAAGAAAAACGACAGCGTGTCGCTGATATTGCCCAGGAACATCGCCGCGGCCGGGGCCGCCCACCAGGCCTTGAGCTGGCGCAGGCGGTTGAATACCTGCACATCCAGTATCTGGCCCAGGGCATAGGCGGCAAAGCTGGCCACGGCGATGCGGGCGACAAACAGGTTGAACTGCTGCAGCGCCTGCGCGCCTTGCCAGGACCCCTGATAGAACAGCGTGGACACCAGATAGGAGATGGCCAGCGCCGGCACCATCGCCGCCAGGATGATGCGCCTGGCCAGCGGCGCGCCGAAGATGCGCACGGTCAGGTCGGTCGCCAGGAAGATGAACGGAAACGTGAAAGCGCCCCAGGTGGTGTGGAAGCCGAACACGGTGATCGGCAGCTGCACCAGGTAATTGCTGGACGCAATGATGGCGATATGAAAGCACGAGAGCCATAACAGCGCGGACAAGCGCTGACGGCGGGTAAAGGCGAACATCGGAATATCCTTTTTGCTGACTGGGGTGAGGGAACCCAGTGAATAAACGCCGCGATAACGGCAAGGGGCAGCATGTTACCGGTTTGGCGGCCAGATGAAAAGGGCGCTATGCGCTGATTATGGGATATGCGAAACGATTTGTTGTTTGTTTGTCAGTCCTGTCTATAACTACTCTAAGTAATTTTGCTGGCACGCGGATGGTTGGAAGGAGTGGGCGATGACGATAACCAAGCGGCTGATGTTGACGATAGCTCTGGCTCTGATCGCGATGATCGTGGTGGGGGTTCAGGGCTTGTGGCAGCAGAAGAAAGCGAATGAGCGCTTCGATTATCTGAAGGTCAATACTTTCCCCAGCATCCATGTATTGGACGAGGGCAAGGAAGCGCTGGCAGGCATCCGGCTGACGCTGGCGCGCAGCGTGGCCCTGACCGATCCCGCCGCCAAGGCGGCGCAGCAGGCGCGCATGCTGGAGCTGGATAAGCGTTTTGACGCGACGATGGACAAGTACGAAAAGGATCTGATCTCGGACGATACCGATCGCAAGATGCTGCAGGCTGATCGCGACGGGATGAAAACCTATAGACAGCAGCGCGAGAAATACCTGCAGCTGGTGCAGGCCAATGATGTGGCCGGCGCCGACAAGCTGATGCTGGGCGATATGGCGGAAGAGGCCAAGACGCTGAATCAACTGCTGCTGGACCACATCGAATACAACTACAAGCTGGCCGAGCAGTTGTCGCAGGACAATGCATCGGCCTATCAGGCCGGCGTTGCCATGTCGGTGGCGGTGGTGCTGCTGGCCATACTGATTTGCGGCGGCTTGAGCACGCATCTATACGTCAATATCCGCAACAGTCTGGCCAGCTTGCTTGGCACCATGCAGGCCGTGCGCACCCAGCTGGATTTCCGCCAACGCGCGCCGGTGGCGCGGATGGATGAGATTGGCCAGGCCGCGACGGCGTTCAACGAGCTGATGGGGCGGCTGCAGCAGAGCTTTCTGGAAATCCGCGGCAGCGTGAGCCAGATGCAAGGCGCCATCGTGATGATGGCCGATTCGTCCTCGCACATCGCCGGCAGTTCAGTGACGCAGAGCGAGTCCGCCTCGGAAATGGCGGCCGCCGTGGAGCAGGTGACGGTCAGCATCAACCATGTGGCTGACCGGGCGCGCGAGGCGAATGCGCAGGCGCAGGAGGCCGGCGAGATCGCCGAGCGCGGCAGCGGCGTGGTGCTGGGCACGGTGGACGGCATCAGCGCGGTGGCGCAGGCGGTCGGCGAGGCGGCGGACCGCATCGGCAAACTGCGCGATGACAGCTCCACCATCGCCACGGTTTTGGGCGTGATCAAGGATATTGCGGATCAGACCAATTTGCTGGCGTTGAACGCGGCGATCGAAGCGGCGCGAGCCGGCGAGATGGGCCGCGGCTTCGCCGTGGTGGCGGACGAAGTGCGCAAGCTGGCCGAGCGTACCGCCAGTTCCACCACAGAAATTTCCGGCGTGATCGACAAGATGCAGCACGGCACGCAGGCGGCGGTGGCTGGCATGCAGCAAGTGGTGGAGCGCGTGAATCTGGAGGCGGAAAAAGCGCGCGGCGCCAGCGAGGCGATTCAGGAAATCAAAACCAATTCCGAACGCAGCGTGGAGCTGATCAGCGAGATTTCCAGCAGCATTGTGGAGCAGGGCAGCGCCAGCAATATCATCGCGCAGAAGGTGGAGCAGATCGCCATGATGGCGGAGGGCAATTCCAAGGATGCCAACGATTCGGCCAGTTCCGCCAACCGGCTGAGGGATCAGGCGGAAAGCATACAGCGGACGGTGGGGCAGTATCAGGTATAAGACGAGGGTGCAGGTCGGGGAAAACAGGGCCGCCAGGCCCTGTTTCATTTTCGGCGTCAGCCGATCAGCCGCATCTTGAACTGCTTGCCCTTGATCTTGCCTTGCGACAGCTTGGCCAGGGCGGCTTCGGCGATGCTGCGCTCCAGCGCCACGAAGCTGTTGAATTCAAAGATGTTGATCTTGCCGATCTGGCTGCCGGCAAAGCCAGCCTCGCCGGTCAGCGCGCCCAAAAGATCGCCCGGGCGCAGTTTTTCGCGTTTGCCGCCGGCGATTTCCAGCGTCACCATCGGCGGCAGCAGCGGGCCGCCCGGGGCCGGCGTCAGCTCTTCCACATCGGCCCAGGTCAGGTCGGCCTGCTGATAGTTTTCGATCTGCACCAGACGCTTGGCCTCGCTGTCGGTGGCCAGGGTCAGCGCCAGGCCGTGCTGATCGCCGCGGCCGGTGCGGCCGATGCGGTGGATGTGCACTTCCGGATCATGAGTGACGTCGACGTTGATCACCACATCCAGCTCCTTGATGTCCAGTCCGCGCGCCGCCACGTCGGTGGCCACCAGCACCGTGGCGCTCTTGTTGGCGAAGCGCAGCAGAATCTGGTCGCGCTCGCGCTGCTCCAGGTCGCCGTGCAGCGTCAGGGCGTTGAAGCCTTGCTCCTGCAGCTCGCGCACCAGCTCCTTGCAGCGTTCGCGGGTATTGCAGAAGGCCAGCGCCGAAGTGGGGCGCAGGTGGCGCAGGATGCGGCTGACCGTTTCCAGCCGGGTTTCCGGCTTCACCTTGTAAAACCACTGCTCGATGTGGTCGGCCTTGTGCAGCGACTCCACCTTCACTTCCACCGGGTTTTTCAGGAACTGCGCGCTGGCCTTGCGGATGTCTTCCGGATAGGTGGCGGAGAACAGCAGGGTCTGGCGGTTCTTCGGGCAGGCGCGGACGATGCCGACGATTTCCTCGATGAAGCCCATGTCTATCATGCGGTCCGCCTCGTCCAGCACCAGCGTTTTCACGCCGGAGAGGTTCAGCGTTTCGCGGAACAGATGGTCCTGCAGCCGGCCCGGCGTGCCCACCACGATGTGCGCGCCATGCTCCAGCGAGCCGATCTGCGGCCCCATCGGGGTGCCGCCGGTCAGCGTCACCACCTTGATATTGTCGATGGCGCGCGCCAGGCGGCGGATTTCCTGCGCCACCTGGTCAGCCAGTTCGCGCGTCGGGCACATCACCAGCGCCTGCACGCCAAACCAGCGCGGATTGATGCTGGCCAAGAGGCCCAAGCCGAACGCAGCCGTCTTGCCGCTGCCGGTCTTGGCCTGGGCGATCAGGTCGCGGCCTTCCAGAATGGCGGGCAGGCTGGCGGCCTGGATGGCGGTCATCTGGTGGTAGCCCAGGCTGTCCAGGTTGGACAGCAAGGGGGCGGGCAGGGGCAGGGAGGAAAAAGCGGCTGGTTTCACAATGACTTGGCGCGGTTGGCTAAAGGCTGGGCAGTGTAACAGCAGTGAGGCTCGCGGCCAAATGCCCAGCGCATTTTCAGTTGAAAAAACGCCCGGTGAACCGGGCGCTGGGGTCTTCCTATCTAGTTTTATCAGATGTTGCGGTTTTTGCCCGGGTATCCTCACACTCGGAAGCGCGACACCGAGTCCGTCAGGCGCTGCGCCAGCGTTTCCAGCTCCGCCGCCGCGCCCACGGTCTGCTGAATATCGGCGTCGTTGGTGCGCGCCATGTTGGCGATGGCGTCGATGTTTTCGTTGACCGCCTGGCTGGTGAGGCGTTGCTGCTCGGTGACTTCGACGATCTGCTGCAGGCCGTTCCGGACTTCGGCCACCGACTGGTTGGCGGCGCTCAGCACGCTGGCCACGCTGTTTGTGGAGTGGCGGCTGGCTTCGAGCGATTGCAGGCTGGCGCTGACGGCTTGCCGCACCGCATCGGTCTTGCTGTTCAGCGCGCCGGTGACGGAGTCGATCTCGCTGGCGGATTTGGCCGATTTCTCGGCCAGTTTGCGCACCTCGTCCGCCACCACGGCGAAGCCGCGGCCCATCTCGCCGGCGCGGGCGGCTTCTATCGCCGCGTTCAGCGCCAGCAGGTTGGTCTGCTCGGCGATCTCGCGCACTTCCTTGGTCATGCTGGTGATCACGGCGGTGGAGTTGACCAGGTCGCTCTCCGCCTGCGCCATCAGCTGCACCGCGCTTTCCACCTGGCCGACCTCCTGTTGCAGCTGCTGCAGGCTGCGCTGGCCCTGCTCGGAACGCTGCAGGCTTTCCTCGGCGCCGTTGCTGACGTGCTCCGCCTTGCCGGCGATCTCTCCGATGTGGCAGGCCAGCTGCTCCACAGCCTCCGCGGCAGCCAGCGACTGGCTGTTCTGGCGGTGCGAGCTGGCGGCCAGCTGGTTGGCGCCGCCGGACAGGCGGCGCGAGGCCAAGGCCACCGCGTCCGCGCTTTCGCTGACCTGGCGCACCAGGCTGGCCACCGTGCCCAGCATCTGGTTGAACAGGCGGGCGGTGACGCCGATCTCGTCGTTGCTTCTGGTCGGCAGCCGGCGCGTCAGGTCGCCTTCGCCCTTGGCCAGCTCGGCCAAGCCCTTGGCCATTTCCTGCAAGGGGTCGGTCACGAAACGGCGGATGAACAGATACACCACGCCCAAGAGCGGCAGCGAGGCCAGCAGGGCGAACAGGATGCTCTGCGTGCGGAAGCTGTCCACCGCGGCATACGGTTTTTCCAGCGAGATGCGCATGCTGACCGCGCCCAGCGGCGTTTTGTCCGCCACTTGGTGGCAGGCCATGCAGTTCTTGCCCAGATAATTGGATGAGGCCAGCGCCGGGTACACCACCCTCAAATGCTCGCCCAGCTCGGGTGTGGATTCGATCTGCACATGCGGCTTGCCGTCCTGCAGCGCGGCGCGTTCCAGCGCATCGGTGGCGCGCCCCTTGTCGCCGGCGTTGCCGGGGCCGAACTGCTTGTTGACGGGTTCGCCGCGTATCACCCGCAGGTCGCGCACGGCGGACAGCTCGCGGATCTGGTCCAGAAACACGTCGCGCTGGCCCACGGTGCCGGTGATCATCATGCCGGTCAGCCCGGCCAGCGTCATTTCATTCATGCTGTGCGCCAGGTCCTTGGCCTGTTCCACCGCGATGTCGCGGCTGGCGCGCGTTTCCCACGCGATCAATCCCCCCCCATGCCAGTACCAGGCAGCTCCAGATGGCGCCGGTCAGTCGCAGCCAGATTGGCCAGTCGGAAAATTTTCTCATTGCATGCCGGGGCGGCGTGGCCCCGTCTCCTGTGTGTGGTTTGTGTTTTGATCGTTGCTGGGCGGGCAGCTGAAAATAACTTTAGCATGGCTATGCCGTAGGAATTCTAGTTCGGCGAGTGTGGGCTGCGTCTGGCCAAGATCAAGGAATGCGCGGATACCGCTTGCCGCGGTGGCGGATTTGCTATCAAAACCCGTTCAAGGCCTTATGGCTTGGGTTGGCCGCCTTTTTCTGCAACAATCGCGCCCTTGCCGACGCGGCGGACTGCGCCGGCTATGGTGAAATCGTGATCGGATAGTGTGGAGATGGGCATGAGTGACAGAGCGGGGCGCGGTGTCGCCATCATAGGCGGCGGGCCGGCGGGCTTGATGGCGGCGGAAATGCTGGCGCAACGCGGCATCCGGGTGGATGTCTATGACGCCATGCCCTCGGTGGGCCGTAAATTTCTGCTGGCGGGCATAGGCGGGCTGAACCTCACCCATTCCGAACCGTATGCGGCCTTTGTCGGCCGCTATGGCGCGCGCGCGGAACAGATCGAGCCGCTGCTGCGCGCGTTTGACGCCGATGCGCTGCGCGCCTGGGCGCATGGCCTGGGGGTGGAAACCTTCGTCGGCAGCTCCGGCCGGGTGTTTCCGCGCGAAATGAAGGCCGCGCCGCTGTTGCGCGCCTGGCTCAGCCGGCTGCGCGAGGCGGGCGTGCGCATCCATGTGCGCCATCGCTGGCAGGGCTGGAACGCGGACGGCAGCCTACGTTTCGATACGCCGGACGGCGAACTGGCGGTGCGCGCGGACGCGGTATTGCTGGCGCTGGGCGGCGGCAGCTGGAAAAAGCTGGGGTCGGATGGCCGCTGGATGCCTTGGCTGGCCGAGCGCGGCGTGGCCACGGCGCCGCTCATGCCGTCCAATTGCGGATTTGATGTCGGCTGGAGCGCGCTTTTCTCCGACAAGTTCGCCGGCGAGCCGCTGAAGGCGGTGGGGCTTTCCTTAGAAGGCAGTGATGGACGTAGCTTCAAGCGGGTGGGCGAGTGCGTCATCACGGAGGGCGGCATCGAAGGCAGCCTGATCTACGCGTGTTCGGCGCTGCTGCGCGACGAGATCGCCCGTTCCGGCGCCGCCACCTGCCATCTGGACTTGATCCCGTCCTGGGACGAAGCCAAGGTGCTGGCCGAGGTGACGCACCCGCGCGGCTCTCGCTCGCTATCCAGCCATTTGCAGAGCAGGCTGAACCTGAAGGGCGCGCGCGCCGGCATCCTGCGCGAGTGCCTGGACAAGGAGAGTTTCCAGCATCTGCCGACGCTGGCAGCCGCGATCAAGCGCCTGCCGTTGAGGCTGGCGGCGCCCCGGCCCATCGACGAGGCGATCAGCACGGCCGGCGGGGTGTGTTTCTCGGCGCTGGACCCGCGGCAAATGCTGAAGACGCTGCCCGGCGTGTTCTGCGCCGGCGAGATGCTGGATTGGGAAGCGCCCACCGGCGGCTATCTGCTGACCGCCTGCTTCGCCAGCGGCCGCGCCGCCGGCATCGGGATGGCGGAGTGGCTGCAGGGCGGCGCATCAAAATAGTTTTACTTGAGGGCGGCAAGCGAGCCTGACAGAATACCCGGATCACATTATTTCGCCTGATCAAGGCGTGATTCGTAAACTGTTTTTCTTGCTTGCCATGAGTGAAAAAAGCAATCCCTGCCAATCCTGCGGCGCCTGCTGCGCCAACTTCCGCGTTTCCTTCTACTGGGCTGAGGCCGATGACGGCGGCGGCGCCATCCCCAGCCAATTCACCGAGAAAGTCAACGACTGGACCCGCTGCATGCGCGGCACCTGGTCGAATAGCCCGCGTTGCGTCGCCTTGCAGGGCGAGGTGGGCCATAGCGTGGCCTGCGGCATCTATGCCGCGCGCCCAAGCGCCTGTCGCGAGGTGGAGGCCGGATCGGCGCAATGCCACAAGGCGCGAGCGGCGCACGGGCTGGCGGTGTTGCGGGACGATGCGGTGGCCGTCAATGAGCCTCAGCCTTTGCTGACGGGTTAATCATCGTCCGCAACGCGCCACGCGGTTTTACAGGCGATAACGGTTGACTGCCTGGTTCATGGCCACTACGGCCTCGTCCAGTTGCTCCGCCGTCTTGGCGGTTTGATGGGCGGCGGCGCTGGACTGGGTCGCCATTTCCGCGATTTTTTCCACCTGCGCGGCGATGCTGTTGCAGGCATGGGCCTGCTCGCGTATCGAGTCCGCAATTTCTCCCACCATCTGGCTGGCGGTATTGGACGACTTGCCGATTTCACCAATCGTGATCAAGGCCTCGTCGGCCCGGACGACGCCGGATACCACCAGTTGCTGCATTTCGCTCATGCGCGTGGTGGTCTGGCGCGAGGTGTCGGTCACGCCGCGGATGATGTGGTCGATTTCGCCGGTCAGAATGGCGGTGCGCTCGGCCAGTTTGCGCACCTCGTCCGCCACCACGGCGAAGCCGCGGCCCATCTCGCCGGCGCGGGCGGCCTCGATCGCCGCGTTCAGCGCCAGCAGATTGGTCTGATCCGCGATGTCCTTGATGCTGCTGACCGAGTTGGCGATCCGGTTGTTCTGCTCTTCCAGCTCATGCAGGCTGCTGCTGGCATGGTCGACGGTATGGGAGATCGACCGGATTTCCTCCACCGTGCGCGCGATGACCTGCTGGCCGGTGTCGGCGTGGCGGCTGGCTTCTTCGGTTTGCTGATTGCTGTATTCGGCCCGGTCCCCCACTTGATGGATGCTGACCGACAACTGCTGCATGGTGGCGGCGATGGCGGAGGAGGCCTCGTTTTGTCTTTCCGCCGCCTGCAGCACATTGCCGGCGGCGCTGGCCAGGTCGGTGGCGTAGGCCGCCACCTTGGCGCAATTGCCGGAAATATCGCTCATGCTGTGGCGAATGCGGTCCATCAGCAGGTTGAAGGTGGCGGCGGTGTTGCCGATTTCGTCGCTTGGGTTATGCACCTTGACCTGCAGCGTGAAATCCAGACGCTCGCCTATCCGGTTCATGGTCTGGTTCAGATCCTGCAGCGGCCGGCTGATGGAGCGGTGGCAGCGCAGGCCGATGGCGATCAGCAGCAGCGCCAGCAGCGCCGTGACGGCCAGGGTGATGTCGCGGGTGGTTTCGATCAGCCGATGGGCATTCGCCACCTCCTGCTCCACATGGCGCTTGTTGTAGTCGATATGTGCCGCGATGCCCTTGGTCAGCGCATTGCCGGCAGGCAGGGCAGAGGTGGCGCGCAGCCGCAGCGCTTCGGCCAGATTGCCGTGCAGAGCCGCGTCCATCAGCGGCACCATGGTGCCCCAATAACGGTCCAGCAAGCGAACGTTTTCCTGGTATAGCGCGCGGTCTTCTTCGTTGTCGACCTGCGCGCCGTACTGATCCAGCGTCGATTTGGCGGCTGCATAGGCAGCATCGACCTTGGCCTTGGCCGCCAGGCGGTCCGCTTCGCTATCCGCCACCAGCACTTGCATCCCGACTAGCCGGATGGAGGCGATGGCGTTGCCGAACTGGTTCAGCGTGATCAGTTTGGGGTAGTCCGCTTGGGCGAAATTGCTGGCGGTATCCGCCAGCCGGGACTGGGTGTACAGGCTGTAGGCGCTGATGCCGACCAAGGTAAGGATGGAAAGTAAAATCAGCAGCAGGATTTTTTTGGAAACCGACATGGCAATGGACTCCGTCAAGGTGCGAGTGCTTGAGAGGTATTGCGGGCTACTGGGGTGTTTCTGTTTGAATATTTCTAAATAAATAATATTTAAGTTGCGGTTTATTGAAAGATACATGCAATTGGCAAGCCGCTTCATTGCCTGGCGATTAACCCATGTCTATGAATTTCAAGCAAGTGTTGTGGCGGCGATTGTGCAGTTTGGCGTGGAATCCATGAGCCGGATGTGGGATTTTCTTCCCATCGCCAGACTGGCGGGCGTGAAGGCGCGCCATACCCGAGTGGCATGGCGGAGAACGCGGGGTTTGCCTTTGGGTCGCGCAGGCTGTGTTTTGCAGAAGAAGAAAAGGCTTGCCGCGGCAAGCCTTTGTCATGAATGGGCGTGGCGATGTCTTATTCGGGCTGCTTGTCGTTGCTGGCCAGCTCGATCTGCGCTTTCTTCACCCGCTTGTCCGCCGCCAATTTTTGCTGCAGCGCCAGCAGGTCGGCCTGCGGCGGGCTGTCGAACACCACCACGCTGGCCGTGCGGTAGCGCGGCGTCAGGCCGTGATCGCGCGCGAGCGCCGCCTCGTCCTGCGCGGAGGCCAATTGCACCAGCACGGCGCCGCTGACGGACGCCGGCACCGTCTGCTTGGCGCTTTGCACCACGTCGCCGCGCTTCAGCGTGGGCGTGGCGGCAGCGGGCGCGGCCGCCAGCTTGGCGGAAACGCCCATCTTGGGCTGCGGCGTCTGTTTGTAATACACCTTGCCGTTGATGGAAACAGCCTGCCCGGCCGGCTTGGGCAGGAAGGGCAGGTCGGCCGCGTGAGCCGCGGCGGAAAGCGCCAGCAGGGCGGGAATCAGAGAGAGAATGGCTTTCATGTTGCGCTCCGGTGGCCGAAGAAGCGGATCGACCACGATTTCAGTTTGCCTGCCGCGTTTGGCAGCGAGTAGGTGGTGTTTTTGCTGTTGACCCGATGGACGAACTGGTACTCGCCGCCATTGCTGTCTATCACCCTCAGCCGCCATTGGCCTTTGGCCGGCTCGCCATAGAAGTGGTTGGACAGCAGCCGCTGCTGGTTCAGGCCATACTCCTCCGCCACCAGCGCGGTGCGCGGCGACAGCAGCACCGAGCGGGTGCCGGACGGCGAGATCAGTTCCACCGCCAGGTCGCTGGCGCGGCCGTGCTGCGCATCCACCAGGATTTGCACGGCTTCCACCGTCAGGTTGTCCGGCTGGTTGAACACGCTTTCCACGCCTTTTTCATCGCCGTCCGGGATGGCAGCCTGCGCGTTCACGGTTTGCCAGCGGGTTTTCTGCAGCGGAGGCAGCGGACGCTGATAGAACAAGGCTTTTTCCACCGCCTTGTCCACGTCTATCAGGCCAAAGCCATAGAACGGATGGAAAGACAGGCCTGCGGCGTTTTTTTGCCATCCCGGCAAGGCCTGGTAGCTGTGGGCATTGCCCGCCGCATCCTTGAACGCCAGCGTTACCCCAGGCTGCGCAGCGTCCACCTTGCGGGCGGTGGTGATCAGCAGATGGCGCACGTCGCGGGCGGAGAGCGCGGGATTGGCCGACATCACCAGCGCGAACGAGCCGGACGTGGCCGGCGCCGCGGACGAGGTGCCGTTCATCACGCTGTTGTAATCGCAGTTCGGATCGAGCGCGGTGCCGCCATGCAGGCTGTTGGCGGCGTCGCCGCTTACGTTGTAGCCGCGATTGCAGCCGGAAAGGTCGGTGGTGACCATGGCCGGCGAGTCGGTGCCGTATTCGCCGCCTGGCGCGGTCAGCAGCACGTTGGCGCCGACCGACGAATAGGACGAACGCACGCCGTCGGCGTTCAGGGCCGATACCACGACATTCCAGTAATTGCTGTTGTCGGTGGTGAGGTTGGAGTCCTGCACCGGCAGGCCGTTATTGCCTTGGTAGCCCAGCAGGTAGCCGCCATTGACGCGGAAATAGTTGTAGGCGTTGCCGGCCGATTTGACGAAAACCGCGCCGCGGCCCCAGTGGCTGTTGCGGCTGACTTCCTCGTAAGTCTCCTCTTCGGTTTTCAGCTCGATGTCGGCATCCGGATTGCCCGGCTGCGAGGTGATGGCGGACGAGCCATAGCTTTGGTTGAAAACCCGGGCGTCGGTAAAGGCTTCCAGCGGCTTGCCGCCCGGCTGCTTGCCGTGGGATAGCAGCCAGCCCTCCATGGTTTGCGCCAACAGCCAGTTGAAGCCCTTCAGTCCGGCCGACGGCGCGATGCCGCGGCCGCCTATGCCGTTGTAGCCGACGGCGGCGGCGATGCCGGCCACCGAGGTGCCGTGCGCATTGTCCGGCGATGCCGGGGTCGGATCATCGCTGCCCGTCACCAGGTTTTTTGATCCCGGCACGATATTGGCCGCCAGATCCGGATGGCGGATTTCCAGACCATCATCGATCACGGCGATGGTGGTGCCCACGCCGCGGATGCCGCGCAAATGGGTGAAGGCGAGATCAAGATCAATGCCCTTGACCCCGCCGCGCTTGGAGAACGCATTCTGGCCGGTGTTCTGCAGATGCCATTGCTGATTGGCTAGCGGATCGCCAGCTTGCAGCGGATAGGCCGGCTGGCCCGGCGCCGCGGCATGGCTGGCCTGCGAAGCCAGCGCGAGCGCGATGGCGCTGCTGATGAAACGAAGTTGCATGGTGGTTTCCTCTATTTTTGCCTTTGAGCGGCATATTGCCGCTTTAAAGATATTATTTGTTAATTTTTATTGCGTAAATACGTTTTTGTCATTTATTGATTGCAGCCAAAGATAAGCGCGGCTTTGCGCGCGGCGCGAGCGGCAGCGGGGGGAGGCTAGAGGAAGGGAAAAGAGAGGACGCGGCGAGGGCCGCGTCGCAGGATGACTCAGTCTATCTTGGCCAGGGTGTCGAAGTTGCTATGGTTGCAGTCTTCGAATTCCCGCCGGGGCTCTTTCAGCTTGATCTGATAGGATTTGCCCTGGGCGGTGAGGATCAATTCCTTGTCGGCGCTGGCCAGCGGCTTGGGCATCAGGAACCAGCGCTGCCCCTGGCGGGAGTTGGGCTGGGTGATGTAGATGCCGCTGGAAGGAGGCGTTTCCGGCTGCTGAGGGTCCAGCAGCGACACCCCGACCGGCGTTTGCCCCAGTATTTCGATGCCGACCTTGGTGCCGTTGTTCTGGCGCAGGATGCGCCGGATGATGCCCAGCAGCGGCGGGTGGCTGTCGGTGCGCACCAGAATCAGCCGCCCGATGGCCAGCTGCTCGATGGCTTTGCCGATAAAGGTCAGGCCCATGCCGGTGCTGCTGATGTCGTTGATGCGCCATTCATCGACGCGGTCGACTTCCAAGCCGCTGACGTCCTGCACCTTGATCTGGAACGCCACCCGCTCGAAGCCGATGGAGACGTGGGCGCTGGAGGCGTGCAGCGAGCGCTCCGATTTGCGCAGCGATTTGCCGCCGTCGTTTGACCAGCGGATGGCCAGCTTTTCGCATAAATCCGCCCACTCCTCGCGCTCCAGTTCGCAGTCCAGCGCGGCCAGCTGCGACGGGATGCGGGAGTCCAGATCGAACATCAGGTCGGCCAGGCGGGTGCTGATTTCATATGACGACCAATAGCGGTGCCATTTTCCGGCCATGCCGCGCAGCATCGGCTGAGGCGGCTCCGCCATCGACAAATTGAAGACGAAAACCGGCGTCTCCAGCGGCGGCTGCTTTTCCAGCGGAATCTGTTGGCAGATCAGCAGCAGCAGTTGGTCGACTGCGATGATCTCTTTGTGCAGCATGTTTTCCGTCTGCGCCAGATACAGCATGCCGGCTTGCAGCAGCAGATGCTCGCAGGTGATTTCCTGGCGCGAGTGGGGATACAGCAGCAGCGGGGTGCGGGCGAAGCCGGCTTCCTCGGCGTAGATGTAAAAGCGGAAGCCCTGCTGCCAGGCGCTGCCTTCCGGTTTCAGGTAGCGCAGCGCGTTCCAGGCCAGCAGGCGCATCTGGTGATGCAGGCCGCGCACGGTGGCGAGTTGCAGGTCGGTTTCGACGATTTGGCTCGGCGCGTTTTTGTGCAGGCGCAGGCAAATCTGGTAGGCGGTGGACAGCTCATGCCAATACGCCAGAATGGTGGGCAGGTAGCCCTTGCTGCCTGGCCTGGCATGCAGGTAGTCGCTGCACAGCTGCTGATGAATGTCGGCGGCCTTGTCGTCCACATAGAGCAGCGTTTTGACGCGCTCTTTCAACGATATCTCGGTATCGGCGTTAATTTTGGAAATAGCCTTGATGATTTCCACCAAGGCAGTAAAGTATTCAGCCTGCGGCAAGTCTCGTACCAGCAGGGTTGCCGATTGCGCCACGCCGGATGCCGGCGTGTTTTTGCTCAGAAGCGAAGTGACTAGCGATTTGAAATCAAACATTGAGCCCAGCTTTATTAATGAAAGTGATGTACTCGCTTATTTGTCACTCTATCTTACGTCACGCCTTGATGATGGTGAAACTACAATCTCAAAATTAACAAACATGGCCTGGACAAGGAAATTCTCATTTTGGGTATCGGTCGCGGCGTTCGTTTTGGCGGCCTTGGCCGCGGTTCCGTCTGCCCGCGCGGCGGAAGAGCCGCAAGTGCCTGAAGGGGTTGGGGTTGTGCTCGGCGGCGGCGGCGCGCGCGGTTTCGCCCACCTTGGGGTATTGAAGGAGCTGGAACGGCTGCGCATTCCGATTTCCTGCATTGCCGGCACCAGCGCCGGGGCCTTGATCGGTGGCATTTACGCCAATGGCTTGCCGCTGGACGAGATGGAGAAGGAGTTCAATGGCGCCGACTGGGATCAGATGCTGTCCGGCCGGCCGGCGCGAGCGAATATCCCGTATGACCGCAAGCGCAATGACTACAAGAATTATCTCGATGCCAGCTTTGGCCTGAAAGACGGCGAACTGCGCTTGCCGCGCGGCGCCATCAACTCCCAGGGCATCGAGATGTACATCCACAACATCACGCGCGATCGCAATATCGACAGCTTCGACAAGTTGCCCATCCCGTTCCGCGCCGTCGCAGCAGACCTGCTGACCGGCGACGCGGTCGTGTTCGACAAGGGCTCGCTGTCGCGCGCCTTGCGCGCCAGCATGGCGGTGCCGGGCGTGTTCGACCTGGTGGAGGACAATGGCCGCCTGCTGGTGGACGGCGCGATTGCCCGCAATGTGCCGGTGCAGGATGTGAAGGGGCGCTGCGCCAAACATGTGATTGTAGTGGATGTGGGCTCGCCGCTGCTGAAGGCCGACGAAATCCAGTCCTGGTTCGACGTGGTGGCGCAAAGCTCCAATCTGGCGGTGATGCGCAACGTCAGGCAGCAGATGAAGTTGCTGGACAAGAACGACATCGTGATCCGCCCGGATCTCACCGGCTATACCGCCGCTTCATTTGGCGACCATCGCGCCATCGTCAAGCGCGGCGAGGAGGCGGCGCGCAAGATGGATGCCCAGCTGTCTGCGCTCTCGGTATCGGAAGAACAGTACGCCGCGTGGAAAAGCCGCTTGCAGCGGCCGCGCTATCCGGTGCTGGACGAAGTCAAGGTGGAAGGCAAGGACGGCACTTTCACCAAGCTGGCCACCCTGCAGGAGTCCTTGAGCTTCAACGGGCCGGCGGTCCCCGTTGGCGTGGCACGGCAACGTCTGGATGAGATTTTCGCCAGCGGCGAATATGACAAGCTGTCTTATCGCGTCGATAGCGCTACCGGCCGCAACGTGATGACGGTGATGCCGGTGGAACGCAGCATAGGCCAGAACTCGCTGCACTTTGGACTCAATCTGAACAGCGACACGCCGGGCGACAGCGCATTTACTTTCCGCGCCGCCCATGAGTGGGCGGCGCTGAACGATGCGGGCGCGTCCTGGCGCAATGATGTGGCGATAGGCTACCAGCGGATGTTCAATAGCGAGCTGTATCAACCGCTGTGGCGCGGCAGCCCGGTTTTTGCGGCGGCTTCGCTGGGGGCTTACCAGAAGCAGTTCCGTTTGTTTGACGCCAACCATACCGCCCTCTCGACCATTAATGACGATGTGGTGGGCGGCCAGCTCAATCTTGGCTTGGCGCTGGGCAAATACGGAGAGTGGCGCATCGGGCTGTACCACGAAAACAATCGCATATCCGTTGCGCAAGGATTTCCGTTTGAGATCGGCGACGGCGGCCGTTTCCGCGATGTCGGCCTGAGCACCCGCTTGGTGGTGGATCAATTTGACAATCCGCGCTGGCCGCGCGCGGGTTACTACTTCAGCGGCAAATTGCGCAAGGGCCTGCCGGGCCTGGGCAGCGATACCGACCAGCAAGCTTATGATCTGGTGGGCGAGGTGGCCAAGACCTATGGCGACTTTACGGCGCGCTTCACGCTGAAAGCGAGCGGGGATCGCAAGAAGAATGTTCCACAGGAGTTAGGCGGCTTTTTGAACCTGACCGGTTACCAGACTGGCGAGCTGGTCGCGGACCAAACCGCGCTGGCGCGCTTGATGGTTTATTGGCGGGCCGCCTCCTTGCCGCCAGTGCTGGGCTCTGGCGTCTATGCCGGCGTGTCGCTGGAAGGCGGGCGGCTGTGGGGGCAGAACAATCTCGATTTTCAACCCAACAGGGAGAGAAGCTGGATTCCAGCCGGTTCGCTGTTCCTGGGGGCCGATACCATCCTGGGGCCGTTTTTTGTGGGTATCGGCAGCGCCCGCGGCGGGCAGTTGACCGGGTATATCTACCTCGGCGTCGATTATTGAGCGCGCGGCGCGCTGCGATGGCCCCGCGATGCATTGGCGATGGATCGCGGGGCTGTCCTTTAGGCCTGCTGCGCTGCAATAGTGGTACGAACGTTTGATTTAGTCCTGGCGTTTGCGCTTGTCATGTTCTATCCCGGTTAAGGGCCGCCATCCGGCGGCCCTGGTCAAAAACACATCGGGAGAGATAATGAAACGTCTGTTGTCGCGCAGCGCTTTCGCACTCGTCTTGCTGCTGCTGCCGTTCGCATCGGCCCTGGCTTCCAGCGGCTACACCCAAACCCGCTATCCCATCGTGCTGGTGCACGGCCTGTTCGGTTTTGGGCAGTTGCTGGGCGTGGACTATTTCTATCAAGTGCCGGCGGCGTTGAAGGCCGACGGCGCCCAGGTGTTCGTGGCTGAGGTGTCGGCCACCGACAGCAATGAGGCCCGCGGCGAACAGCTGCTGCAGCAAGTGCGGCAGATATTGGCCATTACCGGCGCGCAAAAGGTCAATCTGATCGGCCATAGCCAGGGCGCGCCCACGGCGCGCTACGTGGCCGGCGTGCGGCCGGATCTGGTGGCCTCGGTCACCACGGTGGGCGGCGTCAACAAGGGTTCCACCGTGGCCGACATCGTGCGCGGCGTGGCCCCTCCGGGAACGGTCAGCGAAGCGGTCGCTTCGGCCATCGCCGGCGCCTTGGCCAAGGTGATCGCCTTCTTCTCCGGCACCAGCGACTTGCCGCAGCAACCCATCGCCGCGCTGAACTCGCTGACCACCGCCGGCTCTCTGGCCTTCAACGCCAAGTTCCCGGGCGGCGTGCCGACCTCGGCCTGCGGCGAGGGCGACTACCAGGCGAATGGCGTGCGCTACTATTCATGGACCGGCGCGGCCACCACTACCAATATCCTCGATCCGCTGACCATCCCGATGGGGGTATTGGGCCTGGCTTTCGGCTCCACGCCGTCCGATGGCCTGGTGGGTGTGTGCTCGGCCCATCTGGGTCAGGTGATACGCGACAATTACCAGATGAACCACGTCAACGAGATCAACCAGAGTTTCGGTTTGGTCAGCCTGTTCGAGGTGAGTCCGGTCACGCTGTATCGTCAGCAGGCCAACCGGTTGAAGAACGCGGGGCTGTAAGATGAGACGCCGCCGTGGGTGGGGATTGGCCTTGCTGGCCGGCTGCGCGGCGCTGGCCTGGTGGTATTGGCCGACCCCCGCCTCGGGGCCGTCCAGCTTGCCGGGCGCCGTGGCATGGGGCGGTCAGGCGGCCTCGCTGCGCGGCACTTCGCCGGACGGCGCGGTCCAGGCCGATGGCGCGGGCGCGTTGCGGGTCGATCAGGAGCTGCGCCGTTTGTTCGACTATTACCTGGCCACGCAGGGCGAGCGCACCCTGCCGCAAATCCGCGCCGAGCTGCAGCGTTATCTGCAAGGCCGCTTGCCGGCCAAGCCGTTGGCGCAGGCGATGAGCCTGTTCGACCGTTACGTCGCCTATCGCCAGTCGCTGGCCGGCATGACGGTGGCGGCCAGCGCCGATCTGTCGCAAAGGCTGGCCGCGGCGCGGGCGGTGCGGCTGCAGTATTTCAGCGCGGCCGAGGTGGCGGGGCTATTCGGCGACGAGGACCGCTATGACGCGTTCACCGCGCAACGCTTGGCCATTCTGGCCGATCCCTCATTGAGCGCGGCGGAAAAGCAGCGGCGAATCGCCTTGCTGGAGCGGCAGCTTCCGCCTGAGCTGCGCGCGGCGCGCGAGGATCCGGTCAAGCATCTGGCCTTGGCGGAGGCGGAGGCGGCGCTGCGCCAGCGCGGCGGGGGCGAGCAGGAGCTGTACCAGCTGCGCGCTTCCATGGTGGGGCAGGCTGCGGCCGATCGCTTGTCTGAACTGGACAGGGAGCAGGCGGCATGGCGGCAGCGGGTCAATGATTTCACCCGCGAACGCGCCGCCATCCTGGCCAATGGCCGACTCAGCGCTCCGCAACAGCAGCAGGCGGTGGCGCAATTGCAGGCGCAGCGTTTCTCGGCGCAGGAGGCCTTGCGTCTGCCTGGCTTTGTCGCCAGCCATTGAGTGTCGGCTGCAAGGAAAACAGGCGCCGAACGGCGCCTGTTTCCATTGAAGCAATCAGGGTCAGGGCTGGTGGAAAAACAACCGCTGCAGCGCCTCGCCCGGCTCCGCTTCCCGCATGAAGGCTTCGCCCACCAGGAAGCTGTGCACGCCGCTGGCCTGCATCAGCCGCACGTCGTCCACGCTGGCAATGCCGCTCTCGGTGACGGCGATGCGGCCGTCGGTGATGCGCGGCAGCAGTTTCAGCGTGGTGGCCAGGCTGACTTCGAAGCTGCGCAGGTTGCGGTTGTTGACGCCCACCAGCTCGGTCTTCAACTGCAGCGCGGCGTCGAGTTCCGCCTCATTGTGCACTTCTACCAGCACCGCCATGCCCAGCTCATGGGCCAGCGCTTCCAGCGCCATCATCTTGGGCAGTTCCAGCGCGGCGGCGATCAACAGGATGCAATCCGCGCCCATGGCGCGGGCTTCGTACACCTGGTATTCGTCGACGATGAAGTCCTTGCGCAGCGCCGGCAGATGGCAGGCGGCGCGGGCGGCTTCCAGGTAGGCGGCGTCGCCCTGGAAGTATTGGCGATCGGTCAGCACCGACAGGCAGGCTGCGCCGTGGGCGGCGTAGCTGGCGGCGATGGCGGCGGGCTGGAAGTCTGCGCGGATCACGCCCTTGCTGGGGCTGGCCTTCTTGATTTCGGCGATGACCGCGGCCTTGCCCAGCGCGTGCTTGGCGCGGATGGCGGCGACGAAGTCGCGGCGGTCGCCGCGCGCCTCTGCCTCGGCGCGCACCGCGGCCAGTGGACGCGCGGACAACGCCGCGGCGATTTCCTGGCGTTTGGTGGCGATGATGGTGTCGAGAATATCGGACATGCTGATTCGGAGGTTGAAAGTCGAATAGGCCATCATGCAGAACATCCCGCCCGATGGCAAGCCGGATCGGGACGGGATGGGGGAGATTCAAGGGCGGCCCAGGCCGCCGTTGGGGTTGTCGCAGCAGGCTCAGCGCGACACGAAGCCGCCGTTGATGAACAGGGTCTGCGCGGTGGTCCAGCGGTTTTCCGGCGATACCAGATGCTTGACCAGCGGCACCAGATCGGCCACCTGGCCCAGCTCGCCGTTGATGCTGGCTGATTTCAGATAGGCCACGGTTTCCGGCGTTTCCACGGAGTAGAAGAAGGCCGTGTCCATTGGTCCGGGGGCCACCACGTTGACGGTGACGCCGCGGTGGCCGATCTCCTTGGCCAGAGCGCGGGTAAAGTCCTCCAGCGGCGCCTTGCTGCCGGCGTAAGCGCCGTAGTAGCCGGTGGTGGCTGCCAGCAAGGAGGTGCCGATGCTGAGGATGCGGCCGTTGTCGCGGATGCGGCGGCCGGCTTCTTGCAGGCAGAAGAACGCGGCCTTGGTGTTCAGCGCGAAGATGGCGTCGAACTCCTCCTCGCTGACTTCCGTCACCGGCTTCTTCACCATCATGCCGGCGGTGTTGATCAGGATGTCCAGATGGCCGAAGCGTTGCTCCACCGCATCGAACAGGCGGCGCACTTCCGCCGTCTTGGTGATGTCGGCTTGCACCGCGAAGGCCTGGCCGCCGGCGGCGTGGATCTTGGCCGCGGCGGCTTCGGCGTCGGCGCGCGAGCCGGCGCTGTTGTAGTGGATGGCGACGGCGGCGCCTTCGGCAGCAAGCGCCTCGGCAAAGGCCCGGCCCATATTGCGCGATGCGCCGACGACCAGAGCAACTTGACCTGCGAATTGGGATTGGCTCATTTCACTTCTCCGTAAGATTGACCGCAAAGCGCGGCGGGCTGTGGATGCTTCGCAGTGTATTGCTGGCATAGAGCAAGATAAATCGCCCTGATTTGATTACACTATCCATAAAAACGTGCTAATTGGAGGGCGGATGGATCGGATACAAGCCATGCAGGTATTCGTCACCGTGGTGGATGCGGGCGGTTTCACCAAGGCGGCGCAGCAATTGCAGCTGCCGCGCGCGTCGGTTTCCAGCGCGGTGCAGCAGCTGGAGGCTCAACTGGGCGCGCGGCTTTTGCACCGGACCACGCGGCGGGTGCAGCTGACGCTGGACGGCAGCGGTTTCTACGAGCGTTGCCGCCAGCTGCTGGCAGATTTCGACGAGATCGAGGCGCTGTTCAGCCAGCAGGGCGCCGGGCCGCGCGGCAAGCTGCGCATCGACGTGCCCGGGCCGATAGGCCGCCAGGTATTGGCGCCAGCCTTGCCGGATTTTTTCCGGCAATACCCGGACGTTCAGCTAGAGCTGGGCGTGACCGACCGGCCGGTGGACTTGATCCAGGAGGGCGTCGATTGCGTGATCCGCGTGGGCTTTCTCAGCGAATCGCGGCTGGTGGCGCGGCGCATCGGCTTGATGCCGCAAGGCAATTACGCCAGCCCGGATTATCTGGCGCGGCATGGCCTGCCCCTGTCGCCGGACGATCTGGATCAACACCTGGCGGTCACTTATGCCTCGCCGGCCAGCGGCAAGGCGCTGGGCTGGGAGTATCAGCAGCAGGACGATTGGCGCGAGCGGCCCATGCGCTCCTGCGTCAGCGTCAATCATGTGGAAACCTACACCGCCTGCGCGCTGGCCGGGCTGGGCCTGATCCAGCTGCCGCGCTACGACGCCGCGCAGTATGTGGCGGCGGGGCGGCTGGTGGAAGTGCTGGCCGACTGGCCGCCGCAGGCTTTGCCGGTGTCGGTGCTCTATCCGCATCGCCGCCATTTGTCGCGGCGGGTGCAGGTGTTTGTCGAGTGGGCGGGCGCCTTGCTGCGGGAGCAACTGCAATTGCTGGCGTGAGCCGACGCTTAACTCTCTGCCGGCTCGCGGCTGGAAATGCCCAGCCGCTGCATGCGCGACAGCAAGGTGGTGCGCTTCAGGCCCAGCCTGGCGGCCGCGCCGCGCGGGCCGGCGACGATGCCGTTGCATTCCTTCAGCACCCGCAGAATGCGTTCCTTTTCCGGCTCGCAGGCGTCGAACAGCGGCGTCTCCCGCCGCGCGGGCGGGGTACAAGACGGCGCGGCCTGATGATAGGCGAGGTCGGTTTGCGGCAGATTCAGCACCGGGCCGCGCGTCAGAATCACGGCCCGCTCGATGACGTTTTGCAGCTCGCGCACATTGCCCGGCCAGTTGTGCCGCTGCAGCCGCTGCAGCGTTTCCGCCGGGATGCTTTCTATGCAGCGGTTCATGCGCCGCGCGAACTTCTGCGTGAAAAACTGCGCCAGCAACGGAATATCGTCCGGCCGGTCTCGCAGCGGCGGCAACAGGATGGGAAACACGTTGAGCCGGTAATACAGATCGCTGCGGTAGCGCTTGTCGGCGATCATGGCCATCAGGTCGCAGCTGGTGGCGGAGATCACGCGCACGTCCACCGGAATGATCTTCTGACCGCCCAGCCGTTCCACCTCGCGCTCCTGCAGCACGCGCAACAGCTTGGGCTGCAGCTCCAGCGGAATGTCGCCGACTTCGTCGAGAAACAGCGTGCTCTGGTCCGCCATTTCAAAGCGGCCGAGGCGCTGCGCGGTGGCACCGGTGAAAGCCCCTTTTTCGTGGCCGAACAGCTCGCTCTCCAACAGCCCGGCGGGAATGGCGGCGCAGTTCATATTCACCATGCGCTTGCCGGCGCGCGGGCTGTGGGCGTGGATGGCGCGCGCGATCAGCTCCTTTCCGGTGCCGGTTTCGCCCAGCAGCAAGACCGAGCAGTCGCTGGCGGCGACGATCTCCACTTGTTCCAGCACGGCGGACATGGCCGCGCTGTGGCCGATGATTTCGTCAAAATTTTGGTAATGCTGGATTTCGCTGGTCAGCTGCAGGTTTTCGCTGGCCAGTTGGTCTTTCAAGCGCGAGATTTCCTGATAGGCCAGCGCATTGTCCAGGCCCAGGGTCAGCCGAGCCGCCACCTGTTGCAGTAAAGGCAGCACCGCGCGGAAATAGCCGCTGTCGCCGGGATAGGCCAGCAGCAGCGCGCCCACGGTTCCGGACGCCCCGCATAGCGGCAGCGCGCACAGCGAGCGGCAGCCGGCGCGCATCACATCGGCAAAGCGCGGGTGGACGGCGGCCATCTGCTCCAGCGTCGGCTCGCTGGCGAGTAGCAGTTGGCGCCCCAGCATCGCCTCGCGCGCCGGCAGGCGTTCGCGCGGGTAGCGGGTATGGCGGCAGCGTTCGCGGCCTTCTCGCTCCAGGTAGATATCATGAACTTGCAGCTCGCCGTCGTCTTCGCCATGCAGATTGAGGCCGACGAAACTGACGCCGAAGGCCAGTTGCAGCGCCTGCGCCACTTTCTCCGCCAGTTCTTCCAGCTGCAGCGTGGACAGCACCGCGTTGGTGACGTCCACCAGGATTTGTAGTTGGTCGCGGTCGGCGCGCAAGGCGGCTAGCGGATCGGCGGGCGGCGCAGGCTGGCCGCAGGGTTGAGGCGCGAGTATCGGCATGGGTGGGCTCGGAAATGGCGGAAACTTGCAGAGCAAATTTTACCGGCCGGCCGCACCTGCTCAAAGCATAAGCGCCGCTTAATCGCCATCGGTTTAATCTGCGTCAGATAGCCAGGGCAAATGCTCCAGCGCCGGATCATCGCGCAGCGTGGCGTACAGCCGTTCCACGGCCTGGCGCACCGGCTCCGTCATCGGGCAGTAAAACGCCACCAGATCGGGCTGGATGCCGATGAACTCCACCACCGGCACGGTTTCCGCCAGTCGCTCCATCACAAAGCTCAGCGGCAGGTCGTGGGTGCTCATGATGAACATGTCGGCCAGCGCATCCGGCGGCACGCGGCGGATTTCGCCGGGGGCGAGGCCCATGTCGGCGGCGTCCACCAGCACCACGCGGCGCGGCGCGCGCGCGGCGACGCGGTGGGTGGCGTTTTCCGGCGCGCTGCCGCCGTCTTCCACCTCCCAGCCGGGCAGGGGCGCTTGGCGCATCAGATCGGCCAGCAGCGGGCCGGCGCCGTCGTCGCCCATCATGCGGTTGCCTACGGCCAGGATCAGGTCCGGCGTGTCAGTCTTCATGTCGTTTCACCATCAGGTAAAGAGCCGGTTCGGCGTCCATCGCCGCCAGCGCGCGCATCAGCGCGTCGCTCCAGCGGCGTTGTTCTTCGCTCATCGCGTCTCGTCCGCGCGTCAGCGCCAGGGCGAGCGGGGCGGCGTGGCTGGCGTCTATCATGATCTCTCCAAAGCGCAGCGCGCCGGCCAGCTTGCGCCGCGCCTCGCCCTCGGGCAGCGCAGCCAGCCATTCTGCATAGTCGTCCTCCGGGCAACTGAGCATAGTTTGCAGGCAATCGATCACGCCGATGTGGTGGCCCAGCGCCAGCGTCTGGTAGATCACCTGCCGCGCGCCGTCGTCGTCCGGCATGTCTTCTTCGCGCTGCAGGAATTTGCGTCCCAGCGAGTGAAACACGATGCGGCTCATGGCTAGCCTCCTTCCGTGCTGATATCCCACAGCCGGGTGAGGATTTCGTTCTCGCGCGGGTCGTCCACCGTCGATAGGTGGCGCTTGACGCGCTCGTCCAGCGTCAAGCCGTCGGCTTGCGAAGCCAGGTCCATGAATTGGTCGGCCAGGAGGCGGCCGCTGCGGTAGCCGGCCAGCCGCCGCGCTTCGCGTTCGATGCGCACCCGCGTGTCGAGCGGAATGCGCGGGTGCGGCAGCAGGGCGCGGTCGCATTCGCCTTCCACCTGATGGCTGGCGTGCAGTTTCTGCTGCAGCAGCCCCAGCGCCATGGCGAAGCCGTAAATCGTGGCGGCCGGCGTGGGTGGGCAGCCCGGGATATAGACATCCACCGGCACGATTTTGTCGCTGCCGCCCCAGACGCAGTAGAGGTCGTGGAAGATGCCGCCGCTGCAGCCGCAGGCGCCGTAGGAGACCGATATCTTGGGGTCCGGCGCGGCCTGCCAGGCGCGCAGCGCCGGCAGGCGCATGGCGCGGGTGACGGCACCGGTGAACAGCAGGATGTCGGCGTGGCGCGGCGAGGCCACCACCTTGATGCCGAAGCGCTCGGCGTCGAACACCGGCGTGATGGCGGCGAAGATCTCGATCTCGCAGCCGTTGCAGCCGCCGCAGTCCACGCGGTAGACATAGGCGGAGCGCTGGATGTCCTTCAGCAGCTTCTGCTTCAGCTGGGCGATGCCTTCGCTTTCGGTCAGCGGCTTGGGCATGCCGTATTCGTCGCGCGGAATGATCAGCTTGCTGTCCGGTTGGATGGGAATCATATTCTGTTCTCCTCGCCTCTGGCATGGCGCAGCGCGTCGCGCTCTATGGTCTGCTTGCGTTTGCATTCGGGGCAGGCGGCGTACAGCCCGCGCAGATGCTCGTCCAGATGGAGGCCGCTCTGGCGCAGCAGGTCCATCACGTGATGGACTTCTTTGAGCGGCGCGAACGGTTTGCCGCAGCAGGCGCAGTTCTCCAGCCGGAAGCTGGCGCGCTGGATCAGGTCGTCCTTGCTGGCCACGGCCAGTTCGAATTCCTGGGTCAGCTGGATGGCGCGCGTGGGGCAAACTTCCTCGCAGCGGCCGCAGAAAATGCAGCGGCCCAGATTCAGCGCCCATTCGCGCTGTCCGGCGCGGCTGTCGGTCTGCATGGTCAGCGCGCCGGCCGGACAGGCCTGGGTGCAGGCGGC
Organism: Chromobacterium sp. CCUG 76385; assembly: GCF_059916625.1. Classification (NCBI taxonomy): domain Bacteria; kingdom Pseudomonadati; phylum Pseudomonadota; class Betaproteobacteria; order Neisseriales; family Chromobacteriaceae; genus Chromobacterium; species Chromobacterium sp. CCUG 76385. The sequence continues at coordinate 129,234 of NZ_JAUCGU010000005.1, forward strand.
GCAGGCGATGCACTGGCGGGCGTTCAGCTCAGGCTTGCCGCGAAAGCCGGGGCTGACCGGAAACGGGGCGAACGGGTATTTCGTTGTCGGCTCGCCCGCCTTGGCTATGATCTTGAATAGCTTGAACATGGAGTTTTCCTATTTCAGCGGCGAATCTTTGCGCTCGCGGCCGTAGCGTTCGATTTCCTTGTACGGCACGGTGGTGGACTTTTTCTTCTTCACGTCCACCAGCGTCACGCGGTCGGTGCAGGAGTAACAGGGGTCGATGCTGGCCACGATCAGCGGCGCGTCGGACACGGTATTGCCGCGCAGCATGTAGCGCAGCGGCGGCCAGTTGGCGTAGGTGGGCGCACGGCAGCGCCAGCGGTACAGCTTCTGGTTGTCGCCGGTCATCGCCCAGTGGATGTCCTCGCCGCGCGGCGCTTCGGCGAAGCCCAGCGCGAACTGGTGCGGCTGATAGGCGAAGCCCTCCAGCAGCACCGGTCCGGCCGGCAGGTTTTCCAGCGCATGCTGGATCATGGCCAGCGAGTCGAAGAATTCGCGGGCGCGGATCAGCACGCGGCCCAGCACGTCGCAGCTGTCTTCGGTGTGCACGTCGAAAGGCAGGTTGGCGTAGGCGCCGTAGGCGTGGTCTGCGCGGATGTCGCGGGCAAAGCCGCTGGCGCGCAGCAGCGGGCCCACCGGGCTGAAATCGCGCGCCACTTTGCGGTCCAGAATGCCGACGCCGCTGGTGCGCTGGCGCAGATTGGGCGTGGACAGCAGCATGTCCACCAGCCGCGTGGTTTCCTCGCGCAGCTCGGCCACCAGCTTCAGCGTGCGTTGGCGTTCTTCTTTCAGGATGTCGCGGCGCACGCCGCCTATCAGGTTCATGCCGTAGGTCTTGCGCGCGCCGGTTAACAGTTCGGCCATGGTCATGGCCTTTTCGCGGACGCGGAAGAACTGCATGAAGCCGGTGTCGAAGCCGACGAAGTGGCTGGCCAGCCCCAGGTTCAGCAAGTGGCTGTGCAGCCGCTCCACCTCCAGGAACACGCTGCGTATCATTTGCGCGCGCGGCGGCACGGCCAGGCCCAGCGCGTTTTCCACCGCGCTGGCGTAGGCCACGCTGTGGGTAAAGCCGCAGATGCCGCAGACGCGGTCGGACAAGAAGGTGACTTCGTCGTAGCCCATCCGGGTTTCGGCCAGCTTCTCCATGCCGCGGTGCACGTAGAACATGCGGTAGTCGGCGTCGACTATGGTTTCGCCATCCACGAACAATCTAAAGTGGCCCGGCTCGTCCGAGGTGATGTGCAGCGGCCCCAGCGGCACGTCGCGGGTGACGCCGGCGGCGTCGTTGACGAAGGTGTAGGTCTCGGTGTCGGTGGTGGGGGAGGGGCGCTGGTTGTAGGCCATCGCGTCCTTGCGCAGCGGGTAGAGATCGTCCGGCCAATCGTCCGGCAGCACCAGCCGGCGATCGTCGGGAATGCCGACCGGCGTCAGGCCGTACATGTCGCGCACCTCGCGCTCGCCCCACACCGCCGCCGGCACGCGCGGCGTGACGGAAGGGAATTCCGGCCGCTCCGGGGCTATCAGCGCGCGCACCACCACCCAGCATTTGACCGGCCCTTCCATCGATAGCACGTAGTAGACGGCGAAATGGCCGTTGAGCGGCCGCTCGTCGTTGCCGAACAGCACCGACAACCAGCCTTCGTTCTGGTAATACAGCCATTCCACCACTTCGGGCAGGCTGGAGAGCTTCACCGTGACGGTCAGTTGATCGGCGGTTTGCCATTCCTCTTCCAACACCGTGTGCGGGAAACGTTGTTTCAGGCCGTCCAGATAGTTGCGGCCCAGTTTGTCGTCATTCATTTTTTTCTCCCAGGCCTCAGCGGATGGCTAAGGGATGGTCGGCGGCAGCCAGCACCAACTGGCTGGCCTCGCGCAACAGGGTTTGCAGGCTGTCGGGCATGAACAGGCCTATCGCCAGCATGGTCAGCATCAGCAGGATCAGCGGCAGCAGCGTCAGCCAGCCGGCTTCGCCTGGCTCTACCTGGTCCGGCGCGGGGCCGAACAATATCGCCGCCAGCATGCGCGCCAGCCCCGCCAGCACGATGGTCAACAGCAGCAGTACGACGATGGTCAGCGCGACATGGCCCTGGCTGAAACCGGCCGCCACGATCAGGAACTCGCTGTAGAACACGTTGAAGGGCGGGATGCCGCCCAGCGCCAGCGCGCCGGCGCCGAACAGCATGGCCGTCAGCGGCGCGGCGCGCAGCAGGCCCTTGACTGAGCCCATGTCCGGCGTGCCGTACTTGAGCAGCACATTGCCGGAGCCACAGAACAGCAGCGCCTTGGCCAGGCTGTGGTTGACGGTGTGGAACAGCGCCGCCATCACGCCCAGCGGGCCGCCCAGGCCCAGGGCTATGGCGATCAGACCCATGTTCTCCACGCTGGAATAAGCCAGCAGCCGCTTGATGTGGCGCTGTGACAGGATGAACAGCGCCGCCACCGCCACCGACATCAGGCCGAAAGCCAATAACAGCGTTTCCGAGAAGCCCGGCCCCAGCGCGCGCGCGGCCAGCATGTGGAAGCGGATCACGATCAGCAGCGCGCAGTTGAGCAGCACGGCGGACAATAGCGCGCTGACCGGGCTGGGCGCCTCGCTGTGCGCGTCCGGCAGCCAGGCGTGCATGGGGAAGAAGCCGGCCTTGGTGCCGAAGCCTATCAGCACGAAGACGAAGGCGATGCGCGTCAGCGCCGGGTCCAGCCGGCCGGCTTCGGCCATCAGCACCGTCCATTGCGCCGCGCCGCCGTGGTCGCCCAGCAGGCTGGCGGCGTTGGAATAGACCAGCACCACGCCGTACAGGCCGAAAGCCACGCCGACGGTGCAGATCACCATGTATTTCCAGGCGGCCTCCAGCGAGGAGCGCTGGCCGTAGAAGCCCATCAGGAAGGCCGAACCCAGCGTGGTGGCTTCCACCGCCACCCACATCATGATGACGTTGTTGGCGGTGACGGCCAGCAGCATGGTGAACAGGAATAACTGGAAGATGGCGTAGAAGCCGGCCAGCCGCGCCGGCCCCACCTCGCCGTGCTGCAGTTCGTGGCGCATATAGCCCACCGCGTACAAGCCGGTGGCGAAACCCAGCACGCCTATCAGCGCCAGGAACAGCGCGCCCAGCGCGCCCAGCGCGTCCACCCGCAGCCAGCCGTCCAGCGCCTCCAGCGCCTCCAGCGGACCGCCGCTTATCACCCAGGCGCAGGCGGCCAGCGACAGCGCCAGCAGCAGCGACACGCTGGCCAGGTGCAGCGTGGACGCCAGCCACGCGCAGGCCTCGCCGGCCAGACGGCTGCCCGCGCACAGGGCGGAGGCGGCGAGCGGAATCAACAACAGAAAAACCAGCCAATGCGTAGCAGTCATGGCCTCAACCCTTCAAAGCGGTCAGTTGCCGCACGTCCAGCGTTTGCAGCGTGCGATGAATGCGGCGCGCCAGCAGCGCCATGATCAGCACCGCGCACACCGCGTCGGTGGCGATGCCTATCTCCACCACCTCCGGCGCCTTGCCGGCCATCAAGGCCAGCGTCAGGTGGGCGCCGTTTTCCATCAGGCAGTAGCCGAAAATCTGCTTGAGGATGTTGCGCGAAGTGACGATGCAGGCCAGGCCCAGCAGGAAGTGGCCCAAGGAGACCGCCAGCGCCGGCTTCAGGTGCGCCACCACCGCCAGCTGCACGGCGTCCACCGCATACCAGCTGACCAGCACGATCAGCGCCGCCAGCACGGCCATCCAGGCCGGACCGAGCAAGCCCTTCAGCTCGGGGGCATCCGGCAGCGGGCCCAGCAGCTTGATCAGGATCAGCGGCGCCAGCACCACCTTGGTGACGAAGGCCGAGGCCGCCCATAGCGTCAGCTCGTGCGAGCCCTGGGTGATGGCCAGCGCCAGGAACACGCCCACCAGGGTCAGCGATTGCAAAACATAGAACCAGGCGGCCGTCGCCACGCGGTTGGCGCAAATCACCAATAGCGAAGTGACGATCAATAGCCCAGCCAGATTGTTGACGATCAACATGCCATCCATCTGCGCCTCCTCAAGCCAGCCACGCCGCAGCGATGAAGCTGGACGCCAGGCTCATCGCCAGCAGCGCGGCCAGCACGGTTTTCATTTGCCAAGGCAGCGGCTTGGCCGCGGCCACCACGGGGGACGGCTCGCCCGGCGCCGTCTTGCCGAACCAGCGCAGGAACCAGGCGAAGCTGGCCACCGATTCCGCCATCGCCAGCAACATCAGCGGTAGCAGCCACGGTTCGCTGGCCGATAACTGGAAGCCGGCGGCGAAGATGGCGAATTTGCTGAAGAAGCCGTTGAACGGCGGCACGCCGGTGATCGCCAGCGCGGCCACGCAGAAGCTCACGCCTAATAGCGGCGCGCCGCGCAACAGGCCGCGCAAGGACGGCAGCAAGCGGGTGCCGCAGCTGTAGCTGAGCGCGCCGGCCACCAGGAAGAACAGGCTCTTGGCGAAGGCATGGTTGAAGATGTGGGCGACGGCGCCGTTGAATGCCAGCCGCGAGCCGAAGGCAGACAGCGACAGCGCCAGGAAGATGTAAGACAGCTGGGTGATGGTGGAATAGGCCAGCAAACGCTTCATATCTTTTTGCGGCAGATACATCCAGAAGCCGTACAGCAGGGTGACGGTGGCCATGATCGCGCCCACCCAGCCCACCAGATGCGGCACGCTGCCGGCGGCGTCCAGCGCGCGTGCGAAGATGTAGACGCCCACCTTCACCATGGACGCCGCGTGCAGATAGGCGGAGACCGGGGTCGGCGCTTCCATCGCGTCCGGTAGCCACATATGCAGCGGCAGCTGGGCCGATTTGCCCCAGGCCGCCCACAGCACGCCCAGCAGCACCACGATCTTGGCGGAGTCGGGCAGGGCGGCGATGGCGCTGAGGCTGAAGCTGCCGCTTTGGGCGAACAGCCAGCCGGCGGCCAGATACAGGCCCAGCGAGCCGATATGGGTGATCAGCAGCGCCTTCAATGCCGATTGCAGCGCCTTGGGCTTCTGGTAATAGCCGATCAGCCCCCAGGAGCAGGCGCCGGTGATCTCGAAGCACACCAACTGGCCCAAGAGCGTGGACGACAGCACCAGGCCGGCCATCGCGCCGATGAACACCAATAGGTAGGCGTAGTAGCGCGGCGCGGCGGCGTGCGGGTGCTCGCGGTTGGCCGGCGTCATATAGGCGGTGGAGTACAGCGCCACCAAGAAGCCCAGCCCCACCACGGCCATGCCTATCAGCGTGCTGAGCCGGTCCACGATCAGGCCCAATAGCTCGATGCCGTTGAAGCTGAGCAAGGAGTAGTGCGCGGCCATGCCGCCGGCCGTTTTGAAGTCGACAGCCAGCCAGATGGCGCCGACAGTCGCCAGCAGCGCGAACAGCGGCGCCAGGACGCGGCCGGCCTCGCGCGGGCTGGCCAATACCAGGGCCGCGCCGAGGAAGGGCAGCAAGATGGTCGCCAGAGCGAGGTGTTCCATGAGTGCTCCTTAAAGACCGGTGAGATAAAAGACGAAAGACAGCGCGGCCAGGCCGAAGCCCACCCAGGTGACGCGCGCGGTCAGCAGGAAACGTCCGCGCGCCATGCTGTTCTCAATGAGGGAGGCAAGGACGAATACCGCCAGCAGCTTGAGCGGCAGCCAGGCCGCGGCGGCCAGCAGCGCGCCGGCTTCCAGGCTGTCGGCCGCGCCCAGCGGCAGAAACACGCCCAGCATGAACTGCGCCAGCACCACCTTCTTCAGCGCCAGGCCCAGCTTGAGCAGCGCCAGCGAGGGGCCGGAGTATTCGGTCAGCGGGCCTTCCTGCAGCTCCTGCTCCGCCTCGGCCAGGTCGAAGGGCAGCTTGCCCATCTCGATGAACACGGCGAAGGCGAAGGCGGCCAGCGCCAGGGCTATGGCTGCCGGCGACTGCAGATAGCTGCCGGACATGCCGGTGGCGATGGCGCCCAGATTGGTGCTGCCCTCGATCAAGGCCACCACCAGCAGCGCCAGCATCATCGTCGGCTCCACCAGAATGCCCAGCGTCAACTCGCGGCCGGCGCCGATGCCGGCGAAAGCGCTGCCGGAATCGAGGCCGGACAGCGAGAAGACAAACCTGGCCAGGCCGAACAGGTAGACGAAGGTGATCAGGTCGGCCAGCGGGCCGGCCGGCGAGTGGCGGGTGAGCGCGGGCAGCGCCATCGCCAGCATCAGCATGGCGGACAGCTGCACGGCCGGCGCCAGGCGGAAGGCGAGGCCGGCCTGGCCCGGCGCCACATCCTGGCGGCGGAACAGTTTGGCGATGTCGCGGTAGTCCTGCAGCACGCCGGGGCCGCGCCGCGAGTGCATGCGGGCGCGTACCATCCGCGACACGCCGGTGAACAGCGGCGCCAGCGCCAGCAGCAGCGCGGCCTGGGCGACGGCCAGCGGAATCGATTGCAATGGGGACATGGTTCTCCTCCTAGCGCGCGGCGATCAGCAATAGCGCCAGCAGCGCGATCACCACGTACAGGCAGTACAGGCGGAAGTCGCCGTGCTGCAGCCAGCGGATGCGGGCCGCCAGCCTATCCACCCATTGGGCGATGGGCAGCGTCAGCGTCCTATCCCATATCGGCTCGGCGCGCGTCGCGCCGGCTATGGTCTTCTCCAGCGCGGCGTCCAGCTTGGCGGCCGGCGACAACTGGCCGCGCAGGCGGTACAGCGGCGCGAACATATGCGCCACCGGCTGAGTCAGGCCCTGCGGGCCGACCACCATCGACGCCTCCTGCGCATAGCCGCAGGCCCAGGCGTCGCCCTGCTGGCGACGGGCCAGCCGCGCGCCGCGCAGCAGCGACAGCGCCAGCAGCACGCACAGGGGCAGCGAGATCAGCAGTAGCGCCAGCAGGGGCATGGACACCATGGTCTGGGCGTGCAGGCCGGGGTGGATGGACAGGCCGTCGGTCACAGATTGCGGCGCGGCGTGCGTCAAAGATGCAGCCACATTGGCCATCAGCGGCGACACCGCGCTCGCGCCCACGCCCAGCAACAACAGGGCCAGCGCGGCCAGCAGCATGGCGGCGCGCATGGGCAACGGCGCCTCGGTCGCCTCCGCCGCATGCAGGCTGCGCGGCGCGCCGGAGAAGCACATGCTGTAAGCCTTGACGAAGGCCATGGCCGCCAGCGCGCCGGTCAAGGCCAGCATCACCATGGCTAACGGGCCGGCCAGGCGCAGCGCGAAGCCGGCATCCTGGCTGACGGCGAACAGCGCCTGGTAGGTGAACCACTCGGAGACAAAGCCGTTGAACGGCGGCAGCGCGCAGATGGCCAGGCTGCCGGCCAGAAAGCTCAGCGCCGTCCACGGCATGCGCGCGGCCAAGCCGCCCAGTTGCTCCATGTCCTTGCTGTGGGCGCGGTAGAGGATGGCGCCGGCGCCCATGCACAGCAGGCCTTTGAACAAGGCGTGGTTGAGCAGGTGGTAGCCGGCGGCGACAAAACCCAGCGCGGACAGCAAGGGCTGATGCGCGGCCAGGCCCAGCATGCCGGCACCCACGCCCAAGAGGATGATGCCCACGTTCTCCACGGTGGAGTAGGCCAGCAGGCGCTTCAGGTCTTGCTCGGCCAGCGCGTACAGCACGCCCAGCACGGCGGACACGCCGCCTATGGCCAGCACCAAGAGGCCCCACCAGGCGGTGTGCGCGCCCAGGATGTCCACGGCCACCTTGATGATGCCGAACACGCCTATCTTCACCATCACGCCGGATATCAGGGCCGAAGCGTGCGAGGGCGCGGCCGGGTGGGCGCGCGGCAGCCAACCGTGCAGCGGCACCATGCCTGCCTTGGCGCCGAAGCCGAACAGCGCGAGCAGGAACACGACGGAGGCGAGCGGTCCGTCCAGCTTCAAGGCGCGGAAGCTGTCAAAGTCCAGGCTGCCGCTTTGCGCGTACAAGAGGAAAAAGGCGATCAGGATCAGCACCGATCCGGCGTGGGCGATCAGGAAGTACAGAAAGCCCGCGTTCACGGCTTCCTCATCCTGCTCGAAAATCACCAGGAAGTAAGACGCCAGCGACATCGCCTCGAACAGGATCAAGAAGTAAAACGCATTGTCCATCGCCACCAGCGCCGTCATCGAGGCGATGAAGGCATTGGCGAAGAAGCCCATCGCGCCGACGCCGCGGCCGCGGTATTCCCGAACATAAGACCAGCCGAACAGCGAGGTCAGCATGGTCAACGCTGAAATGGCCAGCAGCAGCAGCGCCGCCAGCGGGTCCAGCCGTACCGCGAAATGGGCGAATTCAAACGGGCCGGCAGATACAAAGCGCTCCACCGAACCGTTTTGCAGCGCCGGCCAGGCGGCGGCCAGCCCGCAGGCCGCGCCGGCCATGCCGAACAGCGACGACGCGGCGATGGCGAGATTCTCCAGCTTAGAGAGAAGCAGGCTCAGCAGCGCGCCCGCGCCGTACAGGCAGACGGCCAGCAACAGCCATTGCAGGGGAGCCAGGCTCATGGTCTTTCCTCCGGTAGGTCCAGCTCCGCGCCCAGCGCATGCAGCGCCGCCTGGCGGCGGGCGTCGGCGGCGCGCGCGAGCGCATCGTTGTCTTCCAGCCGCAGCGCCTGAGTCGGGCAGACGCGCATGCATTCCGGGCCATCGGCCAGGCCTTGGCACAGGTCGCACTTGACGGCGATGGCTTTCACGCCCGGCTCCCAGGCCAAGAGAGGCGACAGCATGGCGTTGCTGTCATGCGGCGCGGCGGCCGGCTCGGTTTCCGCCAGCGGCGGCTGCCAGGCCGGGCTGATGGCGGCCACCCCGCTGCAGGCCGTGCCGGCCAGTTGGATGGCGCCGAACGGACAGGCGATGGCGCACAGCTTGCAGCCTATGCACAGCGTTTCATTGAGATCGATGGTGCGGCCGGACAGCGAGATCGCCGCCACCGGACAGACGCGCGCGCAAGGCGCGTCGTCGCAATGGCGGCACAGCACCGGCGCGGTGACGGCGGCCGTGCGCGTGACGGCCAGCCGCGGATGCGCCTGCAGGCCGGCCGCGCGGTGCAGCGCGGAACAGGCGGCCATGCAGGTATTGCATCCATTGCAAAGCTCGGGCTCTGCAATGACGAAGCGGTTCATGATTCCCCCAAGTAAAGCCAGGCGGGGCCCGGGATAGCCTCACTTACGCAGGAGGTGTGCCAGCTTGTTTTTTTAGCAAGATGCTTTGAAATTTCAGTGGTTTAGTTGGGTGTGGATGGCGAGGTGACAGTGTCGATGCGGTGTCGGCGGGGAAGGAGCGTCGTCAGAAGTGACGAGGGGCGAAGGTAACAAGGGGGGAGCGATGGCGCGGGCAAGGCCCTTGGCCTGCCCGCCCTACCCGGTGATGTTAATCATCATCGCTAGGGATTGGCAGAATGGATGCCAGATCGTCTTCAATATCAAGCCCGTGTGATGCAGCTATGCATGCAATGTGTATGCCAAATGTGCCGCGCAGCTCCCCAACCGCGCCATTAAAAATCCAGCTTGCAAAGTGATCATGGTGGGCTCCGAACTGAACGATATGATCATCAGCCTGGACGGTATTCAAGAATTTCCGGCATGCGGATCGCATTGCCCGGAGGTTTTGTGCTAGTTCATTGTTCGAGTGCAGCTTTCCAAGCTCATCAGTCAGGAACTCTCGTATGCGGATGATCGACTCTACACAGTAGTGAGGGACTTCCATTTCGGATGGAATATAAAGCACTCTCCTATCTTCGAGGAAAGTCAGAACGCGTTTGGCGGCGGCACACTCGGCTTCAGGCGGGTTCCATTGAATGCCGAAGATCGGAATGCTGAAGCCTGTGATCCGGCTGATGATTTCGCGAAATTTCATGAATTACTCCATGGTGAGCTATGTAGGGCGGGCAGGCTGTAAGGCCTTGCCCGCGCCTGCCATGAATTTAGGCCAGTTTCCTATGTGTCGCCGAGGCAGGCATGCTGATTGCTTTGTGGGAGGCCGCCGATGCCCTATTACCGCAGAGATCATGTAGCAGGCGCATGCTACTTCTTCACGGTGGTGACGGAGCGACGCCAGCCGATATTGACTGATCCTTTGCTAAGGCAGGCTTTGCGCGTGGCAGTGATAGCGGTGCGGCGGGAGCGTCCGTTTGCGATAGATGGCTGGGTCTTGCTGCCGGACCATTTGCATGCGATATGGACCTTGCCTCCAGGTGATGGCGATTTTTCGACGCGCTGGAGCGCGATCAAAAGCCGGGTGACGCGTGCGGTGGGCCGGCATTATTTCCGGGCGGATTGGCATTCGGCGCGCCGGGCGGAGAAACGTCACGGAACCGTGTGGCAACATAGATTCTGGGAGCATCGCATCCGCGATGAGGCGGATTTTTCCGCGCATCTGGATTATTTGCATTTCAACCCGGTGAAGCACGGTTTGGCGGCGAGGGTTGGCGATTGGGCGTATTCCACCTTCCATCGCTATGTGGCTCAGGGGCGATATCCTGCCGATTGGGCGGGAGACGGGGTGATGGCTGAGATGAGGGGGTAGTGGTGCGCGGGCAAGGCCTTTGGCCTGCCCGCCCTACTGGATTGACCATCCGAACGGGTGGCATCCGGCTCAACAAATCCTCGGTAGTTGCTCGCCGTTGATCCAGTCCACCATCCGCCTGCCGCCGAAGGCGGTTTCCATCTGCACAAACTGATTGGCGTCGGCGATGGCTTCGCCGATGATCGCCGCGTCGCGTCCTTGCGGGTGGGCGCGCATCGCGGCCAGCAGCGCGTCCGCGTCTTGCGGGGCGCACACAGCCACCAGCTTGCCTTCGTTGGCCACGTACAGCGGGTCCAGGCCCAAGAGCTCGCAGGCGGCGGCCACTTCTTGCCGTATCGGCAGCGCGGCCTCGCGGATCCGCATGCCGCAGCCGGCTTGCTGGGCGAATTCGTTCAGCACGGCCGCCAAGCCGCCGCGCGTCGGGTCGCGCAGGCAGCGCAAGTCCGGCGCGGCGCGCAGCATGTCGGCCACCAGGGTGTGCAGGGCTGCGCTGTCGGATCGCAGCGCGGTTTCAAAGCCCAGGTTTTCTCGCAGCGACATGATGGTCACGCCGTGGTCGCCCAGGTGGCCGGACAGCAGGATCTGGTCGCCGGGGCGGATGCGGCGCGGCGAAATGTCGACGCCGGCGGGCGCGTAGCCGACGCCGGTGGTGGAGATGAATACGCCGTCGCCCTTGCCTTGTTGCACGACTTTGGTGTCGCCGGTGACGATGGCTACGCCGGCTTGGCGGGCGGCGGCGGCCATGGAACGCACGATGCGGCGCAGATCGGCCAGCGGGAAGCCTTCTTCCAGAATGAATCCGGTGGTCAGGTATAAGGGAGTGCCGCCGCACATCGCCACGTCGTTGACGGTGCCGTGCACCGCCAGGCTGCCGATGTCGCCGCCGGGAAAGAACAGCGGCGATACCACGTGGCTGTCGGTAGCCAGGATCAGCCGGCTGCCGGCCGGCGGCATGGGCAGGGCGGCGCCATCGTGCTGCGCGCCCAGGTAGCCGTTGTCGAATTCGGCCACGAACAACTGCTCGATCAGCCTGGCCATGGCATGTCCGCCGCTGCCGTGGCTGAGGTCGACGCGGCCATGATTGAAGTCGATGCGAGTCATGCCGCGTCTCCGTTCTGAGGGGCCGCGCGGAAGCGGCCATAGGTGAAATGGGCCGCGCAAGCGCCTTCGGACGACACCATGCAGGCGCCCAGCGGGCGCTCCGGCGTACAGGCGGTTCCAAAGGCGCGGCAGTCGGCCGGTTGCTTGTGGCCGCGCAGGATGGCGGCGCACTCGCAGGCCTTGTGGTCCGGCACCTGGCGGTAGGGCAGGGCAAAGCGGCGCTCGGCGTCGAAATCGGCGTAGTCGGCCCGGATGCGAAGCGCGCTCAAGGGCACCGTGCCCAGGCCGCGCCAGTCGTACTCGTCGCGCAGCTCGAAGACTTGTGCGCACATCGCTTGCGCCTTGCGGTTGCCCTCGCGGCTGACCACGCGGCTGAACTGGTTTTCCACTTCGGCGCGGCCTGCGTTCAGCTGGCGCACCAGCATGAGGATGGACTGCATCACGTCCAGCGGCTCGAAGCCGGAAATCACCACCGGCCGGCAGTATTGGGCGGCGAAGCCCTCGTACGCGCCGTAGCCTATCACCGTGCTGACATGAGCCGGGCCGATGAAGCCGTCCAGCGCCACCGCGTCCGGATCGCCCTGCGATTCCATGATGTGCACCATGGCGGCAGGCGTGAGCACGTGGTTGCAGAATACGCTGAAATTGGCCAGTCCCAGCTTCTGCGCGCGCAGGACGGCGGCGGCGGTGGGCGGCGTGGTGGTTTCAAAGCCGATGGCGAAGAACACGACTTGTCGGCCGGGATGGGCCTGGGCGATGGCCAGCGCGTCGTCGCAGCTGTAGACCATGCGAACGTCGGCGCCGGCGGCGCGGGCCTTGAGCAGGGACAGGCCGCCGCTGGCCGGCACGCGCAGGGTGTCGGCGTAGGTGCAGAGGATCCGCCCCGGTTCGCGCGCCAGCGCGATGGCGCTGTCGATGCGGCCGGTGGGCAGCACGCATACCGGGCAGCCGGGCCCGTGAATCAGGCGGATATTGGCTGGCAGCAGGTCCGGCAGGCCGTAGCGGGCGATGGCGTGGGTGTGGCCGCCGCAGAATTCCATCAGCCGGTATTGCCGCGCGGGATTGGTTTCTGCCTGAATGGTAGCGGCCAGACGCCGCGCCAAGGTGCCGTCGCGGAACGCTTCTATGTATTTCATCTTGTTTTCCTAGCGGTAGGCGGCCGGGTTGTCCGGCGTCGCGCCCATTTCGGCCAGCAGCGCCAGCGTGCGCTCGGCCTCGGCCGGGTCGAGCTTGCCGATGGCGAAGCCGACGTGGACGATCAGGTAATCGCCGGTTTTCACGTTGTCCACCAGCGAGGTGGAAATGATTTTATGCAGGCCGCCCAGCGCGACTCTGACTTGGTCGTCGGCCAGGATTTCGGTGACTTGGGCGGGAATAGCCAGGCACATGGTGTTTCCTTATTGGTTGAAATGGCGCTGCGCCACCCAGGCCTGGCCCAGCGCCAGGCCGCCGTCGCCGGCCGGCACCAGGCGCGCTTGCAGCATGGACAGGCCGCGCCGCCCAAGCGCCGCGTGCAGGCCGCGCGCCAGGATGGCGTTTTGCAGGCAGCCGCCGCCGCACGCCACGCGGCGCAGGCCCAGTCGGCGGGCCGTCTGGGCGGCCCAGTCGGCCAGCGCTTCGATCAGGCAGGCGTGGAACAGCGCCGCGCCTGCGGCTGGCGCCATGCCGGACGCCAGTTGGCGCAGCAGTGGCGTGAGGTCGAGATGGTTGTCCTGGTCTATTTGGTGCAGCCGCGGCGGTTTGGGCGGCAGGCCATGGCGTTCGGCCAGCCCCTCCAGCCGCATCGCGGCCTGCGCCTCGAAGCTGGTGCGGGCGGCGATGCCCAGCAGCGCGGCGGCGGCGTCAAAATGGCGACCCAGGCTGCTGGTGCGGGTAAGCGCCTTGCCTTGATTCAGCCAGAGGGCCAATTGCGGCGCGGCGGCCTCATTGGGGAAGCGGGCGGGGATTTCCTCGTCTGCGCCCCAGCCGTGAAGCGCGGCGGCGGCCATGCGCCATGGCTCGCGCGCCGCGCGGTCGCCGCCCGGCAGCGCCAATGTGGATAGATGGCCCAGCCGCTGGCTGTGCGCGCCGTCCACCATCAGCAGCTCGCCACCCCAGGCGCCGCCGTCGTCTCCCAGGCCCACCCCGTCCAGCGCCAGGCCCAGCACGGTTTCGTCGCATTGCTGTTCCGCCAGAATGGCGGCGATGTGGGCGTGATGGTGCTGCACGGCCAGCGCAGGAATGTTCAGCCGCTCGGCCAGCTCCCGCGCCAGGCGGCTGCTGAAGTAGTCGGGATGCAGGTCATGGGCGATGAAGGCTGGGCGAGTGGCCAGCAGGGTTTGCAGATGTTCGGCCGCCGCTTCCAGCGCCCGGCAGTTGGCCACGCGGTCCAGGTCGCCGATGTGTTGGGACAGGAAGGCCTCGTTGCCGCGGGTCAGGCACAGCGTGTTTTTGAGGTGCGCGCCCAGCGCCAGTACGGACGGGCCGCCGCGCGACAGGCCGATGGCGCAGGGCGTGTAGCCGCGGCCGCGGCGCAGGAATTGCGCGTGGCCGTGGCAGCCCACGCGCAGCACGCTGTCGTCGCAGCGGGTGACGATGTCTCGGTTATGCTCAAGCACGGCGTCGGCCAGCTGCGGCATCAGGGCGCGGGCGGCGGCGTTGTTGGTGATCAGCGGCTCGCCATGCGGATTGGCGCTAGTCATCACCAATAGCAGCGGCTGCGCTTCCGCCAGCCAGTCCATGCCCGCCGGCCGGCCGGCGGCCTCGTGGAACAGCAGATAGTGCAGCGGCGTGTACGGCAGCATAGCGCCCAGCCAGGCCACGTCCGGCGCCACGCCGGGCAGTGCGTCATCGCAGCCGGTGGTTTTGGGCAGCAGTACGATGGGGCGTTGCGGCGAGCGCAACAGGCGGCCGGACAGTTCGTCGATCCGAGCCAGTCCGGCCAGCGAGGCGGCATTCGCCGCCATGATGGCCAGCGGTTTTTCCTCACGCGCCTTTCGCTGGCGCAGCCTGGCCACGGCCGCGGCATTTCTGGCATCGCAGGCCAGGTGGAAACCGCCCAGCCCCTTGATGGCGACGATCTCGCCGCGCCGCAGCCGCTTTAGCGTTTCCGCGATGGCGTCTCCCGCCACCGGCCCCGTCGTGTCCAGTAGGGCGAGGCTGGGGCCGCAAATCGAGCAGGCGTTCGGTTCGGCATGAAAGCGGCGGTGCAGCGGATCGCGGTATTCGTCCAGGCAGGCCGGGCATTGCGGGAAGCCGGCCAAGCTGGTTTGGGCGCGGTCGTAGGGTAGGCGGCTCACCAGCGTGTAGCGCGGGCCGCAGTCGGTGCAGTTGATGAAGGCGTAGCGGTAACGCCGATTGGCGGGGTCGAACAACTCGGCCAGGCAGGCGTCGCAGGTGCAGCTGTCGGCGCCTATGGCCGCATGGGCGCCGCCGGACTCGCTGGCTAGGATGGCGAAGCTATCGGGCTGCGCCTGTTCCTGCAGCGGCTGGCGCAGCAACTGGTCGATGCGCGCCAGCGGCGGGCGTTCCGACAGCAGCCTTTCTGCGAAGCCGCTCAGCGCCGCGTCGCCGCCCTGCAGCTCCATGGTGACGCCGTCGCCGTCATTGCGTATCCAGCCGGACAGCGCCAGTTCGCCGGCCAGGCGGTAGACGAAGGGGCGGAAGCCCACGCCCTGGACGATGCCTCTGACTGTCAGTTGTTCCCGCGCCATGATCAGCCTCCCTTGCCGCAGCCGGCTGCCAGCCAGTCCAGCCATTCCCCGCGGCCTTCGCCGGTTTTGATGGACAGCCGGATCACCTGCAGGCCGGGGCGCACCTGGCGCGCCATGCGGATGGCGGCGGCCATGTCGAAGTCGACATGCGGCAGCAGGTCGGTCTTGCTGATGATCAACAAGTCCGCTGCACGGAACATGTCCGGATATTTCAGCGGTTTGTCCTCGCCCTCGGTCACGGAAAGAATCGCCACCTTATGCGCCTCGCCCAGGTCGAAGGCGGCCGGGCACACCAGGTTGCCGACGTTTTCTATCAGCAAGAGGCCGCCATCCGGCATCGCCCGCGCCTGTTCCAGGCTGTCCAGCGCCTCCGCCACCATGCGGGCGTCCAGGTGGCAGCCCTTGCCGGTGTTGATCTGCACTGCCGGCGCGCCGGTGGCGCGGATGCGCTCGGCGTCGTTGGCCGTTTGCTGGTCGCCTTCCACTACGGCCACCGGCGCGCGGCCCGCCCAGCGGCGCAGGGTGTCAACCAGCAGGCTGGTTTTGCCGGAGCCGGGGCTGGACACCAGATTCAGCGCGAAGATGCCGCGCGCTGCCAGCAGGCGGCGGTTGCGCGCGGCGCGCGCGTCGTTGTCGGACAGAATGTCCCGTTCGATGGCGACGATGCGCTCGGCCGGCGTGTCCGGCGCGTGGACGGCGTCCAGCGGGCCTTGGGCCTGGCCGGCCTGCCGGTAGCCGTTTCTGGGCGCGCCATGGCCATGGCTGCGTTTGTCGTTGATGCGGACCTGTCCGTGGCCGCAGCCGCAAGTGGTGCACATGATGCTGTCCTCCTAACTGATTCCGATATCGATCACCCGCATCTCCTCGCCGCCGCGCAGGCTTAGATTCTCGCTGCCGCATCGCGGGCAGCGCGCGGGCAGGGCCGCAAGCTCGGCGTCGGCGCCGCAATCTGCGCAATGGGCTTGGGCCGGGCTGCGCTCGGCCTGGAAGTCGGCGTCGGCCGCCAGGCTGTCGCGCGCCGCCAGCTGGCAGCAGTAGAGCAGGGTGTCTGTCTCCACATGAGCTAGCAAACCCAATGCCAGCCGGACTCGGGTGACGCGGCGGGCGCCGGCGCGGCGCGCGGCGTCCTCCACGATGTGGACCACGTGTTCCGCAAGTGTCAGTTCGTGCAAGGTTTTTCTCCTGAATGGGGCGGTCCGGCGGCATCGCGGCGTGGCGTCGCCGCGGCGGCGCGGCCGTGTCGAGATGTCGTCATTTCTGACGATGCCGGCTGGAGGCGGTCTGTCTTCGACACCGAAGGCAAGGCTGCGCGGACAGCAATTCTTTTCAGAAACAGGGCGTTGCATGGGATAGGCAGCCTTGGCGCGTGGCTGGCATGGCTTATGCAACGTCATGAGCGAGAATTCGCAACGCTTGCAATCGACGTTCGGGCGGCTGCCGCCGCTTGAGGAGGCTGAACATGAATCGGTTCATCATCGCTGAACCCCAAAACTGCATCGGCTGCCGCACCTGCGAGGTGGCGTGCGCCCTGGCCCATGCGCCAAAAACCGGCGAACCATTGTCGCCGGACACCTTCCATCCCCGGCTGACCCTGATCAAGAGCGCGCGCATCAGCACGCCGGTGCTGTGCCGGCAGTGCGACGACGCGCCCTGTCTGAATGCCTGTCCCAGCGGGGCGATTGTTTACGCGGGCAACAGCGTGCAGGTGCTGCAGGAACGCTGCGTGGGTTGCAAGACCTGCATGGTGGCCTGTCCCTACGGCGCGATGCAGGTGGTGACGGTGCCGCAGCGGCCGGAGCCGGGCAGCTTTGCCACGCGGCAGATCAAGGCCAAGGCGCTGAAGTGCGACCTGTGCGTGGGCAAGCCGGGCGGTCCGGCCTGCATCGCCACCTGTCCCACCAAGGCGTTGCGCATGGTGGAGCCGCAGGCGCTGGAAGCCGTTTTGCAGAAACGCCGCCAGCAGGCCGCGCTGGATACGCCGACGCTGCCGCTTTGACGCATCGCCATCCGGGAAAAAGGACACGGAAAATGGAAAAGGTAATTTCGGTTTGCCCGTACTGCGGTTCGGGCTGCAAACTCAATCTGCTGGTGGAAAACGGCAAGATCGTCGGCGCGGAAGGCGCGGACGGCGTGACCAATCAGGGCGAGCTGTGCCTGAAGGGCTATTACGGCTGGGACTTCCTCAACGACACCAAACTGCTGACCCCGCGCTTGCGCCATCCGATGATACGCCGCCGGCGCGGCGGCGAGTTCGAGCGCGTGAGCTGGGACGAGGCGGTAGCCTTCGTCGCGGACAAATTGGGCCAGATCAAGCGCGAGCATGGCCCGGATTCCATCATGCTGACCGGCTCATCGCGCGGCACCGGCAATGAATCGAATTACATCGCGCAGAAGTTCGCCCGCGCGGTGATCGGCACCAACAACATCGACTGTTGCGCCCGCGTCTGCCACGGACCGTCGGTGGCGGGCCTGATGGCCACGCTGGGCAACGGCGCGATGAGCAACTCGATCTGCGAGATCGAGGATACGGATTGCATTCTGGTGTTCGGCTACAACGCGGCCGATTCCCACCCCATCGTCGCCCGCCGCATCCTCAAGGCCAAACAGAAGGGCGCCAAGATCATCGTCTGCGACCCGCGCTACATCGAAACCGCGCGCGTGGCCGACCTGCATCTGCAGCTGAAAAACGGCTCCAATATGGCCTTGGTCAACGCCTTCGCCAATGTGTTGATCAGCGAGGGCCTGTATAAGCCGGATTTCGTCGCCGAACACGCCGAGGGCTTCGAGGAATACAAGGCCGCCGTGGCCAAATACACGCCGGAATACGCGGCTGAGATCACCGGCCTGCCGGCCGAGCTGATCCGTCAGGCCATCCGCATGTACGCCGCCGCGCCCAGCGCCACCATTCTGTGGGGCATGGGCGTGACTCAGTGGGGCCAGGCGGTGGATGTGGTCAAGGGCTTGTCCAGCCTCGCCACCTTAACCGGCAACCTGGGGCGGCCGCATGTCGGCGTCGGCCCGGTGCGCGGCCAGAACAATGTGCAGGGCGCTTGCGATATGGGCGCGCTGCCGAACACCCTGCCGGGTTATTACGACGTCAGCGACGCCGAAGCGCGCGCGCGTTTCGCTAAGGCCTGGGGCGTGGACAGCCTGCCGGCCGAAAAGGGCTGCGGCATTACCGAGGCGGCGCACCGCATCGAGGCCGGCACGCTGAAGGCGTATTACATTTTCGGCGAAGACCCGCTGCAAACCGAACCGGACCTGGGCATGATGCGGCGCGCCTTCGAAAAGCTGGACCTGATCATCGTGCAGGACATCTTTATGACCAAGACGGCGATGGCGGCCGATGTGATCCTGCCCGCCACCTCCTGGGGGGAGCATGAAAACGTGTTCTCCAGCGCCGACCGCGGCTTCCAGCGCTGCTACAAGGCCATAGATCCGCCGGCCGACGTCAAGGACGATTGGGAAATCTACAGCCTGATCGCCATGGCCATGGGCTACCCTATGCATTACGACAACGCCCAGCAAATCTGGGACGAGCTGCGCGGCCTGTGCCATCTGTACGCCGGCGCCAGCTACGACAAGATGGCCGGCCTCGGCTATGTGCAGTGGCCGTGTCCCAGCGAAGACCACCCCGGCACGCCGTGGCTGTACGAGGGCTATCAGTTCGACACCCCCAGCGGCAAGGCCAGGCTGTTCGCCGCCGAGTGGCGGCCGCCGCTGGAAAAAGTGGATGCCGACTACCCGCTGGGCTTGTGCACGGTGCGCGAGGTGGGGCACTACTCCTGCCGCTCGATGACCGGCAACTGCGCGGCGCTGCAAACCCTGGCCGACGAGCCGGGCTTTGTGCAGATCCACCCGGATGACGCCAAGAAATTCGGCATCGCCGACCAGTCGCTGGTGTGGGTGGCCTCGCGCCGCGGCAAGGTGATCACGCGCGCCAACCACAATCCGCGCGTCAACGCCGGCGCAGTGTACATGACCTACCAATGGTGGATAGGCGCCTGCAACGAGCTGACGGTGGATCACCTGGACCCGATCTCCAAGACGCCGGAGCTGAAATACTGCACGGTGCGCGTGGAGCCGATCGCCGACCAGTCCTGGGCCGAAAACCACGCGCGCGGCGTTTACGCGCGGCTGAAGGCGGACCTGCGCAAGGCCGCGCTGGCGGAGTAGGGTGATGGTGCCGGAGCCGTTGATCGACAGCCACGGCAGGCGCATCGACTATCTGCGCCTGTCGGTGACCGACCGCTGCGATTTGCGCTGCCGCTATTGCCGGCCGGCGCGCGACGCGTCATACGCCGAGCGCGCCGACTGGCTGAGCTTTGCCGAAATCCGCCATGTTGTGAGCCTGTTCGCCGCCATGGGCGTGGGCCGGGTGCGGCTGACCGGCGGCGAGCCGCTGCTGCGCGCCGGCATCGTCGATCTGGTGGCGGACTTGGCCGCCATGCCCGTCGTGAGCGATCTGTCCTTGTCCACCAACGCCACCCAGCTGGCGCGGTACGCGACCCGTCTCAAGGCGGCAGGCCTGAACCGGGTCAATGTCAGCCTGGATTCGCTCAGGCGCGAATGCGTCAGCGAACTGTGCGGCCGCGACAGCCTGGACGCCACGCTGGCCGGCCTGATGGCCGCCAAGGCGGCCGGGCTGGCCCCGATCAAGCTGAATATGGTGGCGCTGCGCGGCGTCAACGATGGCGAGATCGAATCCATGGCGGCGTTTTGTTTCGAGCATGGCTTCATTCTGCGCCTGATCGAAGCGATGCCCATGGGCGAGGCCGGCCGCGCCGCAGCCTATCTGCCTTTGGATGAGGCGAGGGTCCGGCTCATTCGGCGTTTCGCGCTTCAGCCCTGCGCCACTGAGCTGGGCGGCGGCCCCGCCCGCTACTGGCAAACCGCCGACGGGCGCGGGCAGGTGGGCTTCATCACGCCGCTGTCCCAGCACTTCTGCGCCACCTGCAACCGCGTGCGGCTGACGGTGGACGGCACGCTTTATCTATGCCTGGGCCAGGAGCATAAGCTGGAATTGCGGCAGCTGTTGCGCGGCGGCGCCGGCGACGAGGCGTTGTCCTCCGCCATCCGGCGGGCGGTGGCGCGCAAGCCCTGGGGGCATGATTTTGCAGCTGCGCCCAGCCGGGTGCTGCGCTTCATGTCGCATACCGGCGGCTGAGAAAACAATGAAATTGACTGACCTGAGGAAACGAAAATGAAAACACGCATCTGGATATCGCTCCCCCTGATGGCCTTGCTGCCGGGCCTGGCGCTGGCGCACATAGGCAGCGATGCCGGCATCCACCACGGCACGGCCTTTTTCATGGGATTTGTCCACCCATTCACCGGGCTGGATCACTTCGCCGCCATGCTGGCGGTGGGCATCTGGAGCGTGCTGGCCACGCGCCAGGTATGGGCGATGCCGTTTGCCTTCGCCGGATTGTTGCTGGTGGGCGGGTTGATCGGCTTTACCGGCGCGGCCGTGCCGGTGGTGGAGCCGATGATTGCGGCTTCCCTGCTGGTGCTGGGTCTTTTGGTATGCGCCCGCGTGCGGCTGGCCTTGCCCTGGGGGCTGGCCGTAGTGGGGCTGTTCGCGCTGTTTCATGGCATCGCCCACGGCAGCGAGCTGCCGGCGGCTCAGGCCGTGGCGGCGCTGAGCGGCATGGCGCTGGGCACCATGATCCTGCACATCGCCGGCATGGCCATAGGCGTGTTCTTCAAGGCGCGCAGCGCCTGGTACGCCCGCGTGCTGGGCGGCGGCATTGCCTTGCTGGGCGCGGGGTATCTGGCCGGGGTGCTGTAGTTCGATGCCATTGAGGCATGCCATCATGCCGTCCGCCATGAAGGCGGGCGGCATTTCATTTGTCGGGTTGAAGCGAAAGAGGCGGTGCCTGGTCTGTAAAAGGTAAATGACAATAATCAATAAATCGGCAGTAAATATTGAAATTGAATAATTGACTGGGTTATTGTTCTGTTTTTCTTACAAACCGGACGGAGCAATGGCGAGAACCATTTCCCTGAAAAGACGCTTGTTGCTGCAGACCATAGGCGCCATCGTGCTGGTGTGCATCCTGGGCGCTTTGCTGATGAACGCGTTGCGCCAGCAAATGCTGTCTGATCGGCGCGACTTGCTGCGCAGCCAGGTGGAGACCGTGAACAGTCTGGTGGCGCGGCATGAGGCGCAAGCGGCCGCCGGCCTGGTGCCCGAGGCGGAGGCGCAGCGCCTGGCGCTGCAGGAGCTGACGCGCCTGCGGTTTGACGGCAACGAGTATTTCTTCGCGCTGGACAAGGACCTGAAATGGCTGGCCCATGGCATGAATCCCAAGCTGGTGGGCCGCAATATGCACGGCGTCAAGGACGGGGCCGGGGCCGATATCGGCGCGCTGTTCGAGCAGGCTGTGCGGGACGGCGGCAGCAAGGGCTATGTGCAGTATGTTTGGGCCAAGCCCGGGGTGGCCCAGCCGCAGCCGAAAATGGCTTACTTCCAGGCCACGCCGCGCTGGGGCTGGATCATCGGCACCGGTTTGTATCTGGATGATGTCAACGCGGTGCTGTTGAGCCAGCTCTTGAGCGTGGGCGGGCAGGTGCTGCTGTTTATGGTAGTAAGCCTGTCGCTGGGTTGGTGGGTGTATCGCAGCGTGATGCGCGAACTCGGCGCAGAGCCGTCCGAAGCGGCCGCCATCGTGCGCGAAATCGCCGCCGGCAAGCTGGACCGCGAGATCACGCTGGCGGAGGGCGACCGCGACAGTCTGCTGTCGAATATCCGCGAGATGCAGGGGCAGCTGCGGCGGCTGGTCGGCGAGATCATGCGCGATGCCGATGAGCTGGGCCGCCTGAACGCCGACGTGGTGGGCGGCGCCCGCATGGTGGCGGACAACTCGCAGGGCCAGAGCGAGGGCGCGGCCGCCATGGCGGCGTCGGTGGAGCAGCTGACCGTCAGCATCAACCACATCGCCCAGCATGCGGTGGACGCGCGCACCGTGTCGCAGGGTTCCGGCCAGCTGTCCGCCTCCGGCAGCGAGGTCATCGCCAAGGCCGTGGCGGAGATGCAGGGCATCAGCGAGACGGTAGACATGACGGAAGCCGCCATCGCCGAGCTGGCGAGCAAGACGTCCACCATTTCCAGCATCATGCAAGTGATCAAGGACATCGCCGACCAGACCAATCTGCTGGCCCTGAACGCCGCCATCGAGGCGGCGCGGGCCGGCGAGACCGGCCGCGGCTTCGCCGTGGTGGCGGATGAGGTGCGCAAGCTGTCCGAGCGCACGGCCAAGGCTACGGAGCAAACCGCGGAGATGATCAGCGAAATTCAGGCCAGTTCCGACCTGTCGCGGCAGAATATGAGCGAGACGGTGGCGCGGGTCCGCACCGGTTTGGAACTGGCGGAGCAGGGCGGCGAGCTGATCCAGCGCATACACGGCAGCGCCAGCCAGGTGGTGCAGGTGGTCAACGACATCTCGCACGCGCTGCAGGAGCAGGGCACGGCCAGCCAGGACATCGCGCGGCACGTGGAGAAGATCGCCCAGGTGGCGTCCGGCAACGCCGTGGCCGCCACCCAGGCCTCGGAAAGCATACAGCGCATCGAGGAGGTGACGGGCAGCCTGCGTTCGTCTGTTGCGCAATTCCAGGTGTAGCGCAGCGGAATTTCCTGGCGGGGCAGTGTGATGAAGCCGGATGGCGCGAGCCAGCCGGCTTTTGTTTTCGCAAAGCCGATGTGACGCTCGTCAGCTGCTGCTATCGACGCCATTTGCATAGGATGCGGGCTTTGAGAAGACTATTCGGCAAGTTTTTTTGCATCTGCAGCCGGACGGCAGTAGCATGGCGCCCGCTCGTCGCGCAAGGCGATGGGCCAGGTGATGCGATGGCGGCATGTGCGGTCGGTAGCAAGGGATGTCAACATGCCGCAGGGGCAGTATGGAAATGGCAATGAGAGAAAGCGGCAGGGTAGCCGCATGATGGTGGCCACGCATGTCGCGTTTGGCGCGTTCTGCGCGGTGGCCGCCGCGCTGGTCTTGCATGCGCCGCCGCTGATGGCGGCATTGCTGCTGGCCGGCGGCCTGGCCGGCTCGCTGCTGCCGGATATCGACCATCCCAAGAGCTGGCTGGGCCGGCGCATTCCCTTCCTCTCCCGCCCGGTGGCCTATCTGTTTGGCCATCGCGGCATCACCCACAGTCTGCTGGCCGTGGTGGGCGTGTTCTACGCCAGCGCCGCCTGCCTGCACGAGTGGGGTGTCCGACTGGGTCACGCCATGCCTTTGGTGCTGGGCCTGTGCGTCGGCTACGCCTCGCATCTGGTAGGCGACTGGCTGACCCCGGCGGGCATTCCGCTATTGTGGCCGGTGCGGGTGCGTTTCCGCGCGCCGCTGATGTTGCTGGGCCCCAAGATGGCCGAACCGCTGATGACGGTTGGCCTGTGGTTCGGCGCCGGCTTTCTGATGAGCAAAACTTTCTGAGTTGTTGCGTTTGCGCAGATGGCGTCGATTTTTCCAAGCATATTGAGTAGATTCGATTGCGGACTGATTTATACAGTCGTATAAGTCAGCCATGGATGCCTCGAAAAAATCCGGCGATACCCGACAGCGCCTGCTGAGCCAGGGTCTGGACATGGTGCGGCGCACCGGCCTGCGGGGCCTGGTGGTGCGCGAGGTGGCCGCCGCCGCTGGGGTGAATCCAGGCAGCTTCGTTTATCACTTCGGCAACCGCGAACGCTTTGTCACCGAACTGGTCGAGCTGTGGTACGCGCCTATCTACCGGCAGCTGCGCCAGGCGGCCCGTCTGCGGCAGCCGGGTGATGCCCTGGCGCGCTTGCGCGACGTCATCGAACAGCTGCTGCAACTGGCGGCCGCACATGCCGGTTTCGCCAGCCATCTGGCGGCGGACGCTTTGGCCGGCGAGCCGGCGGCGCAAGCGTTTTTGCTGCGGCTGCCGTCGCGCCATATGCGTTTGCTGTTGGTATTGCTGGCCCGGGCCCAGCGCCAGGGGCGCCTGGTAGACGCGCCGCCGCCGCAACTGCTGTGCTACTTGGTCTCGGCCATCGGGCTGCCCTTGCTGTTGGCGCGGGGCCCGCTGGCTGCCTGCGATTGGCTGCCGCAGCAGGCGAGGCAGCTCCAGCGCTGGATGGCGGATATTCCGGCGGCGCGGCAACGCCTGGCCTGGGCGCTGGCCGGCATTACCAGAATGGGAGAGTAACCATGCGCAAGCGTTGGATGGCGGCGTTGGCCTTATTGCTGCTGGCGGCGGGCGGAACCGCTTACTACCTCTACCAACGCGCGGCGGAGGCGGCGCGCCAGTCCACTCTGTACGGCAATGTGGACATCCGCGACGTGACGCTGTCGTTCCGGGTGTCCGGCCGTCTGGCCAAAGTGCTGGTGGACGAAGGCGACCAGGTGCAGCCGGGGCAGATACTCGCTCAGTTGGATGTCGAACCGTTGCGCAACAGCCTGAACGCGGCCATCGCCAACGAGGCGGCCCTGGCGGCGCGCAACGCGCTGATCCACAAAGGCAACCGCAGCGAGGACATCGCCCAGGCGCGGGCCAGGCTGGAAGCGGCCAAGGCGGCGCTGGTCCAGGCGGAAAGCGAATATCGGCGGCAAAGCAGGCTGACGCCGGATGGCGCGAGCAGCCAGCAGCTGTTGGAAACCGCCCGCTCGCAGCGCGATCAGGCGCAAGCCCAGCGCGATGCGGCCCAGCAGCAGTGGAAATTGCTGGCCAGAGGTTACCGGCCGGAGGAAATCGCCGAGTCCGACGCCCAGCTGAAACAGGCGCGCGCCGATCTGGCCGCCGCCCGGCTGGCCCTGCGGGACGCCAGCCTGCAATCGCCCAGCGCCGGCATCATTCTGACGCGGGCGGTGGAGGTCGGCAGCCTGGTGCAGGTAGGCGCGCCGGCGTTCAATCTGTCGCTGCGCCAGCCGGTGTGGGTACGCGCCTATGTAACGGAAAGCCAGCTGGGACGTTTTTCTTCAGGCACCAAGGTGACGATTGCCAGCGACAGCCACCCGGACAAGCGCTATCACGGCGTGGTCGGCTTTGTTTCGCCGACCGCCGAATTCACGCCCAAGTCAGTCGAAACCGTCGATCTGCGCACCTCCTTGGTCTACCGCATCCGCGTGGTGGTGAGCGACGCCGACGCCGGCCTGAACCATGGCATGCCCGTGACGGTGAGGCTGGCGTCATGATCGCCGCCATCCGCGCCGAAAAGCTGGCCAAGCGCTTTCCCGGCGCCAGCATGGACGCGGTGGCGGAGGTGGCCCTGGAGATTCCAGCGGGCTGCATCGCCGGGCTGGTGGGGCCGGACGGCGCGGGCAAGACCACGCTCTTGCGCATGCTGGCCGGTTTGCTGTCGCCCAGCGGCGGGTCGGCCCGGGTGGCGGGGCTTGACCCGCAAGCCGACGCCGACGCCTTGCGGCGCAGCATCGGCTATATGCCGCAGAAATTCGGCTTGTACGAAGACCTGACGGTGCAGGAAAACCTGGACCTGTACGCCGAGTTGCGCGAGGTGGGCGCCCAGGACAAGAGCGGGGAATTCCAGCGCCTGCTGGCGCTGACCGACCTGGCGCCGTTCACCGGCCGCTACGCGGGGAAGCTGTCCGGCGGCATGAAGCAGAAGCTGGGCCTGGCTTGCGCGCTGCTGGGCAAGCCCAGGGTGCTGCTGCTGGACGAGCCGGGCGTCGGCGTGGATCCGATCTCGCGCCGCGAGCTATGGAAGCTGATCCGCGCGCTGTCGGCCGAAGGCATCGCCATATTGTTGAGCACCGCGTATCTGGACGAGGCAGAGGCCTGCGACGTGGTCTATCTGATGGACCATGGCCGCATCCGCGCCGGCGGCCCGCCGGCCGAGCTGATCCAGCCACTGGCCGGCCGCTGTCTAAGCTTGTCCGGCATTGCCGGCAACCGTCGTCAGCTCTTGCAGCGGCTGTTGCGACAGCCTGAACTGATGGACGGCACGATACAAGGCAGCGGCTTGCGCCTGTTGCTGCGCGATGAAAATCGCTGGCCGGATTTGCGACTGGCCGATGCCGGTCCGGACGCCGCGCTGCAGGCCGCGCCGCCGCGGCTGGAGGATGCCTTCATCAGCCTGCTGGGCGGCGGGCCGGGCGGCGATTCGGTGCTGGCCGCGGTGATGCCGCCAGTGCCTGTCCATCATCAGGAGGCGGTGATCGAGGCGCGGGGGCTGACCAAGCGCTTTGGCGATTTCTACGCCACGGATAATGTCAGCTTCGCCGTGCGGCGCGGAGAGGTGTTCGGCCTGCTGGGGCCGAATGGCGCCGGGAAGTCCACCACCTTCAAGATGGAGTGCGGCCTGCTCAAACCGAGCAGCGGCCAGGCGCTGGTGATGGGGCTGGATTTGAAAGCCAGCCCCACCGCGGCGCGGCAGCAGCTGGGCTATATGGCGCAGAAGTTTTCGCTGTATGCCCAGTTGACGGTGCGGCGCAATCTGATGTTCTTCTCCGGCGTCTATGGCGTGTCCGGCAAGGCGCAGAAGGAAAAAGTCGGACAAATGGAGCAAGTGTTCGGCCTGGGGCCGTATATGGACGCGGTGGCCGCCACGCTGCCGCTGGGTTTCAAGCAGCGGCTGGCGCTGGCCTGCGCGGTGATGCATGAGCCGCCCTTGTTGTTCCTCGACGAGCCGACCTCAGGCGTGGACCCGGTGACGCGGCGCGAATTCTGGACGCATATCAATGGCCTGGCGGAGAAGGGCGTCACCGTGCTGGTGACCACCCACTTCATGGACGAGGCGGAATATTGCGACCGCATCGCCCTGGTCTATCGCGGCAAGCTGCTGGCGCTGGATACGCCGGATGCGCTGAAGGCCAGCGTTGCCAGTTCAGCCAGGCCCAATCCGACGATGGAGGATGCCTTCATCCAGTTGGTCGAGGAGGCGGATCGATGAACTGGCGCAGACTATGGGCCTTGTGCCGCAAGGAGAGCTTCCAGATCGTGCGCGATCCGAGCAGCATCCTGATCGCCTTCATCCTGCCGGTGGCCTTGCTGTTCATCCTCGGTTACGCGGTGAATCTGGATTCGGCCCATATCCGCCTGGGTCTGCTGAACCAGGATGGCGGCGCCGCCGCGCAAAGTCTGGCGGCCACTTTCCATGCCACGCCGTCATTCGAGGTGAAGCCGGTCAAAAACCGGGCGGAGCTCGATGAAATGCTGGCGCATGGCAAGATACGCGGCGCGGTGATCATCGCCAACGATTTTTCGCGCAACTGGCAGAGGCGCAGCGGCACGATACAGCTGCTGACGGACGGCGCAGAACCCAATACCGCCAATTTCGTCGCCGCCTATGCGCAGGGCGCCTGGCTGCAGTGGCAGCAGGCGGAAGCGGACGAGCATGGGCGGGCGCCGCCGCCGGCCATAGAGATTGAGCAGCGCGTCTGGTTCAACCCCAGCGCGGAGAGCCCCAACTTTCTGGTGCCCGGCACCATCGCCATCGTCATGACCATTGTCGGCGCGCTGTTGTCGTCGCTGGTGGTGGCGCGCGAATGGGAGCGCGGCACCATGGAGGCGCTGCTGTCCACGCCGGTCAGCCGCACAGAGCTGTTATTGTCCAAGATACTGCCGTATTACGTGCTGGGCATCGCCGCCATGCTGTTGTGCCTGTTGGTGGCGGTGTTTGTCATGCAGGTGCCGTTCCGCGGGCCGCTGTGGCTGCTGTGGCTGATGTCCTCCTTGTTCCTGGCCAATGCCTTGGGGATGGGATTGTTTCTGTCCACGGTGATGCGCACCCAGTTTGACGCGGCGCAGGCGGCGCTGACCGCCGGCTATCTGCCGGCGCTGATGTTGTCCGGCTTTGTGTTCGAGATTTCCAGCATGCCGCTGCCCTTGCAGTGGCTGACCCGCATCCTGCCGGCGCGCTATTTCGCCAGCACGCTGCAGACGCTGTTCCAGGCCGGCGTGATCCCGTCGCTGCTGTGGTTCAACGCGGCCAGCCTGATCGCGCTGGGCGCGTTCTGGCTGGGGCAGACCGTGCGCAAGACTAGACGAACGCTGGATTGATGCCATGTGGCAACGCTTGCTGTGGCTGATCGTCAAGGAACTGCAGACCATCATGGGCAATCGCCAGGAACGGCTGTTGCTGGTGGTGCCGGTGCTATTGCAGCTGGTGGTGTTTCCGTTTGCCGCCACGCTGGAGGTCAAGCATGCCAGCCTGGCGGTGTACAACCAGGATGCCGGCGCGGCATCGCAGGAATTGGTGAAACGGCTGGCCGTCAGCGCCACCTTCGATCATGTGGTGCCGGTGCATAGCCTGCCCGAGCTGCGCGATTGCATAGACCGGCAGTGCGCGCTGCTGGCGGTGGTGTTTCCGCAGGATTTCTCGCGCGCGCTGGCGTCCGGGCGGAGCGCGCCGCTGCAGGTGATCGTCGATGGGCGGCGTTCCAACAGCGGGCAGATCGCCAGCGCTTATATTGGCCAAATCGTGGCGGGCTATCAGGCCGAGCGCGACGGCCCCATGCCGCAGCTGGCGGTGCGCAACCTCTACAATCCCAATCTGGAATATCAATGGCATGTGCTGCCCAGCCTGGTGGCCATCATCACCACCATAGGCTGCCTGATCGTGACCGCCCTGTCGGTGGCGCGCGAGCGCGAGGAGGGCACCTTCGACCAGCTATTGGTATCGCCGTTGACGCCGGCCTACATCATGGCCGGCAAGGCGGTGCCCGGCATTCTGGTGGCGCTGCTGCAAGGCACCCTGATCGCGCTGGCGGCGGCATGGGTGTACCGCGTGCCGTTCGACGGCTCGATGGCCTTGCTGCTGCTCAGCATGGCCAGCTATGGCCTGGCGCTGGCCGGCGTCGGCCTGTTCATCTCTTCCCTGTCGCGCACCCAGCAGCAGGCTTTTCTGGGCGTGTTCTCGTTCATGGTGCCGGCGGTCATCCTGTCCGGCTATGTCTCGCCGATCGAAAACATGCCCGAAGCGCTGCAATGGCTGGCGCGGATCAACCCCCTCAGCTACTTCATCCCCATTCTCAAAGGGACATTCTTGAAGGGATACGGCTTTGCCGACGCCTGGCCTTGGCTGCTGCCGCTGTGGCTGATCGCGCTGGTCACGCTGAGCCTGGCGCTGTGGTGCTTCCGCCGTCATGTGGAATAGGCGCTCTGAGGCTGGCGGCGTGCGGCAGCCCTTCCAGCGCGCCGCGCAGGATGCGTTCGCAGCGCGGCAGCGTGGCCGGCCCGTTTTCCAGCAATTCATATAAGCCGGTGAACAGATAAACCAGATAGTCCGCGGTCAGTCCCACGTCCAGCGTCGCGGGCAGTTCGCCTTGGGCGATGGCGCGGCGCAATTGCCGCCGCGTGTAGTGCATGGTGAGCCTGTCCGCCATCTCGCGCCGCCGCAGCACGCTGCGGTTCTCTTCGATTTGTTCGCACTTCAGGTAGAGAATCTGGCTGACCCGCTGCGGCGAGCCCGGCTCCAGGAACTGCGCCAGGTAGTAGCAGCCGGCGGCCAGCAAGGTGTCGCAGGCGGAGCCGCGCTGGGCGGGGAATCGCAGCGCGTCCAGCGCGAAGGCGCGATCTATCATGGCCTGACATACCTGCAGCTTGTTGTCGTAATGGCCGTACACCGCGCCGCGCGATACGCCGGCGGCGTCTGCGATTTCCGCCATGGTGGTATTGGCGATGCCTTTGGCCAGAAACACCCGCTCCGCGCCGTCGAGGATCGCGTCCCGGGTTTTTTGAGAGTCTTCCTTGGTTTTGCGCGCCATACCGTTTCCATTGTTTTCTTTGTGGGAACATTGTGCCGGAAAATAATTAATCACGCATGATTGATTAAATGATAAAATCGCGTTTTCTCATGCTTTATGTCTGTTATGTCGAACGTGCATACCCGCGATCTAGATACGCTGCCCGTCTCCAAACTGTTCTGGCGCTATGCCATCCCTTCCGTTGCCGGCATGCTGGTGACCGGACTGTACGCCGTGATCGATGGCGTGTTTGTCGGCCACTATGTCGGCAGCCATGGCCTGGCCGCGATCAACCTGGCCTATCCGATGGTGATGCTGCAGGTGGGTCTGGGCGCGATGATCAGCATGGGCGTGGCCACGCGCATCGCGATCCGCCAAGGGGCGGGCGACATGGCGGGCGCGCGCGGCGCGCTGTTGGCCGCCTTGCTGCTGCTGGCGCTGTTTGGCGCGCTGATTCCGCTGTTTGGCCTGCCCAATATCGATGTGCTGTTGGGCTGGCTGCGCGCGGATGGGCAGGCAGAGGTGAGGGAGCAGGCTTATCCGTATCTGTGGTGGATGCTCAGCGGCGCAGTGCTGACCATGGGGCAGATGCTCGTCACCTATCTGGTGCGCAATGATGGCCGGCCTGGCTTGGCCACGGTATTGACCACGCTGGGCGCCTTGCTGAACATTTTGCTGGATTACGTGTTTGTCGGTCTGATGGCGATGGGGCTGGAAGGCGCGGCTATCGGCACCTTGATCGCCGAAGGCGTGGTGCTGACCCTTGGCTTGGGCTATTTCTTCACTCGCCATGCCGGATTGCGTCTGCGCTTGCGCGCGTTGGCCCCGGACTGGCGCGCCTTATGGCCGGTGATTGCGCTGGGCGCGCCTAGCCTGTTGATGGAGCTGAATCTGGCCGTGCTGCTGTACGCGCATAATTATCAGCTGCTGCAATGGGGCAATGATCTTAGCGTGGCGGCCTATGCGGTGGCGGGGTATACCGAGTCCCTGTTCGTGCTGGTGATTCACGGCCTGGCGGTGGGCATGCAGCCTTTGCTTGGCCATGCCACTGGGGCCGGGCAGCCGGAGCGTGTCCGCGCCGCGCTGCAGCATGGTTTGAAAGTGTGCATGGCGATTGGCCTGGCGGCGCTGGCTGCGGTGCAGGCTTTTCCGGCCGCCATCGCCAGCTGGTACAGCGATGGCAGCGCCGAGCTGATCGAAGCGGGCAGCCGCGCGCTGCAATTGCATCTGCTGGCCATGCCGCTGGATGGTCTGGTGGTGGTGGGATGCACTGTCCTGCAGGCGATGGCCATGACACGGCTGGCCTTGGGCATCACGGTAAGCAAGACCATTTTGTTATTGCCGTCGCTTGGCCTGCTGCCCTTGCTGATGGGGCTGGACGGCGTCTGGCTGGCGATGCCCTTGGTCAACCTGTTGTTGGGCATGCTGGTCATGGCAATCATGTGGCGCGAGTTGCGCCGGCTGCTGCCCGCGGGCCAGCGGATGCAGGCCGGCGCGTAAGCCGACGCGCTTATCGGTGGCGGCAAACCTGTGCGGCTCGATGGACTTGCCGCATTTGGCAGCAAACCAAAGGCCCCATCTACTGGATGGGGCCTTTTCGATTGGCGTGTCGGGTTCAGGCGGTTTTGGCGCCGATTGGAATCTCAATCAGCGTTTTGCGGCTCTCATGCGGCGGATAATCAACATGCACCACCTGCATCATCGCCATATCCTTCAGGCGTTTGCGCATGGGGTGGGATTCCGCTGCATCCTCATCGCCATCAAATGCCTCATTGCTGGACATTTGCTGCTTGTCTTTGAGTTGTTGTTTCTCAAAGCCGGTCAAGGGACGTTGCAGGATGCATTCCAGTGGTTCATCCAGTTCCAGTTTGCTGTCAAGCATGGCACTCACCTTTACGAAAGGGGTCTCCGCCTGGCCCTGTAGGCATTGGCGGGCTGAACTTTGCCATTGCATGATATCCGTCTGTAGGCCGCTTGTTTATAAGTAAGAACCGCTATTCCTGTACAAATATTCCTGTCCAAAAGTGTTGAGTTAACAGTGGCTTAGCCCGGGATTTTGATTCGTGTTAGATCGAAGGAGGCGGAACGGGTGTCTGGCGATTATGCTGAGAAAAACCCGTATAAGGATGAGCGTTTCATGCTGATTCGTCTCTTGTCAGGCTTGGCCCTGCTGTGGGCGATGGCGCCCGCCCGCGCCTTGGAGCCTTTGTCCATTTATACCGATGAGTGGCCGCCCATCAGTTTTGAAGACGGCGGCGAGGTGAAGGGGATGGCGGTGGATCTGGTCAACCAGATTCAACATCGCCTGCATCAGGACCAGCCGGTGAAATTGCTGCCATGGGCGCGTGCCTATAACTTCTTGCTGACGCGGCCCAATGTGCTGCTGTTTGTGCTGGGCCGCACGGTCGAGCGGGAAAAGCTGATGACCATGGTCGGCCCGGTGGCGGCGTCGGAGATCAATCTCTATTGCCGCAAGGGCGAGGCGGAGGCGCTGCGACGCCTGGGCGACAAGCTGCAGCTGCAGCCGGTGACGGCATTTCGCAGCAGCATTTTCCTGGCGGTGGCCAAGCAGCATGGATTCAAGAATATCGTGGAGAGCGCCGATCCGGTGCAGTCCGCGTTGCTGTTGCACGCCAACCGCGTGTCGATGTGGTCGGAGGGCGACAGCGTGGTTGACAAGGTGATGCGCAAGGCCGGGCTGCCGGTGGAGGAAATCGAGCTGCTGCAGCCTTTGGAAAAAATTGATCTCTACTTGGCTTTTTCCCGCGGGACCGACCGCGCCACCATTCTGACTTGGGAACAGACGTTGCGCGATCTCAAGCGCGACGGCAGCTTTCGCAAGCTTTATCAGCGCTGGCTGCCTGGCGCGACCGCGCCCATGCAGGTGGAGCGTGTTGGCGTAGAGCCCTGAGCGCGGCATGGAGCGGGAGGCGGCGCTATGGTATATTTGGCGGTTTTGGCGCGCGCTGCGGTGGAAAAACCGCAAATCGCCCCTATCTGTGAGCGGATGGGGCCGAATGGCCCGCAACAAGAGCAAGGTAAGCCGCATGACAACCATCGTGGCCGTACGCAAGGGCAATCAGATCGCTATTGCCGCAGACAGCCAGACGACTTTCGGCGACGACCAGAAACTGCTGGCGCCGTACGATTGTTTCCATGACAAGATCTTCCAGCATGGCGACAGCTATCTGGCGGTGTCCGGTTCCGCCGCGCACGACCTGGTGCTGAAGCGGGCGCTGGCCGATCTGAAAAAGAAGGACCTGAGCAGCCGCCAGGGCATCTTCGAAACCTTCCGCAAGCTGCATCCCAAATTGAAGGACGCCTTCTATCTGCGGCCGGAAGAGGATGAAGAAGATCCGTACGAATCCAGCCAGATGATGGTGGTGATCGCCAATCGGCACGGCATTTTTGGCGTCTATCCGATGCGCGAGATCTATGAGTTCTCCCGCGTCTGGGCCATAGGCTCCGGCCGCAAGTTCGCCATGGGGGCGATGTACGCGGTGTACGACCAGGACCTGACGGCCAAGGAAATCGCCGAGATCGGCGTGCGCGCCGGCTGCGAATTCGACGTCAGCTCCTCGCTGCCGATGACCGTCTATACCGTTGAGCTGGCCGCCGCCGCGGCCAAGGAAGCATGAGCATGAACCAACACGACAAACTGCAACGATTCCTGTTTGACGGCGCGCCGGTCCGCGGCGCGCTGGTGAGGCTGGACGGCGCCTGGCAGCAGGTGCTGAGCCGCCGTTCCTATCCGCCGGTTTTGAAAACCGTGCTGGGCGAGATGATGGCCGCCTCGGTGCTGATGGCTGCCAATCTGAAATTCGATGGCACGCTGATTCTGCAAATCCACGGCACCGGCGCGCTGAAGCTGGCGGTGGTGGAGTGCAACAACGACCGCACCGTGCGCGCCACGGCCAAATGGGACGGCGAGCTGGCGAATAAGCCGCTGAGCGAACTCTTGGGCGAGGGCGGCAAATTTGTGCTGACGCTGGAGCCCCGCCTGGACAAGAACCAGACCTGGCAAGGCATTGTGGCGCTGGAGGGTGATTCCGTCGGCCAGATGCTGGAAAACTACATGCTGCGTTCCGAGCAGCTGGACACCGCGCTGGTGCTGGCCAGCAACGACAGCACTGCCGCCGGCATGCTGCTGCAGCGCCTGCCGGAAGGCCATGGCGAAGCCGAAGGCTGGAACCGCATCCAGACGCTGGGCCGCACGCTGAAGGCGGATGAATTGCTAGGCTTGGGCGCCGAGGACATACTGCACCGTCTGTTCCATGAGGAAGAGGTGCGCGTGTTCGAGCAGGAGGGCGTCAGCTTCAGCTGCAATTGCTCGCGCGAGCGCGTCAGCAATATGCTGACCATGCTGGGCGGCCAGGAAGTCGGCGAAGTGGTGGTGGAGCAGGGCAGCGTGGAAATCGTCTGCGATTACTGCAACCAGCATTATGTGTTCGACGAAGACGACATCAACCAGCTGTTTGATTACGACGTGGTGGCGGCAGTGCGCGAAGCGCGCCACTGATCCCTGTCCTCATCCACAAAAAAGCCGCGCAAAGCGGCTTTTTTTGCATTCTTTGTCTGCGTCAGGCTTTGCGAACCAGCACCTTGAGCATCGGCGTGCGGGACAGCGTCCACATGCTGACCGCCACCAGGATCAACAGCAGCGGCCACTTGGTGGCTTCCCTGGCGACGGAAACCACGCCCGGCGTGCCGATAGCATCACCGCCGCGAAATGCATGCGCAGGCAGTAGATGTCCAAGACATTGGGCGCCTGTTTTTCCCGCCAAGCACGTGCCTGTGAAAATTACCGCTTTCATTTCTTTGTTTAAGATTAAAACCTGACCTTAAACACAATATTCAATATCCATCTAATCCATTATGATTTTAATTGCGAATGGCATTAGCTTTCGTCATTTTAAAAATGGATGAGTCAATGAAAACCAATCTCTCTCCCCGCCGGTATCGGGCTTGGGGGCTTTCCGTGATCGCAGTCGCCTTGTCCGCTTGCGTCGCTACTGATGGCGGCCAGCAGCGTTCGTCCAGCCAGCCGGCGCCGCAAGCCAATCAGCCTGCAGCGCGCTATTCCTCCCACTCTCCCGCCTTGTCGGAAAAGCCTGACTATCCGCATGGCCTGCCGCCGGCGGCGCCGGCGGAGGGCAGCGCCCAGCCGCCCGCTCGGGTTCAAGGTCCGCAAGGCCAGTCGGCGCGGGCGGCAGCCCGCGGCAAGCTGCTTGCGCCGCAGTATGCCAACTGCGATGAAGCCAGGTTCGGCCAGCTGTCCGGCCAGGACTTGGTGCGCTACGTGGCCAGCGTGGACGGCACTTGCGTCAACCGCTTGTTCCAGGCGGACGCGCTGAGTTACCGCGCGGTATCGCCGGCCAATATGAAGCTGGCGGCGGCCGAAGCGCGAACGCGCGCGGCCAATTGGGACGGCCAAAACGCCAATGGCTTGTGGCCGCTGGCGGTGTTCCTCAAGGCCGGCTATTTCCTGCAATACAGCCATGCTCAGGAGGTCGGCGATTACGGTCCGGAGGTGGATAGGCCGGTAATGCAGGTGGTGGAGGCGATGGCGGCCAATGCGGCTCTGTGGAATGTCAAGGCGCTGGATGGCGGCGGCGATGCCGATGACTGGTATCGCGAGCGCGACGCGCGGCAGAGCGTGGCGGAAACCATGATCCTGGCCGACTCGGTGCGCAAGGCCGATTACGCGCTGCCGCTGCTGGGCCGTTTCTTTGGCCGTTACAACGCCGCAGTCAAGGACAACTGGGCGCGCTCCGCGCTGCATCCGATGCAGACCCTGCTGTTCAATATGCACTACCAGCCCGACTTTGCGCAGAAAGTGGAGCAGGGGCAGCTCGATGGCTTGGTGGCCAGCCTGGCAGGGCTGACGCGCGCCGGTCAATCGGCCTTTGCCGATGAGCAGATGTTCCTGAACACGCTGCGCGAAACCGGCCGCTTCATGCAGTATCCGCGCACCGCGCCCCTGGCCGAAACTGCGGTGGCCGAGCATCTGAAAGGAGAGAAGTATGGCGCGGCCTGGGCCGAGGCCGTGTATGCGCTGAAAAAGATGGGCAAGACGCCCTGCGAGCGCTACGGCATCTGCCAGGCCGAGCAGGAGCTGCGCGCGCATCTGTTCCCCAATCGCTGGAGCTTCGATAACGGCAATCTGGTATTCGAAACGCCGCTGAGTCTGGCCGATGTCGAGCCGCTGTATTACGCCATGAAACAGGTGCAGACCCAACTGTTCCGCGTGGCCGGCACCAGCAATCCGGTTCCCGATGACGGCAACGCCAAGCTGCGCATGGTGATCTATGGCACCAAGACCGACTACCAGCGCTTCCAGGGCCTGCTGAATGAGCTGTCCACCGATAATGGCGGCATCTATATCGAAAAAGACGGCACCTTCTACACCTTCCAGCGCGAAGTGCCGAAGGAAAGCTACCTGACGCTGGAAGAGCTGGTGCGCCACGAGTATGTGCACTATCTGTCCGGACGTTTCATCCAGCCTGGCATGTGGGGCACGTCAGAGTTCTACCGCGACGATCGCCGCATGCCGTGGTATGACGAAGGCTTTGCCGAGTTCATGGCCTGGAGCACCTCGCGCGATGGCATCAAGGTGCGCGGCCATGTGGTGGACGTGGTGGCGGGCGGCTGGCCGGGCAGCTTCCTGGAGCCGTCCCGCATCATGCGCTCCAGCTATAGCGACGGCTGGGATTTCTACAGCCATTCCGCGCTGTGGTTTTATTATCTGAACCAGCAGCAGCCGGGCAAGATCGCCGACATCCTGTCCGCCTTGCGCGCGGACGACGTCAAACGCTTCGACGCGCTGGTGCGCGACATGGGCGGCGATGCCGCCTTGGTGTCCGGTTTCCGCAGCTATGTCGACCAGCAGGTGAAGCTGGCGCAGACCGGGCAACTGGGCAATACCTCCACCACGGAAGGCGTGGACTGGTTGGCTGCCGATAAATGGCAAACCGGCGACGCCGCCGCCGTAGAGGCGGCGATGCGCCGCTCGCTGCCGGTAGGCTGCCAGGTGTGGGCGGACGGCAAGGATAGCGCGCTGCGCCGTTTCGAGTGCACGGGGTCGCTGCCGCTGAACGCGGCCAATACCACGCAGGCGCGGCAGGAGCTGGACCGCGTGCTGGACGGCGCCTTGCAGAGCCTGGTGAAAACCGGCGGCCTGAATAATCTGCTTGCCGCCAATTGCGCCGCCACCGACTACGACTTCAAGCGCAAGACCGCCGCCTTGCGCTGCGAAGGTCCGCTGGGTCCGGCGGGCGACGCTAAGCCGCAGCCGCCGCAGCCGGGGGAGTTGGGCTTGGCCAAGACCAGTTATGGCAGCCCGGTGCGCTGCCTGCGCGGCCAGCTGCAGGGCGTGGGTGGGGTGGAGCGCTATCAGCTGGTGCAAGGCCCGCAATTGGGCCGCGCCCAGGTGGCGGAGTGGGGGGCGTTCAACTACCGCCGCGATGCCGATCAACCCGGCGTGGGCGACAAGATGACCGTGCGCGTCAGCAAGGGCGCGCAGTCCCGCGATGTGGTGGTGGAGCTGAATGCCACGCCGCGCAATGTGCCGGAAGATCAGTGCTGGGCGCAGGCGGGCTGACGCTGTCGGGTGCCTGAAATCAGTCAAAGCCGGGTTCGCCCGGCTTTTTTGATTACAAAGGCTGAACCTCAATGGTGGCAGGCATCTCCAGCCATTCCAGAAACGCGTCGCCCAGGCGTTGGCTCTCCGCGGTGGCGGTGCGCCAGTGCTGGCGGCGCAGCTCGTCCCGGCCCAGATAGCGGCGAAAATCCCTGCGATCCGGCAGTCTGCGGCCGGGCAGGGCGGCCAGGTAGGGCCGCGACGGCGCCAGCAGCACGGTATTGGCGTGATTCGCCGCGCTGGGTTTGCGCCACGGGAGGGTCTTGTCGAACCAGCCCGGCACGATGCGGTCGGTGAAGTGCGGATACAGCGCGATCTCATCGCCGTGGGCGAAGGGGAAGTCGATGTGGTAATCGGTCAGCCCGCCGTCGCGGTAGATGGCTGGCGGCGCGTCCGGCAACTGGACGCCTTGCAGCACGCCCGGGATGGCCACCGTGCCCATCAGCGCGGCTTCCAGATTGCCGGCATGCAAGGCGTGCAGGCGGGTGGGGATGGCATCCTGCGGCTGAAAGCGCAGACTGCTGCGCGCGTCATGGCAGATCACCCGGTGGAAACTGTAACGGATCAACGGGCGGGATAGCGCGTTCAGCGCCGCCGCCACGGCCAGCCCGGCCAATAACGCGGCCTTGTCCTCGCGGTTGGCCAGCCCGTGCGATTGCACCAGCAGCAAGCTGAGCCGGTAGTGGGGATGGCTCAGGATGTTTTCCATCCCGCCCTCGCCCAGGATATCGCGCAGCATCTGCCGGGTTTGCGCGGTGATCTGGGCGATGGTGATGGCGGGATGGTAGGTTTCCTCGGTGTAGCGCTGCGCCAGCCGGGCCAACGCGGCGGCCGGATCGGGCTGCATGGCGCAGGCGAAGCGCCAGCCGCCGATCGAGGCGCCCACCAGCTCGCGCTCGCGCGGCGCCTGTTCCAGCCAGCGGAACACCGCCTGATCCAGCCCGGTCATGCCCACTGCCTTGGGGCCGCCGGCCGCGCCGGGCAGGATGGCGACTTGGTCCGGCCGCAGGCCGTCTTGCAGCAATTGCCGGGCGCGGCGGCCGGCTTTGATGATGAGCGCGGGTTGGCGGATATGAATGGCGGTCATTACGATATAAAGTGGCGAAATGGCGAAGCGTGGCCGGGTTTGTTATCCTGTTGCGTTTCGCAATTCAAGCGCGTTGCACGACGCGCCGCAGCCCAGGAGCGCCCTTGATGATACCCGCAAGCCAGTTGACCGACTATCTGCGCGAACAAGCCCTGAAACTCGATGTCACGGAACTGCAGATCGCGGTGATGACGTTGCAGGCGGTGATTGCCGTCAACAAGCCGGCGCCGCGCCGAGATCTGTATCGTTATCAGGTGCCCAAGCTGGGCGAGGGCGGCAGCTGCTCGCTGATCGACGAGCTGGATGAGACGCCTTACGACCTGCGCGTGATCTTGGGCGCGGAAACCGCCGATACGACCGCCGCGCTGGTCAACCTGCATGCGCTGCTGGATTCGGTCAACAACAAGATAGGCGCCGACTGGCTGGGCATCTACCGCAAGATTGGCGCCGGCAACAACGCCGTGCTGGTCAAGCTGGCTTATCAAGGGTTGGAAAGCCGAGCGGAATTTCCGCTGACCGAGGCATTTGCCGAGCACAGCAACAACAGCCGCGTTGGCCTGACCGGCTGGGCTGTATTAGTTGACGATGTGGCGCAGTGGCGCGCCGAAGGCGGCGGCTACTACGAGTGCGACCCCAAGGTGAAGAGCGAAGTCTGCCTGCCGGTGCTGGGCGGCGACGACAATGTGCTGGGCATCATCGACGCCGAATCCTTCCAGACCGGCCACTTTACGCCGGAGCGCTTGGTATGGCTGGCCGCGCTGGCCGTGGTGCTGCCGCAGCTGCTGGTCAAGCTGCCGCCGCTTGAAAATGAGGAATCGCTCCCCAACTAAAGTCCATTCAGGCCGCCTAACCGGCCTTTTTCCGTTGCGCCCCTCAGTGTTGGAGAAGTCATGCCGTCGCATCCGCAGTCTGTTCCTGAGCCAGTCATCCGTTATATCGCCAGCTGCCAGTTGCCCACGCCATGGGGCGAGTTCACCATGCATGGCTTTGAGGAAGAAAGCGGCCAGGAGCATGTGGCGTTGACCTTGGGCGAGGTGGCCGATGGCCAGCCGGTGCTGGCGCGGCTGCATTCGGAATGCCTGACCGGCGACGCTCTGTTCTCCCTGCGCTGCGATTGCGGCTTCCAGCTCGAAGCGGCGATGGAGGCCATCAGCAAGGCCGGGCGCGGCGCGTTGCTGTACCTGCGCCAGGAAGGCCGCGGCATCGGCCTGATCAACAAGATCCGCGCCTACAAGCTGCAGGACGGCGGCGCGGATACCGTGGAAGCCAACGAACAGCTTGGTTTCCCGGCCGACATGCGCGACTTCCGCATCGCCCGCCACATGCTGGAGCATCTGGGCATAGGCAGCGTCAGGGTGATGACCAACAATCCGCGCAAGCTGGCCACCTTGCAGGCGGCCGGCATCAGCGTGGTGGAGCATGTGCCCTTGCAGGTGGGGCGCAATCCGTATAACGACCGTTACCTGGACACCAAGGCCGCCAAGCTGGGGCATATGCTGTTCAAGTAAGGTGGATGGGCGAGCCATGCGAAGGCTCGCCAAGCGATGATAGTTGTAATATAATAAGCATTCCTATCTGGGGGCGACCTGGTTTCGACGGGGGTTGCGAAGCAGATGAGGGCATACCGGGATTTCAGTCACCCCGTAAAACGCTGAATTTATATAGTCGCAAACGACGAAACTTACGCTCTGGCAGCCTAACGGCCGGCCAGACACTACAACGGTTCGCAGATGGGCCGGGGGCGTCAAAACCCTGTAGTGTCACTCTACATCTGCTAGTGCTGTGCCGGGTTACTTGGCTCAGTGCGAAACAATAGGTAACTCGCCAAAGTCCAGCCTGTCCGTCGGCGTGGCAGCGGTTAAACCCCAAATGACACGACTAAGTATGTAGAACTCACTGTAGAGGATTTCCGGACGCGGGTTCGATTCCCGCCGCCTCCACCAACATGTCATAACTCATTGAGTGATAGCATTTCCTCAGTGAATCAAGCCCTTACATGTCCAGAGTGTGCCATAGTGCACCAAAGACCTGTAGGGGCTTTTTCTATTCCCAATTCAGAATTCATTGGTTCCAGCTATCGATATGGGCCTGATGAGTTCGCTTCTCATATCTACCTTCGACGATCCACCTACTATTTCCGACAAGTTGTTCCCGGCTTGGGAGAGATCAATTTCAGCCTGCGTACAGGCGA
Source organism: Chromobacterium sp. CCUG 76385 (assembly GCF_059916625.1). Lineage (NCBI taxonomy): Bacteria > Pseudomonadati > Pseudomonadota > Betaproteobacteria > Neisseriales > Chromobacteriaceae > Chromobacterium > Chromobacterium sp. CCUG 76385. The sequence continues at coordinate 170,117 of NZ_JAUCGU010000005.1, forward strand.
CAAGCGGACAGCCAAGGGGCTATCGCGTAAAATAAGATACTGATTACTACCTAAGATGACAGGAGTTTCTGTACGGATGCGTATGAGCGATGAGCAGTTCAGCCAGTTGGTCTTTGAAGCAGGAGAAAGCCGGGCGCAGCTAGGGGCTGTTGACGTTTGGTGAGTGGATCGCGTTTGAGCCGATTTGGGCCGGAAGCAAGGCGCACAGTCCGCCG
>NZ_JAUCGU010000006.1:0-154437 GCF_059916625.1 Chromobacterium sp. CCUG 76385
CCTTTCGCGCCGACTCTTCGTTGTTCCGCGCTGGCAGAGAATGACTATGCGGCGCGCGAAACGCCTCGATTCGGCGCGAAATGCGCTCCGGCGCGACCGCTCACCAAACGTCAACAGCCCCTAGCGATTCAATCCAGCTTCAGCGTCAGCAGATATTCTCCGCCATGCTCGCCCGGACGCGCGACGATGCGGCCGTCGCCGCTCAAGGCGGAAAAATCGCCGCTGCCGCTGCCCGGCACCACCAGCAGGCTGCCGCTGACGCCGGCCGTCGGGGAGTAGACGCCGTCATGCCGCAGAACGAAGCTGCCCGTCTTGCCGGCCCAGCGTGCCGTCACCCTCTCGTAGCCGACGAAGACGACGCCTTCGCCCGGCCGCGCCGGGTACAACAGCTGGTACTCCAGACGGCCCTCTCCTTCGAGCGGTCCGGTCAAGACGTTGACGATGCGGGCCCGCTTCAGCTCTCCTGCGCCATCGGCGGCATTCAGGCTCTCTTCCTGCCATTGGCTAGCTTGGAAACCACAAGCCAGCGAAACTGCGAGATGGGTGCTCATACGCTGCCCTCTTGTGGGGAAGCCATCAGCATAACCCTGAACGCCGGAAAAGAAAAACGCCGCCGGTGCCAAGAACCGGCGGCGTGGCTCAAGCCAGCGACAAGCGCGTCAAGCCAGCAGGCAGGACGACTGCGTGTCTTCGCTCAACTTGCGCAGCTTGGGCGCTTCTTGCGCGCAACGCGCCTCCGCTTGCGGGCAGCGGGTGCGGAACACGCAGCCGGACGGCGGGTTGATCGGGCTGGGCAAATCGCCTTGCAGGATCTGAATGGTCTTGTTCTTCTCCAGCTTCGGGTCCGGGATGGGAATCGCCGACAGCAAGGCGCGGGTATACGGGTGCGAGGGCACGTCGTACAGCGCATGCTTGTTGGCCAGTTCCATTTCGCGGCCCAGGTACATCACCAGGATGCGGTCGGAGATGTGCTTGACCACCGCCAGGTCGTGGGCGATGAAGATCAGCGCCAGGCCCATCTCGCGCTGCAGTTCCTTCAGCAGGTTGATGATCTGCGCCTGGATCGACACGTCCAGCGCCGACACCGGCTCGTCGCAGATGATCAGCTTGGGTTCCAGGATCAGCGCGCGGGCGATGCCGATGCGCTGGCACTGGCCGCCGGAGAACTCGTGCGGATAGCGGTTGATCATCTGCTCGCGCAGGCCGACGCGCTTCATCATCGCCTTGACGCGCTTCATGACTTCTTCCGCCGACAGCTCCGGCTTGTGCACGCGCAAGGGCTCGCCGATGATCTGGGCGATGGTCATGCGCGGGTTCAGCGATGCCAGCGGATCCTGGAAGATCATCTGGATATCCTTGCGCACGTTCAGCCAATCCCTCTGGCTGCCTTTGCGCAAGTCCTTGCCCATCCACACGATCTCGCCGTCGGTGGCCGGGATCAGGTTCAGAATGGCGCGCGACAGCGTGGATTTGCCGCAGCCGGACTCGCCGACCACGCCCAGCGTCTCGCCGGCGCGCAGATCGAAGCTGACGCCGTCCACTGCCTTCAGCGTTTTCTTCGGGCTCCACGGCCAGGCGTCGTCGCCCTTGACCTGGAAGTGCACCTTGACGTTGCGCACCGACAGAATGACTGGCTTGTTCTCAGACATGGGTCACCTCCGCGGCGGCTTGCACCAGTTCTTCCGCCGGCTTGTGGCAGGCGCGCAGAATCTTCGGGTTGAGCGTGCTGGCCGCCAGTTGCGGCAGCTCGGCGGCGCAGCGGGCGCTGACATGGACGCAGCGCTCGCTGAACGGGCAGCCCTTGGGCATATGCGCCATATTGGGCGGGTTGCCCGGGATGCTGACCAGGTCGCTGCCATCGTGGTCCAAGCGCGGCAAGGCACCCAGCAGGCCGATGGTGTAGGGATGGGTCGGATGGTAGAAGATGTCGTCGGCGCGGCCGTATTCCATCGCGCGGCCGCCGTACATCACCAGCACGTTTTCGCACAGGCCCGCCACCACGCCCAGATCGTGGGTGATCATGATGATGGAGGTGCCGAAATCGCGCTGCAGGTCTTTCAGCAAGGTCAGTATCTGCGCCTGCACCGTCACGTCCAGCGCGGTGGTCGGCTCGTCGGCGATCAGCACTTCCGGCTCGCACAGCAGCGCCATGGCGATCATCACGCGCTGGCGCATGCCGCCGGAGAATTCGTGCGGATACATGTCCACCCGGCGCGCCGCTTCGGGAATGCGCACCGCGTCCAACAGTTCGATGGCGCGCTTTTTGGCGTCGCGCCGGCTCATGCCCTTGTGCAGCTCCAGCACCTCGGTCATCTGCCGTTCCACCGTCAGATACGGGTTCAGCGAGGTCATCGGGTCCTGGAAGATCATTGAGATGCGGTCGCCGCGGATCTTGTTCAGCTGCGCCGCGCTCATGGTCAGGATGTTCTGGCCGTGGAACAGCGCCTCGCCGGTGGCTTGGCCGTTCTTGGCCAACAGGCCCATCATCGCCAGCACGGTCTGGCTCTTGCCGGAACCGGACTCGCCGACGATGCCGAGGGTCTGGCCCTTGTTCAACTCGAAGCTCACGCCGTTGACGGCGTTGACCACGCCGTCATTGGTCTGGAACTGCACCCCGAGATTGTTGACTTTCAAAATGCTCATGTCTTGCCTCGTCTATCCTGGGGTCAGCGGTCTTTCGGGTCCAGCGCGTCGCGCAGGCCGTCGCCGATATAGTTGGCGCAGTAAAGCGTCAAGGACAGCATGCCGGCCGGGAACAGCATCATCCACGGCTGGCTTTCCATGGCCTTGGTGCCGTCGCCGATCAGCACGCCCCAGCTGGTCATCGGCTCCTGCACGCCCAGGCCGAGGAAGGACAGCACGGATTCGGTCAGGATCACGCCCGGCACCGTCACCGTGGTGTAGATCACCACGATGCCCAGGAGGTTGGGCACGATATGGCGGAAGATGATGGTGGGCGTGGACACCCCGATGGCGTGTGCCGCTTCGATGTATTCCTTGGAACGGATGGCCAGCGTCTGGCCGCGCACCACGCGCGCCATGTCCATCCAGCCCAGGATGGTGATGGTCAACACCACCAGGTAGAACTCGCGGCCCAGGAGCGTCACCATCAGGATGGCGATCAAGAGGTAGGGCACGGCGTACATCATGTCGACGACGCGCATCATCACATTGTCGACCTTGCCGCCGAGAAAGCCGGCGGTGGCGCCCCACAGCACGCCGATGATCACCGCGGCGATGGTGGCCAGCAGGCCGACCATCAGCGAGATGCGGCCGCCGATCAAGGTGCGCACCAACAGGTCGCGGCCCAGTTCGTCGGTGCCGAACAGGTGCAGGTTGTGGAAGGTGGGCGCCAGGCTGATCGCATCCCAATCGGTGTCGGCGTAGCCATGCGGCAGCAGCCAGGGGCCGACGATACAGGACAGGGTGATCAGGGTCAGGATCACCAGGCTCACCACGGCGGCCTTGTTGCGGAAGAAACGGATGCGGGCATCGCGCCAGGGGCTGCGTCCCTCGGTCGCGGCCTCGGCCAGACCGGTTTCCAGCGCCGCGGCAACCGCGGCTTGTTTGCTTTTCATCATTGCGAAATCCCCCTCAGTAGCGGATCTTCGGATCGAGCAGGGCGTATGCCAGGTCGACGAGGAGGTTGAACACCACGGTGATCACCGTCACCAGCACCACCAGGCCCAATACCAGCGTGTAGTCGCGGTTGGACGCGCCGTTGACGATCAGCTTGCCGAGACCCGGCAGCGAGAAGATGGACTCGGTCACCACGGCGGAGGTGATCGACGAGATGGCCAGCGGCCCCAGCAGCGTCACCACCGGCATCAGCGCCGGCTTCAGCGCGTGGCGCAGCACGATGGTGCGCAGCGGCAGGCCCTTGGCGCGGGCGGTGCGGATGAAGTTGCTGTTCATCACCTCGATCAGGCTGCCGCGCATCACGCGGCCGATGGTGGCCACGTTGATGAACACCAGCAAGGCCACCGGCAACACCATGTAGGAAATGGCGAAATCATCCCAGCCGCCGGACGGCAGCCAGTGCAGCAGCATCGAGAAGATCAGCACCAGCACCGGACCGATGATGAAGGACGGGAAGGCGCTGCCCATATTGCCGACCAGCATCACCAGATAGTCGATGAGACTGTTCTGGCGCAAGGCGGCGATGGTGCCAAGCAGTACGCCGATCACCAGCGAAATCACGATGGCGCTGCCGCCGATGGCGGCGGAAACCGGCAGCGCGTGCGCCACCAGATCATTGACGCTCCAGTCCGCGTAGCGGAACGAGGCGCCCAAATCGCCATGCAGCAGGCTGTTCAGGTAATAGAGATACTGCTTCCACAAGGGCAGGTCCAGATGGTACTTGGCCTGCAGATTGGCCAGCACTTCCGGCGATACCTTGCGCTCGCCGTCGAACGGACCGCCAGGGGTCAAGTGCAGCAACAGGTAACAGACCGTCGTAACGGCCCAGACGGTTGGTATCGTCACCAACACGCGGCGAAGAGTGTAAGACCACATCGCATCAAACTCCCGTTCGCCCCGCTTCGGCGGCAGGCGGACGCCGGCCGCTCGCCCGGGGCGAGAACACCACAATCATCGGCCGGTTGCCCTTGCGGGACAACCGGCCTCGTCACGCGGAACTTCCCGCGCGGAATCGCTTAGTGCTGAATGATGTACAGGTACTTGCTGCGATAGCGGTCAGCCGTGTTCTTCAGCGAGTAGCCGCCGACATACGGCTTGACCAGACGCGGCAAGGTGTACTGCAGCACCGGGATCATCGGGTAGTCTTCCATCACCAGCTTGGTGGCTTGGGTCAACAACTCGGTGCGCTTGGCCGCATCGGTGGTCTCGTTGCCCTGCTGGATCAGCGCGTCAGCCTTCTTGTTGCAGTTGAAGTTGTCGTTCTGGGTGTTGCCGCACTGGATCAGCGCCAGGAAGGTGGTGGCATCGTTGTAGTCGGCCAGCCAGCCGTTGCGGGCGATCTGATAATCGCCGTCATGGCGCTTCTTCAGGAATACCTTGAACTCGGTGTTGTCCATGGCGGTATTCAGGCCCAGCTTGGTCTTCCACTCGGAAGCCACGAAGATGGCCATCTTCTTGTGGTAGTCGCTGGTATTGTAAGAGAGCTTGATGGTGGTGCCCGGCTTCACGCCGGCCTGGGCCAGCAGCTTCTTGGCCTCGTCCACGCGCTTGGCCATCGGCCACTTCACCCAATCGTAGGTGGACGGCTTGGCGCCGTGCACGCCGTTGACCATCACGCTATAAGCCGGCACCTGGCCGTCCGCGGTGATCTTGGCCGCCAAGAGGTCGCGGTCCAGCACCATGGACAGCGCCTTGCGCACACGCACGTCCTTCATCAGCGGGTCTTTGTGGTTCAGGCTGTAGTAGCGCAGGCCCAGAATGGTATTGTTCTTCAGATCCTTGGGCATTTCGCTCTTCAGCTTGGCGAAGGAGCCGGGCGGAATCTCATAGGTCATGTCGGTCTGGCCGGACAGATACAGCTTGTTGTCGGCGTTCTGGTCTTCGATCGGCAGGAAGCTGACCTTGGTCAGCTGGACGTTCTTGGCATCCCAGTACTGCGTGTTCTTCTCGATCACCACTTTGCTGTTGACCTGCCAGTCCTTCAGCACGAACGGGCCGTTGGACACCATCTTGCCCGGCTTGGTCCAGTCCTTGCCGTACTTGTCGATCACGGCCTTCGGCGCGGGGCCGAGCTGGGCATTCGACATCAGCTCAGGCAGATACGACACCGGGAAGGCGGTCTTCACTTCCAGCGTGTACTTGTCCAAGGCCTTGACGCCGATGGCGGTATTCGGCTTCTTGCCGGCCACGATATCCGGGCCGTTTTCAAAGAAGATGCCGAAGGTGCCGGCATACGGGGCGGCCAGCTTGGGGTCGACCAGGCGGCGGATGCCGTAGACGAAGTCGTCGGCGGTCACGGCGCTGCCGTCGGACCACTTGGCGGTTTTGCGCAGGTGGAATACCCAGGTGGTGGGGTTGGTCTGTTTCCAGGACTCGGCCACGCCCGGCAGCAGCTTGCCATCATTGTCGGTGGCGGTCAGGCCTTCGAACAGGTCATGGGTAATGATGTTGGCGGGCACCCCCTCCACCACCATGGGATCGAGCGACTCCGGCTCGGAACCATTGGAGCGCACCAGCTCCTGTTTAGCGGCCAGCTTGACGCCGGCCGGCACATTGGCGGCCAGCACGGAACCGGAAACCAGGGCCAGCGCGACAGCGGCGGCGATCCCCTGCAGCGATTGCTTGTTAGTCATTTTCTACTCTCCTTGTTCTGTCTCGACGCGTGAGCAACGGGTCGCGATTTTTTTTCACTCGATTGTATCCAGAGTGGATCGCTGATTATGCGCCGAGGGTTTTGAATACTTCAAGCCCTAAAACGCGCACTATTCCATTCATTTTCCTCAACATGCAAGATTTGTCTGACAATGGACTGTTCGGACAAATCAATGGCTTGCTCATCCGCTATTTTTTATACCTATTGCATTTTTGCATGCCAAATCCTGTTGCCTCAAATCAACCAAACTCATGCCTGTCGTGCTTCGCGCCAGCATGGCGCAGGCTTGGAGCGAAGTATGCTAATGCGCTTGAATCATCAAAAGAAGTATTTTACGCAGCCGCTTCGCCTGAAATGAAAAAAGCCGCTGAAAAGCGGCTTTACCATCAATTTTTCTCAACACTGACGGCGTTTTACAGTTTCATGCGCCAGCCCACGCTGTCGCCGGCCCGCAGCGGCACGAGGACATCGCCGGGATACGGCAGCTCGGCCGGCACCGTCCAGCTTTCCTTGGCCAGGGTGATACGGTCCGCGTTGGCGGACAGGCCGTAGAATGCCGGACCATTCAAGCTGGCGAAGGCCTCCAGCTTGTCCAGCGCGCCGGCGGCCTCGAAGGCCTCGGCGTACAGTTCGATTGCGGCATGGGCGGTATACATGCCGGCGCAGCCGCAAGCGGACTCCTTGGCGCCCTTCGCGTGCGGCGCGCTGTCGGTGCCGAGGAAGAACTTGGCCGAGCCGGAAGTAGCCGCCTTGACCAGGGCTTGGCGGTGCAGCTCGCGCTTCAACACCGGCAGGCAGTAATGATGCGGCCGGATGCCGCCGACAAACAGCGCGTTGCGGTTCATCAGCAGATGATGGGCGGTGATGGTGGCGGCGATGTTGTCCGGCGCGGCGGCCACAAACTCGGCCGCCTCGCGCGTGGTGATGTGCTCGAACACCACCTTCAGATTCGGCAGCTTGGCCAGCAGCGGCTTCATCACGCGCTCGATGAACACCGCCTCGCGGTCGAATACGTCGATGTCGGCGTCGGTGACTTCGCCGTGCACCAACAGCGGCATGCCCACTTCCGCCATTGCCTGCAGCGCCGGCATGGCATGGGCGATGTCGGTGACGCCATGATCGGAGTTGGTGGTGGCGCCGGCCGGGTACAGCTTGACGCCGTGGACGAAACCGCTGGCCTTGGCCTTGCGGATCTCCTCGGCGCGGGTCTTGTCGGTCAGATACAGCGTCATCAGCGGCTCGAAGGCGCTGCCGGCCGGACGAGCGGCCAAAATCCGCTCGCGGTAGGCGGCGGCGGCTTCGACGGTGGTGACCGGCGGCTTCAGATTGGGCATCACGATGGCGCGGCCCATCTGGCGACAGGTATCGGGCAACACGGCGGCCAGCGCGGCGTCGTCGCGCAGGTGCAGGTGCCAATCGTCGGGGCGGATCAGGGTCAGTGTCTGCATGGTGGATCGCTTGCGTAACGGTGGATGAAACAATGGCGACGGAAAACCGTCGCCATGGGCTTACTTGCGGCGCAGCACCATTCGGAACTTGCCTTCAGCTGTCGTGGTCGACTCCATCAGGCCATTGCCGGTCTGGCGGCAAAAAGCCTCGAAATCCTTAGGCGCGCCCGGATCGGTGGCGATCACCTCCAGCACGGCGCCGCTGGCCATGTCCGCCAACGCCTTCTTGGCGCGCAAAATCGGCAAGGGGCAGTTCAAGCCGGAAAGGTCGATGTGTTTGTCGGGTGTCATGGGCCGGTGTCCTCAGCCATATCGGGTTACAATGAGGGGAACATGGCGCGGCCGCGATGCGCGGCAAGCCGTAGCCGTATAGTTTACGCCAGTCGTCAAGCCTTACCCAAATCGGTCCGTATCATGTGCATCATCGCCTTTGCCTATAAAACGCCGGGCTTGGGCCAGCTGGTCTTGCTGGCCAACCGCGACGAATACTACGCCCGCCCCGCCGCGCCGCTGGATTGGTGGCCGGAATACCCCAACACGCTGGGCGGCCGCGACTTGCAGTCCGGCGGCAGCTGGCTGATGGTGGACGGCCGCAACCGCATCGCCGCCATCACCAACTTCCGCGACGGCTTCCCGCCCAAGGCGGAGCGTTCGCGCGGCGAGCTGGTGGAGCGCTTCGTCAGCGGCGACGACGATCCTTTCGCCTTCGCCGACTGGCTGCGGGCCGAGAGCCATCATTACGCGCCGTTCAATCTGCTGTTCGGCAGCAGCGCCGACCTGTTCTTCTTCCACAGCCCCAACCGGCAGATCGCCCGCGTCACGCCGGGCATCCACACGCTGTCCAACGCCACGCTGGACACGCCATGGTTCAAATGCCGGCGGCTGGCGGAATACCTGAGCGAATTCGGCCGGCCGCCGACCGAAGACCAGGCCTATGCGGCGCTGGCCGATCCGACGCCGGCCGGGCCGGGCGAGTTGCCCAACACCCGCATCGGCATGGCGCTGGAAAAAACGCTGTCGCCCATCTTCATCCAGGGCCGCGACTACGGCACCCGCAGCTCCATGCTGCTGACCGTGAGCAATCGCGGCGATATCGGATTTTCCGAACGCAGCTGGGGCCTGGCCGGACGCGAAACCGGCCGCCGCCACTACAACCTGCGCGCCGGCACGGCGCGCTGATCCGGAGCACTCCATTGAAATTTCGTCATACCCTGCCGGCGCTGCTGGCGCTGTGCCTGAGCCTGACGGCGCAGGCCGAAGGCAAGCTGATCAAGAACAACAACTACGCCCTCGATGTGGACAAGCCATGGGAGGAGCAGGCCTACTCGCTGCCGGCCTACCCGCAGGCGGCCGACTGGATAGAAGTGAAGCCGGACTGGCTGCAAAGCAACCGCTTCTTTGTCGACGGCAAAACCTTGAGCGTGGGCCAGGACGGCGTGGTGCGCTTCATCAGCCGGGTGCTCAGCGGCCAGGTGGAGAACCTCAGCGTCGAAGGCATCCAGTGCAAGAGCAATCAATACCGGGCCTATGGCTTCGGCGACAGCGTCAACCAGCGCTGGATAGAACCGATGCGCCCGCTGTGGCAGGACATCGTCTACAGCGACAAGCTGCGCCGCGAGCTGCGCACGCTGCTGTGTCCGTTTGGCAGCGCGCCGCGCGACGCCGCGCAGGCGGCGGAGTCGCTGCGCAAAGGCGGCTGAAGCCCGCTGCGGATAGCCGGATGGATGTTCTAAGATAAAGCATCTGTCTTGCATTCGCGTAGGCGCCGATGGATCAGCAAACTCTGCAGGAAAATCGCGAAAGGGAATGGGTCAGGCGGCTGTTTGAGCAAAAAGGCATCGCGCCCATTGATGTCAGATCGCTGAAGTGCCCGGCGCCGGATGTCGGCGTGGCGCTGTCAGATGGCCGCTTTCTGGCCATCGAGGTGACCGAGGTGCTGGCCGGCGAGCACGCCCGCCGCAATGCCCGCAAAAAGGAAGTCCAGCAAGCCCAGCAGGCCGCAGGCGGCATAGGCTCGATGTTCACCCGGCCGGCCAACGCGCTGGACGTCGCCTGCCGCATCGAGGCCAAGGTCGGCAAGGACTACCACGTGCCCAACGGCCATCAGCTGCATCTGCTGCTGGCGGCCGGCACCTTCGAGCACGGCGCGATGGCGTCCACTCTGCTGCTGTACATCTCGATTCCGGAACTGAACCAGCTGACCCACAGCATGCTGGCCCATTCGCGCTACCAGCATGTCTACCTGCATTTGCAGCGCGGGCGCGGCCTGTACGAGTGGAACCGTCTTGACCGCTGGCATGAGATCCACCCGCCCACGGCGCATCTGGACAGCTACCCCAGCCCGCAGCTATTGGGCCAGGAGGCCGGCAAATAGACTGCCCACCTAATCGGTGCGCGGAAACGAGCACGGATAAAAAGCACCCTAGCCCTCCGCCCGCCAGTTGCCGCTCTTGCCGCCGTCTTTTTCCAGCAAGCGGATGCCGCTGATTTCCATGCCGCGGTCCACCGCCTTGCACATGTCGTAGATGGTCAATAGGCCTACATTGACGGCCGTCAGCGCCTCCATTTCCACCCCGGTCTGGCCATGGCATTCCGCCGTGACTTCGATGCGCACGGCCGACGAGTCGTCCAGCAGTTCGAAATCCACCGCCAGCCGCGTCAGCGCGATCGGATGGCACAAGGGAATCAAGTCCCAGGTTTTCTTGGCCGCCATGATCGCGGCTACGCGGGCGATGCCGAGCACATCGCCCTTCTTGTGGCCGCCGCTTTTCACCAGCGCGAACGTGGCCGGCAGCATGCGGATCATGCCCTCGGCCACGGCGCGCCGCGCCGTGGCGGCCTTGCCGCCGACATCGACCATATGAGCCTGGCCGGCGGCGTCGAAATGGGTCAGTCGGGTCATGGCAAACCTTTCGAGTAAAACAGGATCAGCCACGGAAGCGCACGGAAAGACGCGGACAAAATCTGCCGCTGCTTTTTTAACGACGCACGAGGCCGGTAGTCATCTCTTGTGCGTCCAAGCGTCTAAGTTCCGTGTTCTTCCGTGTGTTTCCGTGGCGATGGCTAAATTTGTTCAGGACTGCATTCAACGCAGCAGGCGGAATATGAGCCAGAAACAGGCGACGATGATCAACAGGCCGGCGCTCCAGCGGACAATAGCCAGCACGCAGCGCAGATAGCGGCGGTCACGGGTCAGCGCAAAGCACAGCAGCGCCCAGCCTATCGCCAGTATCGTCGCCAGCAGCCACAGCCGCCAGAAGCCGAACACGGCCTAATCCTGCTGCGGCAGCTGGTGGAAGCTGGACGGCGCATCCAGCACGTCGTCGAAGCTGACGAACTCCCAGGCCTCCGGCGTTTCCAGCAGCTTGCGCAGCAGTTTGTTGTTCATCGCATGGCCGGACTTGTGGCCGGAGAAGGCCGCGATCAGCGGATGGCCGACGATGTAGAGGTCGCCGATCGCGTCCAGAATCTTGTGGCGGACGAACTCGTCCGGGAAGCGCAGGCCCTCCGGATTCAGCACGTACTCGTCATCGATCACGATGGCGTTGTCCAGGCTGCCGCCGCGGCCCAGGCCGTGGTTGCGCATGTATTCCACCTCGTGCATGAAGCCGAAAGTGCGGGCGCGGCTGATTTCGTCGCTATACGAGTGGCGGGCGAAGTCCACCACCACGGTCTGCGGCGCGCGGTTGAACGCCGGATGGTTGAACTCGATGGACAGGGTGATCTTGAAGCCGTCGTATGGGTCCAGCCGGACCCATACGCCGCAGTCTTCCACCATCACGGTCTGTTTGACGCGGATGAAACGCTTTTTCTTGGGCTGCTCGACAATCCCGGCCGTCTGCAACAGATACAGAAACGGCGCGGCGGAACCATCCATGATGGGGATTTCCGCCGCCGTCACTTCGACGACCAGGTTATCGATGCCGAAACCCGCGAAGGCCGACATCAGATGCTCGATCGTGCCGACACGCACGCCGGTGTCCGTCACCAGCGTGGAGGAGAGGCGCGTGTCGTTGACGAGCAATGGGTCCACCTTCACATCCACCGGCTCGGGCAAGTCGGTGCGACGGAAGAGGATGCCGGTATCGGGCGGCGCCGGCAGCAGGGTGAGCTTCACCCGCTCGCCGGAATGCAGACCGACGCCCGTGGCGCTGATCGCTTGCTTCAGCGTGCGCTGCAAGATCATTTCAGGCTACTCAATCCAGACGGGAAAACCCGATTCTAGCATAGCGACTGCCTATGCTTTATTGATTGATTCGCTAGCATGAATAGCGTTTATCTATCCGCATCCCTCGCTCAGTCCGCCTGCTTGCGCAGGAAGGCCGGAATATCGTAGCTCTCGCTGACTTCCGGATTGGAAAAGTCCAGCGACTGCGCGGCGCGGCGACGGCCGGTGCGCATGATGGCCGGCGCATCCAGGTCTTCGTAGTTCACCATTTCCACGGCGCGGTCGTCGGTGCCGGTCTTGACGATCTTGATGTACTCCGGACGATCCTCGTTGCGGGCAGCCTTCTTCTGGCCCAAGCCGGTGGCGATCAGCGTCACGCGGATGGTGTCTTCCGGCATGTCTTCCACTTCGGCGGTGCCGAACTTGATCTGCGCGTCCTCGTCCGCGTACTGGCGGATGATGCCCATGATCTCGCGGTACTCGCTCATCTTCAGGCAGCCCGGGGCGGTGGAGATGTTCACCAGCACGCCGCGAGCGCCTTCCAGCGTGATGTTGTCCAAGAGCGGGCTGGCCACGGCCTGCTCGGCGGCCACGCGGGCGCGGTCGATGCCGGAGGCGTAGGCGGAACCCATCATCGCCAGGCCCATTTCGCTCATCACGGTGCGCACGTCGGCGAAGTCGACGTTGATCAGGCCCGGGCAGGTGATCACTTCGGCGATGCCGGCCACGGCGCCCTTCAATACATCGTCGGCGGCGCGGAAGGCTTCGCGCATGGTGACGTCGTCGCCCAGCACTTCCATCAGCTTCTCGTTGGGGATCACGATCAGCGAGTCCACATGCTTCTTCAGGTCCTCGATGCCGTTCTGCGCCACTTTCATGCGCTTGCCTTCATGGTCGAACGGACGGGTGACCACGCCCACGGTCAGGATGCCCATTTCCTTGGCCACTTCCGCCACCACCGGGGCGGCGCCGGTGCCGGTCCCGCCGCCCATGCCGGCGGTGACGAACACCATATTGGCGCCGCGCAGGGTTTCCGCGATGCGTTCGCGGTCTTCCAGCGCCGCGCTGCGGCCCACCTCCGGATTGGCGCCGGCGCCCAGGCCGCGCGTCAGGTTGGTGCCCAGCTGCAGCTTCTGCGGCGCGCGATTGCGCTGCAGCGACTGCGCGTCGGTGTTGGCGCAAATGAATTCCACGCCGTGCACGTTGCCGGAGATCATGTTGTCGATGGCATTGCAACCGCCGCCGCCCACGCCGATCACCTTGATCACGGCCGAGTTGGCCGTCTCTTGCATCACTTCGAATACCATTCCGCTCATTTCCCTCTCCTCACATAAAAGATGAGCCAATCAAACTGCTTTGTACTGCGCCCGAACAACATTGCGTACACCGCCGGCCCTCGCCGACGGCCCTAATCTGATCAGAAATTGCTGCCGAACCAAGCCTTCATCCGCGAGAACATCTGGCCGACGCCGGCCGACTCGGCCTTCACCGGGCCGGCATAGCCCTGGATCTGCTCCTTGCCGTACAGCAGCAGGCCCACGCCGGTGGAGAAGCGCGGCGTCTTCACCACCTCGGCCAGGCCGCCGACGTACTTGGGCACGCCCACGCGCACCGGCAGGTGGAACACTTCTTCGGCCAGCTCCACCATGCCCGGCATCAGACTGGCGCCGCCGGTCAGCACCATGCCGGACGACAACATCTCTTCAAAACCGCTGCGGCGCAGTTCCTGCTGCACCAGCTGGAACAGCTCTTCCACCCGCGGCTCGATCACCTCGGCCAGGGTGGCGCGCGACATCTGGCGCGGACCGCGCTCGCCCACGCCCGGCACTTCTATCATCTGGGCCGGATCGGCCATGCCCACCAGGGCCACGCCATGCTGGATCTTGATGTCCTCGGCTTCCTTGGTCGGGGTGCGCAGCGCCATGGCGATGTCGTTGGTGATCTGGTCGCCGGCGATCGGAATCACCGCGGTGTGGCGGATCGCGCCGCCCACGTACACGGCGATGTCGGTAGTGCCTCCGCCGATGTCGATCAGGCACACGCCCAGGTCTTTTTCGTCCTCGGACAGCACGGCGATGGCCGAGGCCATCGGCTGCAGCACCAGGTCGGACACTTCCAGGCCGCAGCGGCGCACGCACTTGGTCACGTTCTGCGCGGCGGACACCGCGCCGGTGACGATGTGCACCTTGGCTTCCAGCCGCACGCCGCTCATGCCCAGGGGCTCGCGCACGCCTTCCTGGCCGTCGATGCTGTATTCCTGGGTCAGGATGTGCAGCACCTGGTGGTCCGGCGGAATGGTCACGGCGCGCGCGGTTTCGATCACCCGATCAATATCCATCTTGGTGACTTCGCGGTCCTTGATCGCCACCATGCCGTGTGAGTTCACGCTCTTGATGTGGCTGCCGGCGATGCCGACAAACACCTCGTGAATCTTGCAGTCGGCCATCAGCTCGGCCTCCTCCAGCGCGCGCTGAATCGCCTGCACGGTGGATTCGATGTTCACCACCATGCCGCGCTTCAACCCGCGCGAAGGCGTATGGCCCATGCCGACGATATTCAGCTGGCCGTCTTCCAGCACCTCGGCCACGATCGCCACGATCTTGGAGGTGCCGATATCCAGGCCGACCAGCATGTTCTTGCTTTCCTTTGGTTTGCTCACCTGTCGCTCCAACGCCTAATCACTTGTTTCCCTTGGCCGGCGGCGCCTTGTAATCGGGCATCCGCACAGCGAATCCATTTGGATAGCGCAGGTCGACGTATTCGATGTGATACGGCAACCGCGCCAACTCGCTCTTCCAGTAGGTGGCGAAGCGCTCCGCCCTCGCCACCGCGTCATTCCGTCCCAGCTCCAGCTGCAGCTGGTTGTCCAGCCCCACTTTCCATGCCCGCCGCGACGACAGCCACAGCTCGCGCGGGACCAGGCCCGACGGCTGCAAGGCCTGGCGCAGTTGCGTCAGCATCGCCGTCATGTCCCTCTCCGTCCCGGCCGGGCCGTAAAACACCGGCAGCTTCGCGTCGCTGGCGGCGTCGAAACGCTCGCCGCGCGTATTGACCAGACCGTTTTCTCCCCAGCGCGCCAGCGCCACATGCTCCTCTACGGTGATATCCAGCGCGTCCGGCCAGCGCCGTCTCACCTGCGCGTCGCGCACCCATGGCAGCTTGCCGAAGGCGGCGCGCGTCTTGTCGATATCCAACGTGAAGAAGGTGCCGGCCAGCTCATGCTCCGCGATGAACCGCAACTGCTCTGCCGTCACCCGGTTCATGTCGCCCTGAATCCGTATCTTCTTCACCGGGAACACCGGCTCGTGCGTCAGCCAGAATCCCCCCGCGTACAGCAACATCAGCGCTGCCGCGCCCAGCATCCAATTGGCCAGGCCCCGGAGCAGCCGATGGTTATCCCACATGCACCGTATCCAATACCTTCAGACACAGGTCCTCGTATGCGATCCCTTCTGCCTTGGCCGCCATCGGCACCAGGCTGTGGCTGGTCATGCCCGGGTTGGTGTTGGCCTCCAGCAGATAGATGCCGCCGGCCTCGTCCATCAGGAAATCCACCCGGCCCCAGCCTTGGCAACCCAGCACCTTGAACGCGGTCAGACACAGTTCGCGCGCGCGGCGTTCCGCCTCGCCGGCCAGTCCAGGGCAGCGGTACACCGTGTCGTCGCGAAAATACTTGGCGTCGTAGTCGTAGTACTCGGTCGCCGGCTCGATCTTCACCGTCGGATAGGCGGCCTCGCCTATCACGGCGCAGGTGTATTCGCCGCCGCCGATGAACTGCTCGGCGATCACCACGCGGTCGTACTTGCGCGCTTCCTCATACGCCGCCTTCAAACCACCCGCCTGCTTGACCTTGGTCACGCCGATGCTGGAACCCTCGGTCGACGGCTTGACGAAGATAGGCAGGCCCAGTTGCCGCTCGATCGCGTCGAAATCGCTGTCGTCGGACAACAGTTCGAAGGCCGGAATCGGCAAACCCGCGCCCTTCCACAACAGCTTGGTGCGCCATTTGTCCATGCTGATGGCCGAAGCCATCACGCCGCAACCGGTATACGGCACGCCCAGCGCTTCCAGCGCGCCCTGCAGGGTGCCGTCTTCGCCGAACGGGCCGTGCAACACGTTGAACACGCGGTCGAATCCTTCTTCCTTCAGCGCCGCAAGCGGTTTTTCCGACGGGTCGAACTTGTGCGCGTCCACGCCTTTGCTCAGCAAGGCAGTCAATACGCCGTTGCCGCTCATCAGCGACACCTCGCGCTCCGCCGAGCTTCCGCCCATCAACACCGCCACCTTGCCGTACTGCTTCATCTGTCTATCCTCAACACGCCCGCGCCGCGCGCGGGCAAAAATCCATTCAAACGGCCTGCGCCACCACTTTGGCCGGCACCGCGCCGATCGAGCCGGCGCCCATCGTCACCACCACGTCGCCGTCCTGCGCCGCATCCAGAATGGCCTGCGGCAGGTCGGCGATGGCTTCGACGAACAGCGGCTCCACCTTGCCGCCCACGCGCACCGCGCGCGCCAGGGCCCGGCCGTCGGCGGCCACAATCGGCGCTTCGCCGGCGGCGTACACCTCGGACAGCAGCAGCGCGTCGACGCCGGACAGCACTTTCACGAAGTCTTCGAACAAATCGCGGGTGCGGGTGTAGCGATGCGGCTGGAAGGCCAGCAGCAGCCGGCGGCCCGGGAAGGCGCCGCGCACCGCCGCCAGCGTGGCGGCCATCTCCACCGGGTGGTGGCCGTAGTCGTCGATCAGCGTGAAGCTGCCGCCGTCCTTGGCCTGCACCTCGCCATAGCGCTGGAAACGGCGGCCCACGCCGGCAAACTCGGCCAATCCCTGCTGAATGGCTTCGATGCCGGCGCCGCACTCCAGGCCGATGGCGATCGCCGACAGCGCGTTCAACACGTTGTGGCGGCCCGGGAAATTCAATACCACCGGGAAGCGGGTGATAGTGCCGTTCTTCACCACCACGTCGAAATGCATCTGGCCGGCGACCGCGCGCACGTTCTCGGCATAGATGTCGGCCGAATCATCCAGCCCGTAGGTGGTTACCGGCTTGGTGATGCGGTCCTTGATCTCGCGCACGTTCGGATCGTCCACGCACAGCACCGCGCGGCCGTAGAACGGCATGCGCTGCAGGAAATCGACGAAGGCCTGCTTCAGCTTGTCGAAGCTGTGGCCATAGGTGTCCATGTGGTCGGCGTCGATATTGGTCACCACCGCCATCACCGGGGACAGGTGCAGGAAGGACGCGTCCGACTCGTCGGCTTCCGCCACCAGGAACTCGCCGGAACCGAGCTTGGCATTGGTGCCGGCGGCGGTCAGCTTGCCGCCGATGACGAAGGTCGGGTCCAGGCCGGCCGCGCCCAGCACCGACGCGGTCAGGCTGGTGGTGGTGGTCTTACCGTGGGTGCCGGCGATGGCGATGCCCTGCTTGAAGCGCATCAGCTCGGCCAGCATCATCGCGCGCGGGATCACCGGGATGCGCTTGTCGCGCGCCGCCAGCACCTCCGGGTTGTCCGCCTTCACCGCGGTGGAGGTCACCACCACGTCGGCGCCTTGGATATAGGTGGCGTCGTGGCCGAAGAATACGCGCACGCCCTCCGCCGCCAGCCGCTTGGTGGTGGCGCCGTCGGCCATGTCGGAGCCGGACACGGTATAGCCCAGGCCGTGCAGCACCTCGGCGATGCCGCACATGCCGACGCCGCCGATGCCGACGAAATGTATATGTTTGACCCTGTGTTTCATGTCTGTATGTCTCTACTGGGACGCTTCTGCGGCGTCCGGTCTATCCCCGGCCAACTGCTGGCACAGCGCGGCCACCCGGCCGGCCGCGCCGGAACGGGCCAGCGCGCGCGCTCTCTCGGCCTTTTCCAGCAATTGGTCTCTGTCCAGCTGCGCCAACAGGCTGGCAAGCTTGTCGGCATTCAATTCTGTTTGCGGCAAATGCCAGGCCGCGCCCGCTTGGGCCATCCACTCGGCGTTGTCGCGCTGATGGCTGGTGGTGGACACCACCAGCGGCACCAGCACGCTGGGCACGCCGGCGGCGCACAGCTCGCTGACCGTGATGGCGCCGGCGCGGCAGATCACCAGATCGCACTCGGCCAACCGCTTGGGCATGTCGTCGACAAAGGGCAGCAACTCCACTTGCTCGCGCAGGCCTGCGGCCTGATAGGCCGCCTCGACGGCGGCGAAATTCGCCTCTCCGGTTTGATGCGTCAGCTGCGGCCGCTGCTCCGCCGGCAGCGTGGCCATCGCCTGCGGCAGGGTTTCATTCAACACCTTGGCGCCCAGGCTGCCGCCCACCACCAGCACCTTCAACGGGCCGCTGCGGCCGGCGAAGCGCTCGGCCGGCGCCGCGATGGCCTCGATCTCGCGCCGCACCGGATTGCCGGTGACCAGCGCCTTGGCGTCGCGCGCCGCGCTGCCGTCGAAACCGCACACCAGCTTTTTGGCAAACGGCAGCAGAGCCCGATTGCTGAGCAGCAGGCTGGCGTCGGCATTGACCAGCACCAGCGGCTTCCACAGCAAGCCAGTCATCACCCCGCCGGGCAGGCAGACATAACCGCCCATGCCCAGCACCACGTCCGGGCGGTGCCGGAAGATCAGCGCGCCGCTCTTGAAAAACGCGCCCACCAGCTGCAAGGCGCCTTTCAGCGAGCCCAATAAACCTTTGCCGCGCACGCCATGGAAATTCAGCCGCTCAAGCGGGATACCGGTCGGCGGCACCAGCTTGTTTTCCATGCCGCGGCGCGTGCCCAGCCATACCACTTTCCAGCCGCGCTGTTGCAGTTCCTTGGCCACGGCGATGCCGGGGACGATGTGTCCGCCCGTGCCTGCCGCCATCACCATGACCGTTCGATTTGCCATTTACCTTCTTCTTCCGTAAGGCGGAAGCCCAAAGGGCGTTCCGCCATTCATTTCAAAATTGCGCCGCTTGTCGGCGGAACGCCCGGCTCTGCCGGGCTTCCGCCCTACACCTTGTAGCCCCGCATGATGCGTCGCTTTTAGCTTCGCCCTTCGGGCTCGCAGAAACCGAAGGAGGCGGCGCCAATGCGCCTGGAAAGGCTTACCGCCTTTCCTGATGCGGGGCTAAACCTTATAGCCCCGCATAATCCTTCGGTTTTCGTAATCCACCCGCAACAGCACCGCCATCGCGATCAAATTCATCAACATCGCCGAACCGCCGAATGACATCAGCGGCAGCGTCAAACCCTTGGTCGGCAACAGGCCCATGTTCACACCGATATTGAAAAACACCTGGATGCCCAACCAGATGCCCATGCCCTGCGCCACCAGCGCCTGGTAGTAGCGCTCCAGCTTTTTCGACTCCACGCCGATGTGAAAAGCGCGGCGCACGATCCAGGCATACAGGCCGATCAGCACGCAGATGCCGGCGAAGCCGAACTCCTCGGCGATCACCGCCAGGATGAAGTCGGTGTGCGCCTCCGGCAGATAGAACAGTTTCTCGATGCTGCCGCCCAGCCCCACGCCGAACCATTCGCCGCGGCCGATGGCGATCAGCGAGTGAGACAGCTGGTAGCCCTTGCCATACGGGTCGTCCCACGGGTCCATGAAGCCCAGCACCCGCTTCAAACGGTACGGCGACGACACGATCAGCAGCACGATGGCCACGATGGCCATGGCCGCCAGGCCGCTGAAGATGCGCATATTGATGCCGCCAAGAAACAGCAGGCCCATGGCGATGGACATCACCACCATCAAGGCGCCGAAGTCCGGCTCGCGCAGCAGCAGGAAGGCCACCACCACCATGGCGGCGAACATAGGCGCGAAACCCTCCTTGAGGCTGTGCATCAGGTGGGTCTTGCGCACCGTGTAATCGGCCGCGTACAACACGGTGGCGAACTTCATCACTTCCGATGGCTGCAGGTTCAGCACAAACAGATTGATCCAGCGCCGCGAACCATTGACCACCTTGCCGATGCCGGGGATCAATACCAACACCAGCATCACCAGGCCGATCAGGAAAATCTTTCCCGAATACTTCTGCCAGAACGCCGTCGGCACCTGGAACGCGGCGTAGGCCACAGACAGCCCGATCACCATGAACACGATGTGGCGGATCAGGTAGAAGTAACGGTTCTGCGTCGCCGCGTCGGCCTCCGCATACGCGATGGACGCCGAATACACCATCACCAGGCTGATCGACAACAGCAGCGCCAGCGCCCAGGCCAGCGCCTCGTCGAGCGGGGTGATCGCCGTGTAGCGGCGCGCCGGGTTGCGGATCATGGCCGTTCCGCCTTCACCGCCGCCACAGTGTCGATGAACACCTGGGCGCGGTGCGCGTAGTTTTTGAACATGTCCAGGCTGGCGCAAGCCGGCGACAGCAGCACCGCATCGCCCGGCTGCGCCAAGTCAGCCGCGCGGCGCGTCGCCGCCTCCAGCGTATCGAAGCGCTCCAGCGCGATGCCGCTGCCGGCCAGCGCCGCCTCGATCTTGCCGGCGTCGCGGCCGATCAGCAGCACGGCGCGCGCGATGCGCTGGCAGGCCGGCTTCAGCGGCGCGAAGTCCTGGCCCTTGCCGTCGCCGCCGGCGATCAGCACCACCGGCCGCGTCATGCCGGACAGCGCCGCCTCGGTCGCGCCGACATTGGTGCCCTTGGAATCATCGATAAACGCGACGCCGCCGAATTCGTCTACCAACTCGACGCGATGGGCGAGCCCGCGGAAGGTTTTCAGCCCATCCAGCAGCTTGTAGAGCGGCAGGCCTATGCCCTGGCACAGCGCCAACGCGGCCTGCGCGTTGGCGGCATTGTGCAGTCCTTGCAGCTGCATGTCGGCGCAGTCGAATACTTTTTCGCCGGCAACGCTGAGCCAATGGCGGCCGCCTTCATGCAGCAGGGCGTAATCGGCGTCGCCCGCGCGCGAAAACCACTTCACCGGGCGCCCCGGGCGCGCCATGGCGCGCACCAGCGCGTCGTCGCGGTTCAGCACCTGCAAGCCCTGGCCGTGGAACACCTGGGTCTTGGCATGGGCGTAGTCCAGCAAATCGTGGTAGCGGTCGAGGTGGTCCTCGGAAATGTTCAGCACGGTGGCGGCGTCGGCTTGCAGGCTCCGGGTCGATTCAAGTTGGAAGCTGGACAGTTCCAGCACCCACACATCCGGACGCTTGCCGCTCTGCTCGCGCGCGAGCAAAGCCTCCAGCACCGCCAGGCCGATATTGCCGGCGACGACGGTATCCAGCCCTGCCGTCTTGCACAGGTGGCCGACCAGGCTGGTAACCGTGGTCTTGCCGTTGGAGCCGGTGATGGCGATCACCTTGCTGCCATCGCCCTGAATCGCCCGCGCCAGGATCTCGATATCGCCGACGACCTCGCCGCCGTTGCGGCGGAAGGCGGAGATGGCCGGATTGGCCAGCGGCACGCCGGGGCTGACCACCAGCAGGTCGGCGCCGGCGAAAGTGCACTCGTCGAATACGCCGCTGATCACCTCGGTGCCCGGCAGATGGCGCTCCAGCTCGGCCAGCCGCTCGGCGGACGGCTTGGCGTCCGCCACGCGCACGCGCGCGCCGTGGGCCGCCAGGTAGCGCGCGGCCGCCAGGCCCGAGCCTCCCAGTCCCACTACCGTCGCTTGTCGATTGGCGTAATCCATTCCCATATCCTCAGCGCAGCTTCAGCGTCGACAGGCCGATCAGCACCAGCATCATGGTGATGATCCAGAAGCGCACCACCACCTGCGTTTCCTTCCAGCCCTTCAATTCGTAGTGGTGATGCAGCGGGGCCATGCGGAACACGCGCTTGCCGGTCAGCTTGAACGAGCCGACCTGTATCATCACCGACAGCGCCTCCATCACGAACAGGCCGCCCATGATGAACAGCACCACTTCTTGGCGCACGATCACGGCCACGGTGCCCAAGGCGGCGCCCAGCGCCAGCGCGCCAACGTCGCCCATGAACACCTGGGCCGGATAGGCGTTGAACCACAAGAAGCCGAGGCAGGCGCCGCACATCGCCGCGCAGAACACCACGACCTCATGCGCGCCGGGAATGAAGGGCACGCCCAGATACTTGGAGAACACCGCGTGGCCGGCGACATAGGCGAAAATCGACAAGCCGGCCGCCACCAGCACGGTGGGCAGCGCCGCCAGGCCGTCCAGGCCGTCGGTCAGATTCACCGCGTTGGAGGTGCCGACAATCACCAGATAGGTCAGCACGCAGAAACCCACCGCGCCCAGCGGATAGGCGATGGTCTTGACGAAGGGCACGATGAACTCGGTGGACGCCGGCAGCTTGGCGGTGGCGATCAGGAACACGCCGGCGCCGATGGCGATGGCGGACTGCCACGCCATCTTGAACTTGGCGGACACGCCTTTCGGGTCCTTGTACACCACCTTGCACCAGTCGTCGTAAAAACCCAGCGCGCCGGTGCCCAGCATCACCGCCAGCAGCAGCCACACGTATTTGTTGGACAGGTCCGACCACAGCAGCGTGGTCAGGGTGATGGACAGCAGGATCAGCGACCCTCCCATGGTCGGCGTGCCGGCCTTGACCAGGTGCGACTGCGGGCCGTCGTTGCGCACCGCCTGGCCGACTTTCAGCTCGGTCAGTTTGCGGATCACCCACGGCCCCATCAGCAGGGAAATCGTCAACGAAGTCAGCGCCGCCATCACCGCGCGCAGCGTGATGTAGTTGAAGACATTGAAGGCCCGGATATGCGAGCCCAACAGATCAGCCAGCCAAAGCAGCACCTTATACTCCCTCTTTCTTTGCTTGCATCAGGTGTTCCACCACCCGTTCCATGCGCATGAAGCGCGAACCTTTGACCAGAACGGCGGTACCAGACGCCAGCTGGCTATCCAGGCACTCCAACAACTCGTCAATCGAATCAAATCCTTGCCCCGCGCCGCCAAACGCAGCCACGGCGCGGCCAGACATCTCGCCCAGCGCGAACAACTGCTCGATGCCGCGGGCGCGGGCGTGGGCGCCGACTTCGGCGTGCAGCTCGGGGCCGGCGTCGCCCAATTCGCCGATATCGCCCATCACGAAACAGCGCGGGCCAGGCAAGCCGGCCAGCACGTCGATGCCGGCCTTCATCGAGTCCGGATTGGCGTTGTAGCTGTCGTCGATCACGGTCAGGCCGCGCGGACTGCGCTTGATCTGCAGCCGGCCCTTGGCGCCGCCGAACGCGGCCAGGCCGCCGGCGATGGCTGCCAGCGGCACCTCCAGCGCCAAGGCCACAGCCGCCGCGGCCAGGGCGTTGCGCACGTTGTGCTCGCCCGGCGCCGGCAGCGCGATCTGGGTCTCGCCCGCGGGCGAAACCAATGTGAATCGGCTCTCCAGCGCGGAACACCGCGCATCGCGCGCCGTCACGTCGGCTGCGGCCGCCAGGCCGAAACTCAGCTGGCGATGGCCATCGGCGGCGCGGCGGAACAGCGCCAGATTGGCGTCGTCGGCGTTGACCACGGCCACGCCGTCGTCGGCCAGCCCTTCAAAAATTTCCGCCTTGGCGCGGGCCACCTCTTCGGTGGAGCCGAAATGGCCGAAGTGCGCGCGCATGGCGTTGTTGACCAGCGCCACCCGCGGCCGGGTCAGCCCGGTCAGATAGCGCAGCTCGCCGTGGTGATTCATGCCCATTTCGATCACGGCGTAACGGTGTTGCGGCTGCAGTTGCAGCAGGGTCAGCGGCAGGCCGATGTCGTTGTTGAAGTTGCCTGCGGTGGCCAGCACCGCGTCGTCGCCGGCATGGGCGCGCAGAATCGCGGCCAGCATTTCCTTGACCGTGGTCTTGCCGTTGGAGCCGGTGACGCCGATGCGGATGGCCGGCTGCGTCTCGCGCCAGCCGGCGGCCAGGCGGCCCAGCGCCAGGCGGGTGTCGTCTCCAGCCTGGATCAGGCTGGCGCCCGGCAGCTCGAAGCCGTCGCGCACCAGCGCGGCGGCGCCTTTGGCCGTCACTTCGGCGACGAAATCATGGGCGTCGAAGCGCTCGCCCTTCAGCGCGACGAACAGATCGCCCGGCTGCGCCTGGCGGCTGTCGGTGATCACGCGGCGCACCTCGCCATCGGCGCCGACAAGGCGGCCTTGGGCGAAACGGGCGGCTTGGCTCAGCGTCATCATGCTTGGGCTCCCCAGGCGGTCAGCGCCTCTTCCGCCACGCGGAAGTCGGAGAACGGCCGCTTGACGCCGGCGATGTCCTGGTATTCCTCATGGCCCTTGCCGGCCACCAGCACCACGTCGCCGACCTGGGCCTGCGCCACGGCCCAGTGGATGGCTGCCTCGCGGTCGGCTTCGACATGGGCCTTGCCTGCCGCCATGCCTGCCAGCACATCGCGGATGATGGTCTGCGGATCCTCGCTGCGCGGGTTGTCGCTGGTCAGCACCGCCACGTCGGCGTATTGCTCGGCGATGGCGCCCATCATCGGGCGCTTGCCCGGATCGCGGTCGCCGCCGCAACCGAACACGCAGAACAGCCTGCCGCCGGCCGGGCGGATCTCCGACAGCGTGGCCAGCGCCTTCTCCAGCGCGTCCGGCGTGTGCGCGTAATCGATCACCACCAGCGGCTCATGCGTGCCGCCTATGCTCTGCATGCGGCCGCGCGCCGGCTGGATGCGCGCCATCACGGCGGCCGCGTCCTGCAGGCTGACGCCGTTGACGCACAGCGTGGCCAGACAGGCCAGCAGATTGGCAGCGTTGAAACGGCCCACCAGGCCGGTGCGCACGTCCACCACGCCCCACGGCGTGGTTACGGTCAGCTGCAAGCCTTCCAACGTGGCGGCCAGCGCCAGCGGACGCACATCGCCCTGCTCCAGGCCATAGGTCAGCACTTGGGTTTGCTGCGGATCGATCTCGGCGGCCAGTTGGCGGCCGTAAGCGTCATCGGCATTGATCACCGCGTGCTTCAGGCCCTCCCAGAAGAACAGCTTCTTCTTGGAGGCGCCGTAAGCCTCCATCGAACCATGGTAGTCCAGGTGATCGCGCGTCAGATTGGTGAACACCGCGGTGGCGAATTCGACGCCGTTGACGCGGCACTGGTCCAGGCCATGGCTGGACACTTCCATGGTCACCACATGCGCGCCCTGGCGGCGGTATTCGGCCAGCTTCTGCTGCACCGTCACCGGGTCCGGCGTGGTGTGGGTGGTTTCGGTCAATTGGCCATAGAAGCCATTGCCTACGGTGCCGATCAGCGCGGCCTTCTGGCCCAGCAGCGAAAACGCCTGCGCCAGCCAGTGCGAAATGGAAGTCTTGCCGTTGGTGCCGGTGATGCCGACCACGGTCAGGTCGCGCGACGGCTGGCCCAGCACATGGGCCGCCACGATCCCGGCGCGCTCGCGCAGATTGGGCACGGCCAAGTTGGGCACCTGCCAGGCCGGGTTCCAGGCGAAACCGTCGGCGTCGTCCCACAGCACCGCGGCGGCGCCCTTCTCCAAGGCGGCGGCGATGAAATCGCGGCCGTCGGTATACTCGCCGCGGCAGGCGAGGAACACATCGCCCGGCAACACGCGGCGGCTGTCGGCCTCCACCCGCTTGATCGGGAGGCCCAGCTGTTGCAACAAGGCCGGATCCCAGTCCGGCAACTCAGTCAAACGGCTCTTCATGATCTTAGAAGTCCACCGGAACCGGCGTCGATTCCGGCAATAAAGTATTGTTGGATGGCTCGTCCGGCGCGATGTTCAATACCCGCAACGCGCCGCCCGCCACCTTGGAGAACACCGGCGCCGACACAGCGCCGCCGTAGTATTTGCCTGCTGACGGCTCGTCTATCATCACCGCCACGATCACCTTGGGCGCATGGCCCGGCGCGAATCCCATGAACAGCGCGCGGTGCTTGTTGGCCACATAGCTGCGGCCCTCCAGCTTGCGCGCGGTGCCGCTCTTGCCGCCTATGCTGTAGCCGATGATGCGGCCGCCGACGGCGCCGCCGCCGGGCTGGCTGTTGGCGATCAACAAGTCGCGCATCTCGTGGGCGATTTTCTCGCTGATCACTCGCTTGCCCGGCATCGGCGTCGCCGTCCGGTACAAGGAGATCGGCAACATCACGCCGTCGTTGGCGAAAATGGTGTAGGCGCGCGCCATCTGGATCAGGCTGACCGACACGCCGTAGCCGAAGGACATCGTCGCCTGTTCGATCGGCCGCCACTTGTGCCAGTCGCGCAGGCGGCCGGCGGCCTCGCCGGGGAAGCCGGTATTCGGCGCGCGGCCAAAGCCCAGCGCGTCGTAGTGCTTCCAGAACTCTTCCGGGCTATTCATCAGCGCCAGCTTGCTGGTGCCGACGTTGGACGATTTCTGGATGATGCCCAGGATGTCCAGGCTGGACTGCGGCGACACGTCGCGGATGGTGGCCGGGCCTATCGTGTAGCTATGGGTATCCAGCACCGTGTTGACCTTGGCCTTGCCATGCTCCAGCGCCAGCGAGATCGACAACGGCTTCATGGTGGAGCCCGGCTCGAACAGATCGATCACGCCGCGGTTGCGCATCATTTCCGGCGTCACCCCGGTGCGGTTATTCGGGTTGAACGACGGGTAATTGGCCAGCGCCAGCAGCTCGCCGGTCTTGGCATCCAGCACCACCACGCTGCCCGCCTTGGCCTTGTTCTCTTCGACCGCGGCCTTGATCTCGCGGTAAGCCAGATACTGGATGCGGTGATCCACCGCCAAGGCCAGCTTCTGGCCATCGCGCGGCGGCTCGATGGCGGCGATGTCTTCAATGATGTGGCCGCGCCTATCCTTCAGCACCACGCGGCGGCCGTCCTTGCCGGCCAGCATCTTCTCGCGGGCCAGCTCCACGCCTTCCTGGCCTTTGCCGTCCACCCCGGTGAAACCGATGATGTGCGACACCACTTCGCCGGCAGGATAGAAGCGGCGGTATTCCTGCTGCTTGGCAACGCCGGGAATGCCCAGCGCCATCACCTTGTCGGCCAGCTCCGGACTGATCTGGCGCTTGATGTAGACGAATTCTTTCTTGCGGTCGGACAGCTTGGCCGCCAGCTCTTCCGGCGACAACTCCAGCAAAGCCGCCAGCTCGCGCAGCTTGGCAGGCGGCACCGGCTCCATGTCGGCCGGACTGGCCCAGATGGTCTGAACCGGAGAGCTGATCGCCAGCGGTTCGCCATTGCGGTCCGTGATCACGCCGCGATTGGCCTCCAGGGTCATCGCGCGGCGAAAGCGCGCCTCGCCCTGGCCCTGCAGGAAGTCCTGCTGCGCCACCTGCAGATACATGGCGCGGCCGATCAGCGCCAGGAACAGCAGCGCCAGCACCAGCAGCACGCAACGCACGCGCGTGCTCGTCATGCGCAGGGCCGGACTCGCCGACACCGGACGCTGGCGGATGCTGTAGCTGGACCCGGCGCGCATCAGACGCCTCCTCCGGACGAAATCACCTGGATCTGGCGCGGATCCGGCGTGTGCATGCCCAGGCGCGTGGACGCGGCCTTCTCGATCACGGCGTGCGCCCCCCAGGTGCTCTGCTCCAGCTGCAACTGGCCGAACTCCACCTCAAGCTGCTGCGCCGACTTGGTTTCCTTCTGCAAGTCGCTGTACAGCTTGCGCGAGACGTGGGTGGACGTGACCACCGACCAGGCGGAAAACACGGCCATCGCCAGCAGCACACTGTTGAGCTTGTTCATGCGTCGCCCTCCCGCCATGGCGCGGCGGTGCGCTCGGCCACGCGCATGATGGCGCTGCGCGCGCGCGGGTTTTCCCGCACCTCCTCGTCGCCGGCGCGGATGGCCTTGCCGACCAGCGCGATCGGCGGCTTGGCCATATCGGCCGCGCGCACCATCGCCCACTGCGGCAGCTTTTCCTCGCTGCTGACGTCGCGCAGGTATTGCTTGACGATGCGGTCTTCCAGCGAATGGAAGCTGATGACCGCCAGCCGTCCGCCTTCGCCGAGCAGGCGCGCCGCCTGCGGCAGCACAGCCTTCAGCTCGTCCAGCTCGCGGTTCACAAAGATCCGGATCGCCTGGAAGGTGCGCGTAGCCGGGTCTTGACCCGGTTCGCGAGTACGGACGTTTTGCCCAACGAGCACAGCGAGCTCACGGGTCGTCGTGATGGGACTTTCGTCCCGTTGCGCAACAATGGCTGCTGCGATCTTGCGAGCAAACCGCTCTTCACCATAAGTCTTGATGACCTCTCTGATATCGGCCTCATCGGCCGTTGCCAACCACTCGGCGGCGGTCATGCCGCGCGTGGTGTCCATGCGCATGTCCAGCGGCGCGTCGAAACGGAAGCTGAAACCGCGGCTGCCGTCGTCGATTTGCGGCGAGGACACGCCCAGATCCATCAGCACGCCGTCGACGCGGCTCACGCCCAGGCGGGCCAGCTCGGCCGACAACGTCTCGAAACCGTTGTGGACAATGTTGAAACGGGCATCTTCCGCCGCGAGTTTTTCGGCGACGGCGATGGCTTGCGGGTCCTTGTCGAAAGCGATCAAGCGGCCGTTCGGGCCGAGCTTCGACAGGATCAGACGGCTGTGGCCTCCGCGGCCGAAGGTGCAGTCGACATATACCCCATCGTCGCGGATGGCGAGCGCGTCGACCGCCTCGGTCAGCAGTACCGTGCGGTGCACGAAGGTAGGGGTGGTCACAGCGTGAAATCTCCAAGGTGTTGGGCCAATTCGGCCTGATCGAGGGCCAGCGCGTCAGCAGTCTGGCTGTCCCACTCCTCGGCGTTCCACAGTTCGAAGCGATTGCCCATGCCTACCAGGGCAACGTCCTTGTCCAGCGCGGTCAGTTCGCGCAGGCGGGCCGGCAGCAGGATGCGGCCGGCGGCGTCCATTTCCAGCGTCTCGGCATGGCCGAGCACCAGTCGTTGATAGCGTTTCAGGGTGGGATTGCCGGTGGGCAGGGCCAACAGACGGGCCTCGACCGGGCGCCAATTGGGTTCGGGGTACAGCAGGAGGTGGTCCTGGGATTCGAGGGTAACGATGAGCTTGTGGCCGAAAGCGGACAGCAGCGTCTCACGGTGTTTGGCCGGAATAGCCAAACGCCCCTTGCTATCGAGAGACAAGATGCTGACGCCACCAATCATGATTTGAAGAATCCGCTGACCGAGAAAACGGAGCCGTCGCTCCGGAGGGCAATTGCCCCACTTTCACCCACTTTACCCCACTTTTCGCCACTATAAGAAAGAACCGCCCCACGGTCAACATCGGAATTCCCTAATTCGCCTTTTGAGACAATGACTTACGGGAGGGCATAAAAATGGAATGCGTGACAAATCAGGGACTTAAATTCACCTGTAAAAGTGGGACGTGAAGATTGCGGATCAAAAGAGATGCAACATGATGGAAACAATCAATGGCGGAAGTATTTGGCGCGGCGGCATCTTCAAGAAAAATAACAGAATTAACGGCGCAATTTTCATTTTGTATTTAAAAAACAACATGGCGGCTTAATATAGCCGCCATGTTGTTCAAACCAACGCTCAAGCCAGCTTTTGACGCAGAATATCCTGCACCTGCGCCGGATTGGCCTTGCCCTTGGACGCCTTCATCACCTGGCCGGCCAGGGCGTTCAGCGCCTTTTCCTTGCCGGCGCGGAACTCTTCCACCGCTTTGGGATTGGCGGCGATGGCTTCTTCCACCATCTTCTCGATGGCGCCGACGTCGGACACCTGCTTCAAACCGTCGCGCTCGATGATCGCGTCAGCGTTCAGATCGCTGTCCCACAGCGCGTCGAACACCTGCTTGGCCAGCTTGCTGGACAGGGTGTTGTCGGCGATGCGCGCGATCAGGCCGGACAAGCGCTCGACCGAGATCGGGCAATCCGCGATGTCCATGCCGTCGCGGTTCAGGCGGGCGGCGATTTCGCCGTTGATCCAGTTGGCGGCCAGCTTGCCGTGGCCGGAAGCCTTGGCCACCGCCTCGAAATATTGCGCCTGCGCCAGGCTCCCGGTCAGCAGCGCCGCGTCGTAGGCCGACACGCCGTAGCTTTCCACGAAGCGGGCCTGCATCGCGTCCGGCAGCTCGGGCATCTCGTCCCGGATGCGGGCGATCTGCTCGTCGGAGATGCGCACCGGCAGCAGGTCCGGGTCCGGGAAGTAGCGGTAGTCGTGCGCGTCTTCCTTGCTGCGCATCATGCGGGTTTCGCCGGTATCCGGGTCGAACAGCACGGTGGCCTGCTGCACCTTGCCGCCGTCTTCCAAGGTGTCGATCTGCCACTGGATTTCGTACTTGGCGGCCTGCTCCAGGAAGCGGAAGGAGTTGAGGTTCTTGATCTCGCGCCGGGTGCCGAATTCCTTCTGGCCTTCCGGGCGCACCGACACGTTGACGTCCATGCGGAAGCTGCCTTCCTGCATATTGCCGTCGCAAATGCCCAGCCAGGTCACCAGGGAGTACAGCGCCTTGACGTAGGCCAGCGCCTCGTCGACCGAGCGCATGTCCGGCTCGGACACCACTTCCAAGAGCGGGGTGCCGGCACGGTTCAGATCGATGCCGGACAGGCCATGGAAGTCTTCATGCAAGCTCTTGCCGGCGTCTTCTTCCATGTGGGCGCGCGTCACGCCGATGATCTTTTCCTGATCGCCGACCAGAATCTTCAGCCGGCCGTGCTCGACGATAGGCAGTTCCATCTGGCTGATCTGATAGCCCTTGGGAAGGTCCGGGTAGAAGTAGTTCTTGCGGGCGAACACGTTCTTCTGGTTGATCTTGGCGTCCAGCGCCAAGCCCAGGCGAATGGCCTTGTCCACCACGGCGCGGTTCAGCACCGGCAGCACGCCGGGCAGCGCCAGCTCCACCGCGGAAGCCTGGGTGTTCGGTTCGGCGCCGAAGGCGGTGCTGGCGCCGGAGAAAATCTTGGAGGCGGTATTGAGCTGCACGTGCACCTCGATACCGATTACGACTTCCCATTTCATGGTTGGAAAATCCTTCAAAAACAATATTGGCCACGAAAAACACGAACGGCAAACTTCAGCAAATTCTGCTCCGTTCTCACATGATTTCGTGTCCTTTCGTGGATTTCGTGGCGAAATCGGTTGGAATTACAGCGCCGGCGCCTTGGCGTGCCAGTCAGTCGCCTGCTGGAACTGATGCGCCACGTTCAGCATCCTGGCTTCGGCAAAGTAGTTGCCGATGATCTGCAGGCCGATCGGGCGGCCGTTGGCGGCGAAGCCGGCCGGCACGCTCATGCCGGGCAGCCCGGCCAGGTTCACCGACAGCGTGTAGATGTCGGACAGATACATCTGCACCGGATCGGACGACAGCTGGCCCAGATCGAAGGCGGCGGTCGGCGCCACCGGCCCCAGGATCACGTCGCACTGCGCGAAGGCGGCCTTGAAGTCGTTGGCGATCAGGCGGCGGATTTTCTGCGCCTTGATGTAGTAGGCGTCGTAGTAGCCGTGGCTCAGCACGTAGCTGCCCACCAGGATGCGGCGCTTGACCTCGTCGCCGAAGCCTTCGGCGCGGGTTTTCTCATACATCTCCACCAGGTCCTTGTACTCCTTGGCGCGATGGCCGTAGCGGACGCCGTCGTAGCGCGACAGGTTGGTGGACGCCTCGGCCGGGGCGATCACGTAGTAGGCCGGGATGGACAGTTCGGTGTTCGGCAGGCTGATTTCCACCGCCTCGGCGCCCAGTTTCTTCAGCTCGCTCACGGCGTTATCGACCGCGCGGGCGACATCGGCGTCCAGGCCGGCGGCGAAGTACTCGCGCGGCAGGCCCACCCGCAAGCCGCGCAAGGGGTTGCCAAGCTCGCGGGTGTAGTCTTCCTTGGCGCGCTCCAGGCTGGTGGAGTCGCGCGCGTCGAAGCCGGCCATCACGTTCAGCATCAGCGCGCAGTCCTCCGCGGTCTGGGCGATCGGGCCGCCCTGGTCCAGCGAGGAGGCGAAGGCTACCATGCCATAGCGCGACACCACGCCATAAGTCGGCTTGATGCCGGTGACGCCGCAATGGCTGGCCGGCTGGCGGATGGAGCCGCCGGTGTCGGTGGCGGTGGCCGCCGGCGCCAGGCGCGCGGCGACGGCCGCGGCGGAGCCGCCGGAGCTGCCGCCCGGAATGGCATTCAGATCCCACGGGTTCTTCACTGCGCCGTAGAACGAGTTCTCATTGGACGAACCCATGGCGAACTCATCCATATTGGCGCGGCCCAATGTCACCATGCCGGCGGCGGCGCACTGCTCCACCACGTGGGCGCTGTAAGGCGAGACGAAGTTGTCCAGCATCTTGGAGCCGCAGCTGGTCTTCCAGCCTTCCTGGCAGAACAGGTCTTTGTGCAGCAGCGGCACACCGGTCAGCGGATGCGCGCGGCCGGCGGCAAGGCGCGCGTCGGCCGCCCGCGCCTCGGCCAAGGTTTTTTCGCGATCAACGGAGATGACGGCGTTGAGTTGCGGGTTCAGCGCCTCGATGCGATCCAGGTACTGGCTGGCCAGTTCCACACTGGAAACTTGCTTTGCCGCCAATTGTTGCGACAATTGCTTGAGAGTGGCTTGTGTCATTTCGATCAAAATCTTGCTATCCGGATAGTCGGGCCCGGTCGGCAGAATGGAGGGAACCATTGGCGCCGGGACGGCTCACAGGCTTACTCGATCACTTTGGGAACGAGGAACAAGCCTTTTTCCACTTGCGGGGCGACCGCCTGGAAACGTTCGCGCTGATTGGTTTCGGTGACCACGTCGTCGCGCAGGCGCAACGACACGTCCTGCGGGTGGGCCATAGGCTCGATGCCGTCGGTGTTCACCTCCTGCATCTTTTCGATCAGGCCGAAAATGTTGTTAAGCTGATCCGCCGTGGCGGCGATTTCCGCCTCGCTCACATCGATGCGGGCAAGCTTGGCGATCCGTGCGACATCCTGGTGCGTCAGCGACATGGCTTCCTCGTTAAAACCTTTAATATTTCAAGCTTTATAGGGTATCATACCCCGTTTGATTCTCCCAAGATCGACATTGCGCCACGACGCATTCCCCAGGCATTTTTCGCCGCAAGGAATCATGCGCCGGGGCGCAGAAAAAGCAGGCCTGCTACCGCCGCCCGGGACGTTTCGGACAAGCACCGCAAAGGCCAGCCGACCGGGCGTACCATCCGCCCGCATGACGAAGCCGATTGCAGTGGTTTCATGCCACGCCAAGGGGGCCGCAGCATGGGCCGACCACAGATGAACTGGATTTACCCGAACGCCGCCGGCGTTCGCCACTGACGAAAACTGACCAGGACCGCCCAATGTTTCGTTCGCTGACCGGATACTTTTCCAACGACCTCGCCATCGACCTTGGCACCGCCAATACCCTGATCTACATGCGCAGCAAGGGCATCGTGCTGGACGAGCCCTCGGTCGTCGCCATTCACAGCGACGCGCCGACCAACAAGAAATCCATCCTGGCCGTCGGCCTGGAAGCCAAGCGCATGCTGGGCCGCACCCCGGGCAGCATCCAGGCCATCCGCCCGATGAAGGACGGCGTGATCGCCGACTTCACCGTGACCGAACAGATGCTGAAGCAGTTCATCAAGAAGGTGAATCCGAACCGCTTCTTCGCCGCCAGCCCGCGCATCGTGATCTGCGTGCCCTGCGGCTCCACCCAGGTGGAGCGCAAGGCGATCCGCGACTCCGCGCTCGCCGCCGGCGCGCGCCGCGTCGAGCTGATCGAAGAACCGATGGCCGCTGCCATCGGCGCTGGCCTGCCGGTGGAAGAGCCGACCGGCTCCATGGTGGTGGACATCGGCGGCGGCACCACCGAAGTCGGCGTGATCTCCCTGGGCGGCGTGGTGTACTCCAACTCCGTGCGCGTGGGCGGCGACAAGTTCGATGAAGCCATCATCAACTACATCCGCCGCAACTACGGCATGCTGATCGGCGAAACCACCGCCGAGGAAATCAAGAAGACCATAGGCTCCGCCTTCCCGGGCGCCGAAGTGCGCGAGATGGAGGTCAAGGGCCGCAACCTGGCCGAAGGCATTCCGCGCGCCTTCACCGTATCGTCCAACGAAATCCTGGAAGCGCTGACCGAGCCGCTGAACCAGATCGTTTCCGCGGTCAAGATCGCGCTGGAACAAACGCCGCCGGAACTCGGCGCCGACATCGCCGAAAAAGGCATGGTGCTGACTGGCGGCGGCGCGCTGTTGAAGGACATCGACCGTCTGCTGGCCGAAGAAACCGGCCTGCCGGTGTTCGTGGCGGAAGAACCGCTGACCTGCGTGGTGCGCGGCTCCGGCAAGGCGCTGGAGAAAATGGATAAGATCGGCACCATTTTCACCAACGTGCCCTAAACTTCCACCAATACCACCGATAAAGCGAGCGAACCCCGCGCCGTCAAGGCGCGGCGGCTGTGCCCATGGATTTCGCCAACACCCCCAGCTTTTTCCGCTCCGGGCCGCCTGCGGGCGCGCGCCTGGCGATGAGCGTTGCCGCGTCCATCGTGCTGTTGATCGGCGACAGCCGTTACGGTTTGATGGAGCAGGCGCGCGAAGCGCTGTCGCTGGCGCTGTACCCGGTGCAGCGCGCCGTGAATCTGCCGGCGCAGGCCATGCGCCACGCCGGCGACTACCTGACTTCGCAAACCGAGCTGAAGCAGGAAAACACCGCGCTGCGCGCGCGCCAGATGCAGATGACGGCGCAGCTGAGCCGCTTGCAGACGCTGGAACGCGAGTTGAACGAACTGCGCCGGCTGAATGAAATCCGCAGCCAGCGCGACGACACCGCCCAGATCGCCGAGACGCTATACACCGGCCGCGACCCGTTCTCGTACAAGATCATCATCGACAAGGGCGCGGACGCCAAGCTGCTGCCCGGCCAGCCGGTGGTGGATTCGCGCGGCCTCTTGGGCCAGGTGACCCGCGTGCAGCCTTTGACCGCAGAGGTGACGCTGATCATCGACAAGAACCAGATGGTGCCGGTCATGGTGGAGCGCACCGGCGAGCGCGCCATCCTGTACGGCTACGGCGGCGGCGTGGAGCTGCGCTATCTGCCGCAGAGTTCGGACATCAAGGAAAACGACCGTATCGTCACCTCCGGCCTCGATGGGCTGTTCCCGGAAGGCATTCCGGTGGCGATGGTGACCAAGGTGGACCGCAATGCCGGCGCCGCCTTCACCCGCGTCAGCACCCAGCCGCTGGCCGGCGTGCAGCAGACCCGCTATGTGCTGGCCTTGCAAGCCAAGCAAACAGCGGCGCGGCCGGCGGAACCGCCGCCGCTGCCGGAGAAAAAGACCAAGGGCGGCAGAAAGTCCGCCGACGAGGAGTAAGCGCCGATGTCGTTGGACCGACCCAAGGAACTGCTCAAGCCGGTCAAGCGCCGCTTCATTTTCCTGACTTTCGTGATCGCCGTGCTGATCGAGCTGGTGCCGCTGCCGCACGGCAGCACGCGCTGGCTGCCGGATTTCATCGGCCTGCTGATTCTGTACTGGGTGATCAACCAGCCCCGCCGCGTCAGCATCGGCATCGCCTTCCTGATGGGCATCGTCGCCGACGTATCCACCGCGGGGCTGTTCGGCCAGCACGCGCTGGCTTACTCCATTACCGCCTTCCTCGCCATGAGCCGCCAGCGCCAGCTGGTGATGTTCAATCTGGGCCAACAGGCGCTGGTGGTGCTGGGCCTGATGTTCACCAACCAGCTCATCATGGTGGTGGTGAGAATGCTGACCGGCTCGGCCTTCGTCGGCTGGAGCTATTTCCTGCCGCCCTTGATCGGCGCGCTGCTGTGGCCGCTGCTGACCAAGCTGATGCTCGTACCTTACCGCCAACACTCGGCATGAAACCTGACTGATCCATGCGCCGCCCAACCCGCTTCAAGAACCCGCAGAACGACGAGGAGCAGTTCGAGCTGCGGCTGGTCATCGCCTACGCGCTGATCATATTGATGTTCCTGGTGCTGCTGTCGCGCTTCATCTGGCTGCAGGTGCTGCAGCACGATCACTTCTCCACGCTGGCGCAAAACAACCGCATTTCGCTGGTGCCCATCCTGCCCAATCGCGGCCTGATCCTGGACCGCAACGGCGTGGTGCTGGCGCAAAACTATTCGGCCTATACGCTGGAGCTGACGCCCAGCAAGATGCCGGACCTGGACGCCACCATCAACAAGCTGAAGACGCTGGCCGATGTCAGCCCACGCGACGAGAAGCTGTTCAAAAAGCTGCTGGCCGAGAGCAAGAACTTCGAATCCATCCCGCTGAAAGTCAAGCTGACCGATGCCGAAGCGGCCCGCGTGGCCTCCCACGCCTGGGAGCTGCCCGGCGTGGAAGTCAAGGCGCGGCTGTTCCGCGACTACCCGTACAAAGAGATGACCAGCCATGTGCTGGGTTATATCGGCCGCATCAACCAGAAGGACAAGGAGCGGCTGGACGACGAGGACAAGACCACCAACTACAAGGGCACCAACTACATCGGCAAGACCGGCCTGGAGGCGGTGTACGAGGATGATCTGCACGGCCAGGTGGGCTTCGAGGAAGTGGAAACCGACTCCGGCGGCCGCGCGGTGCGCACGCTGCGCCGCACGCCGCCGATCAACGGCAACACGCTGAAGCTGGCGCTGGATATCCGGCTGCAGGAAATGGCCGACAAGCTGTTCGGCGACCGCCGCGGCGCGCTGGTGGCGATCGACCCGAACACCGGCGGCGTGCTGGCCTTCCTGTCCAAACCGGGCTTCGATCCCAGCCTGTTCATCGACGGCATCGACAGCCAGACCTGGTCCTCGCTGAACACCGACTGGCAAAAGCCGCTGGTCAACCGCGCGCTGCGCGGCACCTATCCTCCGGGCTCCACCTTCAAGCCCTTCATGTCGATGGCGGCGCTGGTCACCCATAGCATAGGCATGCACGACATCCGCCCGGCGCCCGGCTATTTCACCCTGCCCGGCTCCAGCCACCAGTTCCGCGACAGCAAAAAAGGCGGCAACGGCATGGTCAACCTGCAGCGCGCCATCACCGTATCCAGCGACACCTTCTTCTACAAGCTGGCCTGGGACATGGGCATAGACAAGATCCACCCGGTGGTCGGATCGTTCGGTCTGGGCAGCAAGACCGGCATCGACCTGGACGGCGAGGCCAGCGGCGTGCTGCCGTCCAAGGAGTGGAAGGCCAAGCGCTTCGCCCGCTACAAGCCGGAAGTGCGGCGCTGGTATCCGGCCGACGTGGTCAGCGTCGGCATCGGCCAGGGCTTCAATTCCTACACCCCGCTGCAGATGGCCAACGCCACCGCCATCATGGCCAATAACGGCATCGCCTTCAAACCGCACCTGGTGCAGCAGATTGTCGACTCCAAGACCGGCGGCGTCAGGCTGATCGAACCAAAACCGATCAAGCAGCTGCCCTACCCGCAGGAATATTTCGACTACATCAAAGAAGGCATGCGCGGCGTGATGATCTCCGGCACCGGCGCCCGCGTCGGCATCGGCCTGCAATACTCCATGGCCGGCAAGACCGGCACCGCCCAGGTGGTGGCGATCAAGCAGGGCGCCAAATACAACGCCTCCGCGCTGGCCGAGCAATATCGCGACCACAGCTGGTTCATCGCCTTCGCCCCGGTGGAGAAACCGAAGATCGCGGTGGCCATCATCGTGGAGAACGCCGGCTTCGGCGCCGCCGCCGCCGCGCCGGTGGCGCGCGGCCTGTTCGACTTCTATCTCTTGGGCAAGGTGCCCAAAGACATGAATGGCCTGCTGAAGACCATCCCGCAGGAAAACGGAGACGTGAGTGAAGACGCCGCTGATTAAGCAAATCTGGCAGCAGATCAAGGAACCGCTGGACGGCTGGTTGATGCTGTTTCTGGGCCTGCTGTTCCTGGTCAGCATGGTGCTGCTGTATTCCGCCAACAATCAGTCCTTCGACAAGATCGACAACAAGCTGATCTATACCTTCATGGCGTTGACAGTGATGTGGCTGATCGCGCGGATGCGGCCGCAGAGCGTGATGAACTTCGCGCCGCCGATCTACGCGCTGGGGGTGCTGCTGCTGGTGGCGGTGCATTTCAAGGGCATCACCGTCAACGGCTCCACCCGCTGGCTCAGCCTGGGCGTCACCCGCATCCAGCCGTCGGAAATCCTGAAGATCGCGCTGCCGATGATGCTGGCCTGGTTCTTCCAGAAGAACGAACTGTCGCTGCGCTGGTGGCATTATCTGGTGGCCGCGGCGCTGATGCTGGTGCCGGTGGGCCTGGTGCTGAAGCAGCCCGACCTCGGCACCGCCTTATTGATCGCAGCCGCCGGCTTCTTCGTGCTGTTCTTCGCCGGCCTGCCGTGGAAGGTGATCCTGGGCGGCATCGTGCTGGCCGCCGCCAGCATGCCCCTGGTGTGGAACCACCTGCACGATTACCAGCGCAAGCGCGTGCTGACGCTGATCGACCCCACCACCGACCCGCTGGGCACCGGCTACCACATCATCCAGTCCATGATCGCCATCGGCTCCGGCGGGCCGTGGGGCAAGGGCTGGCTCAACGGCACGCAAACCCACCTCGACTACATCCCGGAACGCACCACCGACTTCATCTTCGCCGTGTACTCCGAAGAGTTCGGCCTGGCCGGCAACCTGGTGCTGCTCACGCTCTATCTGCTGATCTTGAGCCGCGCCATGATGATCACCGCCAGCGCGCAGACGCTGTACGGCCGGCTGATGGCAGGCTCCATCACCATGTCCTTCTTCGTCTACGCTTTCGTCAATATGGGCATGGTGTCCGGCATCTTGCCGGTGGTGGGTGTGCCCTTGCCCTTCATGTCCTACGGCGGCACCGCCACGGTGACGCTGTTCATCGGCATGGGCATGCTGATGGGCATCAGCAATCTGCGCAGGCTGTAAGCCACTGGCAAAAGTCCTGATCCTGCGTTGCGCCTCTTTGCCGTACTCAATGTACTGCCTGCGTCGGCGCGCCTTGGCTCAGGGCTTTCTCCAGCGGCTTGGCGTTGAACAAGCGCGGGTCCCCGCTTGCGCCGTCCGGCCTCAGCCGCCTTGCTGGTCTCTTAACTCCGCCTCCACGGCGTCAGTCGGCAGCGCGCTGTCCGGCAACGGCCGTCCGTGGCGATCGAATAGCCTGAGCTGGCGCGGCAGATCGTGCTCGTCGGCCAGCTTCACGCCGACGCCGAGCAGCCGCACCGGCCGCGCGCCGCGCGCGAAGCCGGTGCGCAGCAACTGGCCGAACACAGGCATCGACAAGGCCTGGCCCAGTTGCTCCACCGTGGTCTGGCTGAAATCGTCGAACTTCAGTTTGACCGACAAGCCCTTGAATTCCGGATTGCCGTTGCGCGCCAATCGGGCCTGCAGTCGCTCCACCAGCTCCGGCAGCTTGGACAGGCAACTGGGCAGATCCGGCAGGTCTTGGGCATAAGTCTCCTCCACGCTGATCGACTTGCGGCTGCGGTCCGGCGACACCGGCCGCTCGTCCACGCCATGCGCCATCGCCAGCAATTGTTCGCCGAAGCGGCCGAAATGGCGGAACAGGTCGGCCGGCGTCCAGCGCCGCAAATCGCCGCAGCTGTGGATGCCGAGCCTGTGCAAGCGCTCCGCCGTCACCTTGCCCACGCCATGCACTTTCTCCACCGGCAAGGCGGCGACAAAGGCGTCCACGTCCTGCGGCCGCACCAGGAATTGCCCGTCCGGCTTGTTCCAGTCGCTGGCCACTTTGGCCAGGAATTTGTTCGGCGCGATGCCGGCCGAGGCGGTGATGCCGACCTCGTCGCGGATCTGGCGGCGGATGGCCTCAGCCATCCGTGTGGCGCTGCCCTGCTCATGCGGCCGGCCGCTGACGTCCAGATATGCCTCATCCAGCGACAAGGGTTCGATCAGCTCGGTGTAACGCTGGTAGATGGCCATGATCTGCTGGCTGGCCAGGCGGTAGCGCGCCATGTCCGGCGGCAGGATCACCAGCTCCGGGCACAGCCGCAGCGCGCGCGCCGAGGCCATCGCAGAATGCACGCCGAAACGGCGCGCCACATAATTGCAGGTGGCCACCACGCCGCGCGTTTCAGGCCGCCCGCCGATGGCCAGCGGCACCTCGCGCAGGCTGGGATCGTCGCGCATTTCGATCGCGGCGTAGAAGCAGTCGCAATCGACATGGATGATCTTGCGCTGGATGGCGTTCATTGCAATAGGGTTCTCAGGCGGGGCGATCGCTATGGCCCAGCGGCTTGTCCGGGGCGATGCGATCGCGCAGCCGCTGCTTCAGCAGCTTCAGTTCCGGGAAGCCGTCGTCCTGCTTGCGGTCCCACAGGCACTCGCCGTCTACCTCGACGCGGAACACCCCGCCGCTGCCGGGGCGCAGGGCGACTTCGGACACTTCTTTTTCAAACGTGGTCAGCAGTTCCTGGGCCAGCCAGCCTGCGCGCAACAGCCAACGGCAGCCGGTGCAGTAATGGATGACGACTCGGGGAAGAAGGGCGGGAGTGGCGGAATCAGACATGGCGGGAAGGCGACGAGACAAAACGACAGCATAACGCAGAAAAATGGCGCCGGCCCCCTGTCTTAATTTGTTTTCGGGTGCATGGCACCCGCTCCTCCATCATTCTCTTTTGTATTGGCAGACTTGGCGCAAAACCAGTTTCGGGAGCCGGCGGCCAGGGTAAAGTCTTGTTCAAAACTCGTCGCAGAACCGAGTGTGCCCAGTCGCAATCTGACTGTAAAGCGAGCGCTAAGCATATAATTCATTGCTGCAAAGCAATATGTAACTTCGGCGCAACGAAACCCGATACGCATAAAAAACAGCAGCTTGCCCGATTATCCGAAGCAAGCTGCCGTTCACCGAGATCTGGCCGGAATGGTCCGGCCGCAAGACTCAGTGGCTATGTTCCGCGGCCGCGCCGCCATCCTGCACGACGACATCCACTTTCACGCTGCCGGCCTTCTCGAACTTCAGCGTCAGCGGGAAATGATCGCCGGCCTTCAGCGGCTGTTTCAGGCCCATCAGCATCACATGGTAGCTGCCCGGGGCGAACTTGACGGTTTTGCCCGGCGCCAGCTCCACGCTGTCCACTTTGCGCATCCGCATCACGCCGTTGTCGTTGACGTGGGTGTGCAGTTCGGCGGTTTCCGCGCGCGGCGTGCTGGCCGAAACCAGCTTGTCGGTCTCCTTGCCCTGGTTTTCCAGAGACAGGTACACGCTGCCGGTGGCGCTGGTTTCCGGCATCGCGCGGCTCCACGGATGGCCGATGTGGATGGAGCCGAGCTGGAAGGAATGGGCGGCAACCAGACCGGACAGGCACATGCCCAACAGGGCGGCGGCAAAACGTTTCATCGCGGACTCCATGAAATGATCGAAAATGCCCTCGACTGTACCATCGCGCACCCGCCGCGGGGCGCGACAAAATGTCGCAGCCCGTCGCCGATGCAACACCTATTCATGCCATCGTTTTAAAGCGTGTCCGCGCGCTACCCGCTGGCCGCGGAACCCTCTACAATCGCATGGCTTCTCCATCGGCCCTGCATCATGTTCAAAACGTTGTCGCTGCAATTCCTGTTTGGCGGTCTGCTCAGTCTGATCACCATCACCAATCCCTTGTCCAAGATTCCGCTGTTCATCACGCTGACGCGCGAAATGAGCGACTCGCACCGCGACTCGCAAGCCAAGCGCGCCTGCGTGTTCGCCGCAGCCATCATGGCTGTGAGCCTGTTGGCCGGCAACCTGATCATGGCGGCTTTCGGCATCTCATATGGCGCGCTGCGCATTGCCGGCGGCTTCGTGGTGGCGGTGCTGGGCTACCGCATGCTGTTCCTGTCGCAAGACCCGGGCCAGGCGCCCAAGCAGTCCGGCGAGCGCGAGGACTATGCCTTCTTCCCGCTGGCCATGCCCGGCATCAGCGGCCCCGGCACCATCGCGGTGGTGATCGGCATTTCCACCGAAATCGCCGAACTGTCCACCTTGCCAGCCAAGGCCATCGCCTTTTTCATGACCTTCGCCGCCATCGGCTTGACCTGCGTCGGCATGTGGCTGACGCTGAAGTCGTCCTTGCTGATCTCGGAGCGGCTGGGGCGCGGCGGCCGCGAAGTGATGACCCGGCTGATGGGCTTCTTGCTGATCTGCATCGGGGTACAGTTCGTCGGCTCCGGCATCCGCACCTTCATGGCGGGTTCTTGAAACGCCATCGCCTGATTTGCACAGCTACAAGTTGTATACCAGCACCACCCCGATCAGCAGTGGTGCCAACCAGCGGCAACTCAAGCGCATCAGCGCCTCCGCCCACGCCGATAGCCGCAGCTGATCGCTGACTGCCGGCCATGCCACCCGACCGGCAAACAAGGCGGTGCCGATGCACCCCAGCGGCAACAAGATATTGCAGGCGGCATAGTCCATCAGCTCGAAGATATTGCGGCCAAACAGCTTGCAATCGGCCAGCGGGCCAAAGGACAAGGCCGCCGGCACGCCGGCCAGAAACACCAGCGCAGTGACGGCGAGGGTGGCCTTGCGGCGGCCGACGCCGAATTCGTCGATAGGCAGAATCACCACCACTTCCAGCAACGACACCGCAGAAGTCAGCGCCGCCATCAACAGCAGAATGAAGAAAACAATGGCGAACAGCTGGCCATAAGGCAGATGGTTGAACACCACCGGCATCACCATATAGGTCAGGCCGGGCCCGGCCTGCGGGTCCAGGCCAAAAGCGTAGATCGCCGGGAAAATCATCAATCCGGCCAGCACTGAAGTCAGCGCGGTCAATCCGGTGACCCACAGCGCCGAATTGCCCAGCCGCGTGCCCTGACCCAGATACGAACCGTAAGCCAGCATGCAGCCGGCGCCGACCGACAGCGAGAAGCAGGCCAGCCCCAGCGCCTCCACCAGCATGGCCGGCGTCAGCCTGGAAAAATCGGGGCGAAACAGCGCCTCCACCCCGGCCAAGGCGCCGGGCAGCGTCAGCGCGCGCGCGATCAGCCCCAACATCAGCAGAAACAGCAGCGGCATCAACACCTTGCCCGCGCGCTCTATGCCCTTCTGCACCCCGCCCACCACCACCAGCAAGGTCAGTCCGGCGAACAGCGCATGGGTGAGCAAGGCCTCGGCCGGGTTGCCGACGTACTGGCCAAACAGCTGGCCCAGCGCCGACATATCATCGCTCATCACCCGGCCATCCACGGCGCGCAGCAGATAACCCAGGGTCCAGCCGCCCACCACGCTGTAGAAGGCGAACACCAGGAAGCAGCACAATACGCCGCTGTAGCCCAGCAGCTTCCAGCGGCGCGAACCCAGCCGGGAGAACGCGCCCACGGCGCCGCAACCGGCGGCGCGGCCGATGGCCAGCTCGGCCTGCAGCAACGCCAGGCCCAAGGTAAAGGTAAATGCCAGATACGCCAGCAAGAAAGCGCCGCCGCCATTCATCGCGGTGACGTAAGGAAACTTCCAGATCGAGCCTAAACCGACGGTGGCGCCGGCCGAAGCCAGAATGAAACCGAGGCGGGAACCCCACTGCGTGCGCTGCATGAATACTCCTGAACTAGCTGAAGCTGCCGCCGCGCGGGGTGAGACTGGATACAACAAGGCCGCCCTGTGCGGCGGCCCGGAACAACAAACGACAACTCCCCTGGCGCGCCGATTAGCTGCGCCACCACCAGTTGCGGTTGAAGGAGGGAGTGGGTTTCGTTTGCATCATTTTCACAGCATGCCGGTTTTGACGACGCCTCGTCAAGCCCGGCATGCCCTTCAACAATCAGGCGTTCTCGCTGGCAAGACGGGCATCGGCGCCGGATTTGCCCTTCAAGCGGAAGCCCGCCCACAGCAGGCCCAGCCACACCGGCAGCACGTAAACCGATACCGCCATGCCCGGCGTGAACAACAAGATGCCGAGGATCATCACCATGAACACCAGGCACACCCAGTTGGAAACCGGATGCCACAGCGACGGGAACACCATTTTCAGGCCGGCCTTGGCGCGGCGGAACTTCAGATGGGTCAGGCTGATCATCGCCCAGTTGGTCACCAGCGCGGCCACCACCAGCGACATCAGCAAGCCCAGCGCCTCGCCCGGCAGCAGGTAGTTCAGCAGCACGCAGGCCACGGTGGCCAGTGCGGAGAACAAGGTGGCGTTGACCGGCACGCCGCGCTTGTCCAGTTTCTTCAGCGCGCGCGGCGCGTTGCCCTGCTCGGCCAGGCCGAACAGCATGCGGCTGGTGGCGTAGACGCAGCTGTTGTAGACCGACAGCGCGGCGGTCAGCACCACGAAGTTCAGCGCGTGCGCGGTAAAGCCGGCGCCGATCTGCTGGAAAATCATCACGAAGGGGCTGCCGCCGGCGGCGACTTTGTTCCACGGATACAGCGACAGCAGCACCACCAGCGAGCCGATGTAGAAAATCAGGATGCGGTAGATCACCTGATTCACCGCCTTGGGGATGGTTTTCTGCGGGTCGGCCGCCTCGGCCGCGGTCATGCCGATCAGCTCCAGT
The DNA here is from genome assembly GCF_059916625.1 of Chromobacterium sp. CCUG 76385. NCBI lineage: Bacteria > Pseudomonadati > Pseudomonadota > Betaproteobacteria > Neisseriales > Chromobacteriaceae > Chromobacterium > Chromobacterium sp. CCUG 76385. Next base: position 44,134 of record NZ_JAUCGU010000006.1, read on the forward strand.
CCGCCAAACGAGAACATGATCACCGCCATCACCATGAACAGGCCGCCGAAACCATGCGGGAAAAAGCCGCCGTCATTCCACAGATTGCTGACCGAGGCCTGCGGGCCGCCGGTGCCGGACAGCAGCAGGTAGCTGCCGAACAGAATCATGCCGATCACCGCCGCCACCTTGATCAGCGCGAACCAGAACTCGGTCTCGCCGTAGGATTTGACGTTGGCCAGGTTGATGGCGTTGATGCAGACGAAGCACACCAGCGCGGTCAGCCAGGTCGGCACATGCGGCCACCAGTACTGGACGTAGGCGCCCACCGCCGTCAACTCGGCCATGCTGACCAGCACGTACAGCACCCAGTAGTTCCAGCCGGACAGGAAGCCGGCGAAATTGCCCCAGTAGCGGTAGGCGAAATGGCTGAAGGAGCCGGCCACCGGCTCTTCCGCCACCATCTCGCCCAATTGGCGCATGATCAAAAAGGCGATGAAGCCGGCGATGGCATAGCCGAGGATCATCGAGGGCCCGGCGGCCTTCAGCACGCTGGCCGAGCCGAGAAACAGGCCGGTGCCGACCGCGCCGCCCAGCGCGATCAACTGTATATGGCGGTTTTTCAGCTGGCGCTGCAAACCGGTATCAACTTCGCTCACTTGTATTCTCCTGAGGTGCAGGCGGCGGGCCGCCTGTAAGGTGCAATGTGCATCTAACCACCTGCCGGGCGCACCGTCAAACCGCTGGATACAATATATATGCTCACATTATGATAAATGGTTGCATTTTAGAAATTAAAAACCATTTAATATGGCTTTTTTTGACATAAATTGCCAATAATTGCGCATCACGCTGCGAATTCCCCAACCAACGCCCTGGCGGCCCCGCCGCTAACGTTTCGTTACCCGTGGTGACAAATGCTGTACACAGTTCTTGCAACTGCCAACCGATAATCGCGTCCAAGCCATATGTGACCGCAGCGTCACTTCAGGGAGAGAATAATGAAACAGTCCGTACTCATCGCCAGCGTGCTGGGCGGCGGCATCGCGCTGGGTGCCATCGGCGTCGCCGGCATCCAGGCACTGAAACCGTCCAAACCGGAGACCGTCGCCGCGGCCAGCGCGCCGCTGGCCCAGGCATCAGCCCCGGCCGTTCAGGCGCTGCCGCCAAGCACGGCCTCGTCCACGGTGGCTCAGGCGGCCGCCGTAGCGGCCCCGGCCGCGGCAGTAGTGGCCGCCGCGCCGAAACCCGCGCCCAAGCCGGTCCATGCCAACCACGCCAAGATACTGGCTGTGACCCCGATCAAGGAAACGGTGAGCGAGCCGAAGCAGGTTTGCCATCAGGAGCAAGTCGTCCACCAGGCGCCGGTACAGGACAATAACCGCATCGCCGGCTCGGTGATCGGCGGCGTGGTCGGCGGCCTGCTCGGCAACCAGGTCGGCGGCGGCAACGGCAAGAAGGCCGCCACCGTGCTGGGCGCGCTGGCCGGCGGCCTGGCCGGCAACAAGGTGCAGGAAGGCATGCAGGAGCGCGACCAGGTGGCCAGCACCCGGACCATCTGCAACACCGAGAACGTGGACAAGGAAAAAGTCGTCGGCTACGACGTGCGCTACTCGCTGGACGGCAAGACCGGCACCGTGCGCATGGACCAGAAGCCGGAAGGCAAGACCCTGCCAGCCAAGGACGGCAAGCTGCTGATCTGATCCAACTGACAGTAGCCCGAAAAGAACAAGGCCCGGAAACCGGGCCTTGTTCTTTTATTCACGCAACCTGACGCGGCGCCTCGACTCGCATGCGCTGGCGCGCCGCCACCTCTTCCGCCGCCTCCGGCGGGCCGAACAGCGACACCAGCCGGTCGCGCCAGTTATCCGCCCGCCTGGCCTCCGCCAGCATGTCGCGCCACTCCACCACGCTGACCCACAGCGGATTGAAGCTGCTCACCGGCTTCACCGTGCCATATTCGCAGGGATCGCTGTCCCGCTCCTCGACGAAGGTGCCGAACAGCCTGTCCCAGATCACCAGCACCCCAGCATAGTTGTGGTCGATGTAACGCGGGTTCTTCGCATGGTGGGTACGGTGGATGGATGGCGTGTTGAAGACGTATTCGAGCCAGCCCAGCTTGGGCACGATCTGGGTATGCACAAAGAACTGGAAGGCGAGATTCAGCAACACCACCGCCACGACCTGTTGCGGCGGAAAGCCGAGCCAGGCCAGCGGCAGCCAGAATGCCCACATGCCGGCCACCGGATACATCAGGCTCTGGCGGAAGGCGGTGGTGAAATTCATGCGCGTGGAGCTGTGGTGCACGCTGTGCGCCGCCCACAGCCAACGCACGCGGTGGCTGACGCGGTGGAACCAGTAGTACAGAAAGTCCTGGCCGAGAAACAGCAGGAAGAAGCTCAGATAGCTGTCGGCAAAATCGAACAGCCGGTGCTGCTGGTAAATCCAGCCATATAAAGGCAGCACGAACATCCAGGCCAGCTTGTCGGCGCCTTGGTGCAGCAAGCCCAGCCCCGCGCAGCAGGCCGAATCGCGCCAGTCGTACACGGACAACCGCCCCTGACGCCGCAGCCGCAACAGCTCCCAGGCGACAAAAAGCAGAAAGACCGGCACCAGCGCCAGCAGTATCAGTTCCACCGGAAATTTCATCGACTCTTCCCCTTGCCAGACAAAGCAAACACTTGATTGGAGTTTAGGCTCTATCCAGCAAGGGCTGTCAACCGCCATGTCATGGCATCCAGGCAGGATCCGCTGACTGTGGCGCGAAAACCATAGTCAGGCTATTCGCGCCTGGCCATATAGGCCGCCAACGCGGCGTCGCGGTCCGCCCATACGCGAGCCACGCTGGGCCGCTGTCCCAAGCGCTGCAGATAATCGGCGCAACCGGACAGCCGCAGCGTCATGTCCTCGCCGAGGAAAGTCTGGCTCAAGCGTCCCACCGTCGGCAGGATGCCGGCGGCGCTGAGATCGGCGAAGCTGAAGTCCTCGCCGGCCAGCCACGGCGCCTGCCGCGCCAGCTGCGCCACCGCGCTGATGCCGCGCGCCAGGGCCTGGCGTATTTCCTCCGCCTGCTCCGCGCTAGGCTGGCTGCCTTTCATCATGTGGCCGATCAACGGGGCCGCCGGCCGCATCACATAAAGCTCCAACATGGTCATCAGCTCGCGCGCCAGCGCGCGGCCATTCGGCGTCGGCGGCAGCAGCGAAGCGGTGGGATACGCATCCTCCAGCCACTCCAGGATCACCGTCGATTCGGCCAGCGGGTGGCCGTTGATCTCCACAAACGGAATCTTGCCCATCGGGCTCTTTTCCAGCAGCCAGTCCTCCTGCGAGGGCGGGGTCAGCACCTCCTGGAAATTCACGCCCTTCTCCAGCAAGGCGATCTTCACCTTGTTGTAGTACGGCGACAAAGACAATCCGTGCAGTTTGATCATGCCATCTCCAAAAGAACATTGGGAAAGCGGCGGGGCGGAATGCTGCCCGCCCCGCCGCAACTTGCGACATCATCGCAGCCTATAACCTTATTTAGCCAGCTCCAGGCTCTTTTGCTGCAACAATTTGCGGATTTGCGGCAGCATTTGCTGCGCCGCCTTCTCGCCTTCCAGAATAGCCTGATTGCGCGCATCAAAGTCGGCGGAGCCGATGTCCAGCACATCGGGCCGAATCACCACGTCGGCCTGCTTCAGCTCCAAGGCCAGCGCCGGGCCGTTCATGATGTTCAGGCTCTGGTCCAGCATGGACAGGAAACCAACCGCCTTTCCCGGCTTGGGACGGGCGGTGATGTCCACGGCGATGACGAACTGCGCGCCCATCTCACGCGCCGCGCTGACCGGCACTGGGCTGACCAGGCCGCCGTCGACATAGCGCTTGCCGCCTATTTTCACCGGCAGGAACACATTGGGAATGCTGGCCGAGGCGCGCACCGCCTGACCGGTGTTGCCGACGCGGAACACCACCTTGCGGCCGGAGTCCAGCTCGGTCGCCACGGCGCCGAACGGCCTGGGCAGTTTTTCCAGCGGCTTGTTGCCCACCTGGGCATTGATCCAGTTCTGCAGCTTCTCGCCCTTCAGCACACCCTTGGTGGACAGCGTCCAGTCGGTCAGGTCGGCCTGGTCCAGCGCCATGGCGCGCTGCTGCAATTGCACGCCGTTGAGGCCGGACGCGTACAGGCTGCCCACCACGCTGCCGGCGCTGGTGCCGGTGATCACGTCGGGCACGATGCCCGCGCCTTCCAGCACCTTGATCACGCCGATATGGGCGAAACCCTTGGCCGCGCCGCCGCCCAAGGCCAGGCCTATCTTCACTTTCACCGGGGCAGGGGCCGGCGCTTCCGGCGCTTTGGACGTCGAACAGCCGGCCAATAGCGCGGCCAGGCCCAAAGCCAGCCAGGGACGCATTGCTTTCTTGCTTATCATGATTCCATCAGTCTTTCAGACATTGGCGGCCGGCAAGGCCGCCCCAACGGGCGCGGGATCGAGCATCACGTAATTGAGATGCCGCGCGCCCTCCAATTCGAAATGCGTTTCGCCATGCAAGGCCATGCCGACCCGGCGGTAGAAGCCGATGGCGCGCGCATTGCCGTGCCAAACGGTCAGCCACAAGCGCGGCTGGCCGGGCTGGAGGCGCGCCCATCGCCGCGCCGCGTCCAGCAAGCGCCTGCCCAGGCCCTGTCCGGTATGGCTTTCCAGCAAATAGAGCCGCTCCACCTCCACCGTCGGGAAATCGCAGCCCTGGCACGCGCTGTCCAATTTCAACAGCGCGTAGCCGAGCAGATGGCCTTCATCCTCCATCAGCAGCAGCCGGCGCGCGGGATCGGCGATCAACGCCTCGAAATGGGCCGGCGAGAATTCGGACAGCACATAATCGGCGATGCCGCGGCGGATGCCGCCGCCGATCAAATAAGTATTCAGCCACACCTGAACCGACAGGGCGGCCAGACACGCCGCATCCTCGCGACAGGCGCTGCGGATTTCCACGTCCATTGCACAGGCTCCGGTTCGCGCCGCCGATTCGCTCAATCGGCCCGCGGCGCTTTCTTGACGAATTCGATCACTTGCCGGCCGTCGTCCGTCATCTTGGCCAGCTTCTTGCCGGTGCCCTTCCAGGCATGGCCGTAGACCACCTCGTAGCTGGCAGGCAGCTTGCCGTCGCGGCGGTGGCGCTCATAGGCTTGCTCCACCTTGCGCCAGGCCTGCTTGCCCATCAGGCCGCGGCCGCGGCCGGCCGTGGCGTTGTGCGCGCCGATGGCTTTGAGGTCGCGCATCACGGCCTTGGCGTCGTCGTAAGTGAGCACGATTTTTTCCATGTCCATCACCGGCTCGGCGAAGCCGGCGCGCATCAGCGCGTCGCCGATGTCGTGCATGTCGATGAACTGGTTGACGTGGGTGGCGCCGTCGATGCCGGCGAACGCGCCGCGCAGCTCGAACAGCGTGTCCGGCCCCAGGGTGGAGAACATCAGCAGGCCATCCGGCTTCAGCACCCGGCGCAGCTCGGCGAACATCTTGTCCGGCACGTTGATCCACTGGATGGTCAGGTTGGACCAGATCATGTCCACGCTGTCGTCGGCCAGCGGCAGTTTTTCGATGTCGGCGTTGATCTGCCACGGCTGGCTGGGCTTGAACAGCTTCTTCAACAGGCCGTCGCCCTCGCGGGCGCGCTCGCGCGAGGCCAGCAGCATGGCGTGCGCCAGGTCCAGCTCGATCACCCGCGCCTGCGGATAGCGTTGGCGCAAATGCGCCGCGCCGTAGCCGGTGCCGGCGCCGGCATCCAGAATCACCGCTGGCTGGTGCCTGATGTAATCGAGCCGTTCCGCCATGCGGTCGGACACCTCGCGCTGCAGCACGGCGGCCGAATCGTAACTGGCCGCGGCCTTCTCAAACGAGGCGCGCACGCGCGCCTTGTCGGTGTAAAACGCTTCACTCATGCCTGGGTTTCCAGATGCTCGGCAAGCGCGCGCACAAAGTCCGGTTCATGGGACAGGAAAGGCGCATGCGACGCTTGCGGGAATTCATAAAGGACGGCGTCGCCAAGGGTGTCGGCCAGCCAACGGCCGGCGCCTATCGGGGTGATAGCGTCGCGCACGCCATAGAACAAGGCGGCGGGGCAGCGGATGCGCTCAGCCAGTTCGCGGGCGTCGGCTTCCAGCAACAGCTCCAGCGCCGGCAGCAGGCCCTGCGGCCGGCCGTGGGCAAACAGCTCGCCGCGCAAGGCTTTCAGCGTGTCGCGCGCCGCCGGCGCGCCCATCATCTGCAAGGCCAGGAAGCGCTCCAGCGTCTGCTCGAAGGCGCCGTCCAGGCTTTGCGCCACCGCCTCGATGGACTGGCGCGCCTGCGCGTGCGGCCAACTGTCGTCGCGGACGAAGCGCGGACTGGTGGCGATCAGCGCCAGGCTCTTGACGCGATCCGGATGGCGGGCCGCCCAGTGCTGGGCGATCAGCCCGCCGAGCGACCAGCCCACCACATGCGCCGGCAGCGGAAAATGGGCGGCCACGATGTCGGCCACCGCGTCGGCGTCGAAGCGCGCCAGCGCCGGCGAGGCGCCATGGCCGGGCAAATCCACCAGATGGACGCAGAAGCGAGCGGCCAATTGCTCGGCCACGCGGCTGAATACGCCGCCGTGCAGGCCCCAGCCATGCAGCATGACCACGTCCGGGCCCTGGCCCAGCGTTTCGACAAACAGATTCATGAACGCTCAGATGGGGGGAAAACGCTATTTTCGCAAGAGTGCGATGTGAAGGAAACCACCTAAGCCGGCGTCTTCGTCGTGAATGCGTTGCAATTTGGTAACTGAAACGATGTCGCCGAGGCGGCGGTTGATGTCGGTGGCGACCAAGCGCGCCACGAGATTGCCGGCGCGGCGCCACAGCGGGGCGCGCGAACGATCCGCCAGAAACTTGTCGAAAACCGCCACCCGGCCGCCCGGCTTCAGCACGCGCTCCACCTCGCGGATGCAGGCCTGCGGGTCCGGAATCACCGCCAACACCAGATGCAGCGCCACCGCATCGAAGCTGGCGTCGGGGAAGTCCAGCTGCTGGCCGTCCATCTCCAGCGCGCGCACGGCCATGCCCAGCCGCTCGGCGCGTTCCTTCAGCTGCTGCAGCATGGCCGGCGCGATGTCGATGGCGGTGACATGGCGGCAACGCACCAGAAAATCCAGATCTAGCCCCGTGCCGGCCCCCACCAGCAGCACCTGTTCCCCCGGTTGCGGATTGAGCAGGCCCAGCGAACGGCGGCGCTGCGCGGCAAAGCCCTGCGCCAGCTTGTCGTACCAGGGCGCGTACACATCATAGCGCCAACGGTTGAAACGGGTCGCCCATTCACGCCGCACTGCGGATTTCCTGTTCAAAACGGGCCAAGCGCTCCCAGTCCAGGCCCTGCGCCGGCGCCGGGGCGGCAAAATAGAAGCCCTGCAGCTTGCTGCACCCCATCTCCTGCAGCATCGCCAGCTGTGCGGCGGTTTCCACGCCCTCGGCCACCACGTCCAGATCCAGCGCCCGCGCCAGCGCCAGGATGGCGCGGACGATGGCCGCCGATTCCTCCTTGCGGTCCAGGTCGAACACGAAGGACTGGTCTATCTTCAGCACGTCGAAACGGTAGCGGTGCAGATAGGACAGCGCGGAATAGCCGGTGCCGAAATCATCCAGCGCCAGCTTCACGCCCAGGCCGTGCAGCGCCTGCATCACCGTCGCCGCGGTCTCCGGCTGGTCGATCAGCGCGCTCTCGGTGATTTCCAGATGCAGCATGGCCGGCGGCAGCTGGTAATGGGCGATGCGGCCGCCTATCCAGGCGACCAGGTCCGGATCATGGAAATTGGCCGACGACAGATTGATGTGCAGCGAAATGTGCTCGGCCACCCGCCCCTCGGCGCGCCAGGCCTGCAGTTGCGCGCAAGCCGCGTTGACCATGTAACGGTCCAGACGGTTGATCAGCCCGCTCTCCTCGGCCATCGGCAGGAACAGCGCCGGCGGGATCAGCCCGCGCTGCGGATGCTGCCAGCGCACCAGCGTTTCGAAGCCGGACAGCTTGCCGGTCTTGGCATCGATAAACGGCTGATAGTAGGGAATCAGCTGCTTATCCTGTTCCAGGGCGCGCCGCAACTCGGTTTCCAGCGCCAGTTGGTCGGCCTGGTCGATGCGCAACTGATGGCTGAACAAGGTATAGCCCTGGCGGCCTTGCTGTTTGGTGCAGTACATCGCATGGTCGGCGTCGCGCAACAACTCGTCGGCATTGCGGTAGTGGTCGCGGTCGGCCAGCACCACGCCGACGCTGGCGGTGGAGAAGACTTCGCGTCCGGCCAGGATCACCGGCCGCTCGAACTCTCGGACGATGCGGCGGGCGATGATCTCGCAGTCTTCCGGCCCTTCCATGCCGAACATCACCACGGCGAATTCGTCTCCGCCCAAACGCGCCAGAAAATCATAGTGGCGCAGGCAGGAACGGATGCGCGCGCCGGCCTCGAACAACAAGTGATCGCCGGCCAGGTGGCCCAGGGTATCGTTGACCAGCTTGAAGCGGTCCAGGTCGATGAACAACAGGGCGAAACGGTCGCCAGAACCGGCGACGAAGCCTTCCCAGGCCCGGTGCAGCGCCTTGGCGAAGTAGTTGCGGTTGGGCAGTTTGGTCAAGGGATCGTGCAGGCTGTCGAACTCCAGCTGGGCATTGACTGCGTCCAGCTCGCTGGTGCGCTCTCGCACCCGCTGCTCCAGCTCGGCATAGGCCTGCTGCAGGCTCTCCAGCGCGCGCACCCGCGCCAGCGCCGCGCCGATGTTGTTGGCGACGAACTCCAGCACTTCCTGATCGCGAAAATTGTAGCTGACCTCGCCGTCGTAGCTCTGCACCGCCAACACGCCCAGTAGTTCATTGTCGCAGTACAGCGGCACGCCCAACCAGCTTTGCGGCCTTGCGCCCCCTTCTTCCACCGCGGCCGGCACCTGGCTGTACGGGTCGACCAGCAGCGGCCGTCCGCTGTGCAGCACCTGTTCGATATAGCCCTGGGCCGGCTTGCGCGGGTGCAAGATCTCGACATATTCGTCGGCGCAATACGGAAACGTGATGCGGTCGCTCAGCTTGTCGTATAAGGCCACCACGCAATTGCGCGCCGACACCATTTCCGACAGCAGCCGGTGCAGGCCGCTGAGAAAAGCCTCCAGCGACAGGCTGGAGTTGGATAATTCCGCGATGCGGAACAAGGCGTTCTGGAACTTCTCCACCTGCTTGCGGCTGGCCACCTCGGCCCGCAGTCTGGCATTGGCGCCTTCCAGCTCGCAGGTGCGCAGCCAGACCTGGCGTTCCAGTTGGCTGCGGTACAGCACCCGGTCCAATGCGAAACCGACATGGCGCGCGGCGAACATGAACAGCAACTGCTCGGACGAGGTCAGCGCCGCCTGGTCTTCATAGGCATGCAGCATGACCGCGCCGATGGGATTGCCGTCGGCGTTCACCAAGGGCGCGCCCATCCAGAACGCCGGCAACACGGCCGGCTGCGCCAGCGTCTCGTCACGGCACAACTCGGCGATGCGCTCGCCGGTCAGCACCATGGGCTTGCCGCCGCGCAGCAGCCAGCCCGCCAATGCGGCATGCCCGTCGTCCAGCGGCAGCATCGCTTGCGGCGAGGGCGGCGCCGGATCGCGCCTGTCTGCGTAGAACGGGAAATGAAGGCTGGCGCCGTCGTCGCCATACAGCGCGATGGCGAAATTGCTGGCATCCATCAGCCGCTGCATCAGCTTGTGCAAGCGCGGCAGGAGCCGATCCAGGCTGGCGCACTCGCCGGCCAAGAGGCTGATTTCCAGCATGGTCTCATTGGCCAGCCGGGCCGCCGATTGCTCGCCGCGCAGCGCGGCGCAATACAAGTGGCCGCCCAAGAGCGCGGCGATGTCGGCTACCTCCGCCGGCGCCTGTCCGCGCCACACCAGCCAGCCCACCGTGTTATCCGCCATCCGCAACGCCAGCGCGCCGCCATCCGGTCCCGGCAGGCGGCCGCCGGCCAAAGCCTCGGCGCTTGGCAAACCGTCGGCCGCCCCCAAGCTGGCCAGGCGCTGCCAAGTCACGCCGGACAGCCCCCATACCGCCGCGGCGGACAAGCCGCCGCCTCGCCCCAACAGCGCCAAGGCGCGCTCGGCGGCTTGCGCCGGACTTTCCAAATATTCAGCCGTGCTCATCATGTCATTATCGTAGTACGAGTTAGCCGGAAAATCCGCATGCCACGCCCGGGCCGCTTCCCCACGGCCGCGCCTGCTGGCGGACATGCAAAAGCCCGGAGCATGAGCTCCGGGCCGATGGATTCGCTGCCGCAGCGCACACGCGCTGCCGGTATTCAATCCTGCGCTTGCAACAGCAGATCGAGCAGCGCGTCCAGCTGTGCTGGCTCATGCTGCGCCGACAAGGAAATCCGCAAGCGCGCGCTGTTTTCCGGCACAGTGGGCGGACGGATGGCGGGCACCCAGAAGCCTTGCTGTTTCAAGCGCTCAGCCTGCCTTATGGCATGAGCATCTTCGCCCATGATAATGGCTTGGATCGGTGTGCGGGAAGCCCTGCCGGCAAAATGCGTGCCGGCCAGCCGTTCGCGGCAGCGCGCCGCCAGTTGCCGCAGCCGTTCGCGGCGGTCGTCGCCCTCGGCAATCAGCCGCAGGCTGGTTTCCACCGCGGCGGCCAGCGCCGGCGGCTGCGCGGTGCTGAAGATATAGGTGCGCCCGCGATTGACCAGCCATTCCACCAACAGCCGGCTGCCGGCGACGAAGGCGCCGGCGAGACCGGCCGCCTTGCCCAGCGTGGCCATGTAGATCAGCCGTTCCGAGGCCAGCCCATGCTCCGCCGCCGAGCCGCGGCCACCGCCCAGCACGCCGAAACCGTGCGCGTCATCGACATACAACCAGGCGTCGTAGCGTTCGGCCAGCGCCAGCAAGGCCGGCAGCGGAGCCTCGTCGCCATCCATGCTGTACACCGCGTCCACCGCGATCAGCTTGGTACAGGCACGGCTCGCCGCCAGCAGCTGTTCCAGATGCTCCAGATCATTGTGGCGGAAACGCTGGAAGTCGGCGCGCGACAGCAGACAGCCATCGTTCAGCGAGGCATGGTTCAGCTTGTCGGCGAACACCGCGTCGTCGCGGCCGACCAGGCTGGTGATCACCGCCAGGTTGGCGGCATAGCCGGAGCCGAACAACAGCGCCGCCTCGCGGCCGACGAAGCGCGCCAGCGCCTCTTCCGCCTGCTGGTGGGCCTGGCTGTGGCCGGTCAGCAGATGCGACGCCCCGCTGCCGGCGCCCCAGCGCTCGACGCCCTGCTGCAGCGCGCGCACCAGGGCCGGATGATCGGCCAGCCCCAGGTAATCATTGCTGGCAAACGATAGGTAGGATTGACCTTCAATGACGATATCAACGCCCTGCGGCGACTCCAGGGTGGCGCGTCGGCGCAGGCGGTGATTCGCATCCAGTTCATTCAGGGCGGCGGACAAGTCTTGCAGGCGCATGATGGTTGCACTCTTTTGCGTGGGTTGACCAAACCGCGGCGGCGAACCACCTCGGTACGACACACTATATATAGGTTCGCATTTAAGCAGACAGCGCAGAATTGCTAAAGAATATTACAGGGCCCGCAAGTCCAGTTTGGCCATCAGTGTCTGGTCGGCCAGTACATCGGGGTTGCCCGTGGTCAACAGCTTATCGCCATAGAATATCGAGTTGGCGCCGGCCAGGAAACACAAGGCCTGGGTCGCCTCGTCCATCTCGCGCCGGCCGGCGGACAAGCGGACATAGCTCTTGGGCATGGCGATGCGCGCCGCGGCGATGGTGCGCACAAACTCGGTCCAGTCCAGCCGGCTGGCGTCCGCCAGCGGCGTACCCACCACCTGCACCAGATTATTCACCGGCACCGACTCCGGCTGCGGATCCAGATTGGCCAACTGGGCGATCAAGCCCGCGCGGTCGCGCCGGGTTTCATTCATGCCGACGATGCCGCCGCAGCATACCGACAAGCCGGCCTTGCGCACTTTGCCCAGCGTCTCCAGCCTGTCCTCATACTCTCGAGTATGGATGATATCTGCATATTTGTCAGGCGCGGTGTCCAGATTGTGGTTGTAGTAATCCAGGCCCGCGTCCTTCAGCCGCTCAGCCTGGCCGTCGCGCAACAGGCCGAAGGTGGCGCATGTCTCCAGCCCCAGCGCCTTCACCTCGCGCACCATGTCCAAAGTCTTGGCCAAGTCGGCATCCTTCGGTCCGCGCCAGGCCGCGCCCATGCAAAAACGGCCAGCGCCGTTGGCCTTGGCCTGCCGCGCTGCCGCCACCACCTCGTCTACCGTCATCATCGGCTGATCGGCTACCGGCGTGTCATGGTGCAGCGACTGCGGACAATAGCCGCAATCCTCCGGACAGCCGCCGGTTTTGATCGACACCAGCGTCGACAGCTGGATTTTGGTCGGATCGAAAAACTGCCGATGGATCTCTGCCGCGCGGAACACCAGCTCCATGAAGGGCAGACCGAGCAGGGCCTCCACCTCGTCCACGCTCCAGTTGGCTTGTTCCGGGTGCGGCGCCGCCGGGCGCTTGAACTCCATCGGTACAGTATGCATCGTACGCTCCATTCATCTAATGTCATTACAGGGGGACGCATTGCCCATCCCGCCAACAGGGCGGGCGGCAAAATCTTGGAGGGCCAGGCCCGATGCTGTCAAACTTAATTACATCGATAATTGACAACTGCTCACCAATTAAGCAGAACTGCCTGCTTTGCGGACAATACGGCACCCGCCGCGGCCTATGCCCGCCTTGTCGCGACATGCTGCCCACCCTGCCCGCTGAACAGTGTCCGCGTTGCGCCGAACCGACGCTTGGCGGCATGCTGTGCGCCCACTGCCAACGCCGCCCGCCGCACTTCGACGCGCTACACGTTCCTTATCTTTTTGACTACCCCCTGAGCGGGCTGATTCATGCCTTCAAGTATGGCAAACGGCTGCCTTTGGCGGGAGTTTTGGGCGGCCTGCTGAGCGATTTCGCGCGGGGCCTCGGCCATGAATACGACCTTGTCATTCCGGTTCCATTGGCAAATGAACGACTTGCGAAAAGGGGCTTCAATCAGAGCGGCGAGCTTGCCAAAGCGTTCGCTGGTACAATAAACACCCGTTTTTCGGATAATCTGTGTTGGCGAAAATACAACACAGCGTCGCAGGCCTCGCTCGGCCGCGCCGAAAGACTCAGAAACGTGCGCCATGCGTTCGGCGTAAAACGCCGCTGCGACGGGCTTTCCATCGCCATCATCGACGACGTCGCCACCAGCGGCGCCACCCTCTCCTCCCTGGCTCGAGAGCTCAAAAAACAGGGTGCGAAACGGGTCGACGGATGGGCGCTGGCCCGGGCGTTTTCCCCAAAAACTTGACCAAGATTTTGATTCCTTGGAACAATCCAGCCTGCCAACGATGTTCACTGTTGTTCTATTTCAGCCGGAAATTCCGCCCAACACGGGCAATGTGATCCGTTTATGTGCCAACACCGGCTGTGAACTGCATCTGGTCAAACCGATGGGCTTCCCGCTTGAGGATGCCAAGTTGCGGCGAGCGGGACTCGACTATCACGAGTATGCCCGCGTCGTGGTCCACGAAGACTGGTCTGCTTGTCTGCAGGCCCTTCAGGGACGGCGGATTTTCGCCGCGACGACGAAAGGCGCCACGCGCCATGACCGGATTTCCTACCAACCCGGGGACGTTTTTCTGTTCGGTCCCGAATCCCGCGGCTTGCCGCAAGAGGTGCTGGCTGCCCTGCCGGCGCAACAAAGGATTCGTTTGCCGATGCGTCCCGAGTCGAGAAGCCTCAACCTCTCCAACGCCGTCGCTGTGACGGTGTATGAGGCTTGGTGCCAGATCGACTTCGCAGGGGGGGCATAGCAGTTCGCAAGGTTGGCCCAACAGCATAGGGAGGTTTATGCAACCTGTACTCCGATGGCTGTGGCTTGTATTTGTCAGTCTCGTGCTTGTGGCCTGTTCCACCGTGAAGACGGCCAGTGCCACAAACCAGTCGGCTACGCCGACAAACAAGAAGACCGTCGCCAAGAACGGGGCTTATTTCCAGAACGACGGTCCGGCCGATCATATCCCGGTCAACCTGAATCTGGTGCCCGACGCCGTGCCGCAGGAAGAGCCGCTGATCAAGTCGGCCAACCTACCGTACTCGGCGCTGGGGATGAGCTTCCGTCCTGACGTGCGCGAAAAGCCTTACCACGCCACAGGCCGTGCCTCTTGGTACGGCAAACAGTTCCACGGTCGCAAGACGACCTCGGGCGAACGCTATGACATGTTCGCCATGACCGCAGCGCACCCGACGCTGCCGATCCCGAGCTATGCCCGGGTGACCAACCTGACCAACGGCAAGTCCGTGGTGGTCCGCATCAATGATCGCGGCCCGTTCCACAAGAGCCGTTTGATGGACCTGTCGTTTGCAGCCGCCTACAAGCTTGGCTTCGTCAAGCAAGGCAGCGCCAAGATCGCGGTGGACCGCGTCTGGCCGGCCGCCGACGATACTTATGTCGCTTCGGCGCAACCGGTGACCGAACCGGTCCGCGAACTGAAGGCAGGCGACAATCCGAAATATCTGCAGCTGGGTTCATTTACCAAGCTGGCCAACGCGGAAGCGCTGCTGCAGAAGATGCTGGACCAGCTGGATGACAAATATGACTCCAAGCTCGGCATCGTCAACCAGGAAGGCCTCTACAAGGTGCGCCTGGGCCCGTTCCCCTCGGACGAGGCCGTACGCACCGTAGCGGAGAATCTTCACGTCGAAACCGTGATCTCCAGCTTGTAAGGCTGACTGCTGAATCGTATGGCACAGGGCGAAAGGCGAAGGATGCATCCTTCGCCTTTTTTCATGCCCGCCGCCCAAGAAAAAACCCCGGCCTTTCGGACCGGGGCAATGCCTAAATATCAACGATTCAGGCCCCGCTCAGGGAGCCAAGCGGGAGGTGTGAACACCTTATGCTTAGGTGGCGGGCCGCGATCAAAGTTCCTGCGGCGGCTCGTCCACCGGCGGCAACGCGTCGAACCAGCCCTTCACGACCTGCTCCACCTCGTCTACGCCGGCCTTCTTCAGGCTGGAGAACATCTGCACGCTGACGGCCGGGTAATCGGCGAGTTCGCGCTTCACCAGCGCCAGCACCTTGGCCTGCTCCTGGCGCGACAGCTTGTCGGCCTTGGACAGCAGGATATGCACCGGACGGCCGGTTTCGCGGAAAAAATCCAACATTCTGCGATCGAGCTCCTTAAGCGGGTGGCGAGCGTCCATAATCAACAGGAGGCCGATCAGGCTCTGCCGCGTCTGCAGGTAGCGACCCAGCAGTTCCACCCAGTGCGCGCGCACCGCCTCCGGCACCTCGGCGTAGCCGTAGCCTGGCAGGTCCACCAGGAAGCACTCCTCGCCCAGCTCGAAGAAGTTGATGTGCTGGGTCCGGCCCGGCGTCTTGGACACGTAGGCCAGACGCGTGCGGTTGGCCAGCGTGTTGATCGCGCTGGACTTGCCGGCGTTGGAGCGTCCCACGAAAGCGACCTCGGCGCGGGTGGCCGGCAGATCCTTCATGTGGTTGACGGTGGTATAAAATCTGGCGTTCTGAAAAATCGACATGGTAGTAAGGTTGAAATCAGTTGGTATAGAATAACAGGTTTGGAATTGCTACTTTTACAGATATTTTAGGGCTCACCCCTAAAGGAGCGACCATGAAACGAATTATGCTGTTGGCGATGGCAACCTTTTCCCTGGCCGGCTCAGCGCTGGCGGCCGCTCCGGGCCCGCAGGGCGACCCGGCGAAAGGCAAGCAGATCGTCGATACCGTCTGCGCGGCCTGCCACGGAGTGGACGGCAACAGCGCCGCGGCGGCCAACCCCTCGCTGGCAGGACAGAGTTCCCAATATCTGTATAACCAGTTAAAAGCATTCAAGAGCGGCCAGCGCAAGAATCCGACCATGCTCGGCATGGCGTCCACCCTGTCCGACGACGATATGCGCAACGTCTCGGCCTACTTCAGCGAACAGAAGCCCAAGGAGCGCGAGGCCGCCGACAAGGCGCGGATGCCGCTGGGCGCCAAGATTTACCGCGTCGGCAACGCCACCACCCATGTGCCGGCCTGTATGGCTTGCCACGGTCCGGCCGGCAAGGGTCTGCCCGACGAGTTCCCGCGCCTGGGCAGCCAGCATGCCGCGTATGTCGCCAAGCAACTGGCCGACTTCAAGGCCGGCGCCGATCGCAAGAATCCCATTATGTACGACATCGCCAGCCGCATGACGGACGAGGAGATGAAGGCCGTCGCCGAATACATCTCCGGCCTGCGCTGAGCGCCATGCCCGCCCGGCACGCCTCCGCCAAGCGCGCGCAGCCGCAACTTTGCCGACCCGGCTCGTTCAAAAGGGAAGCCCCAGGCGGGCTTCCCTTTTTGTGTTCCCGACCATGAATAAAAATCAACGCCGCCATTCCACCGTCCACGCGCTGTATGAGCTGCTCAGTTCGATGCGTTTCGCCATCGGCCTCTTGACCATCCTGGCCATCGCCTCCGTCATCGGCACCGTGCTGAAACAGAACGAACCGTATCCGAACTACGCCTTCGAGTTCGGCCAGTTCTGGTTCCAGGCCTTCGAACGGCTGGGCTTGTTCGATGTCTACCATTCCGGCTGGTTCCTGACCATCCTGGCCTTCCTGGTGCTGTCCACCACGCTGTGCGTGCTGCGCAACGGCCCCGGCTTCATCCGCCAGATGCGGTCTTACCGCGAGAAGGCCAGCGATGGCTCGCTGGCCGCCATGCCGCATAGCGTGGCCTTCACCGCGGAGCGGCCCGATCCGGCCGCGCTGTACGGCTATCTGCAGGGACAGGGCTTTCGCTGGCGGGAGACCGAGCGCGGCAGCGGCGTGCGGCTGATCGCGGCTAAGAAGGGCGCGGCCGGCAAACTCGGTTATTTCTTCGCCCACATCGCCTTGATCGTCATCTGCGTCGGCGGGCTGATAGACGGCAACCTGCCGCTGAAACTGGCGGAAATGGCTGGCCGCATCGTGCCGGAAACCCGCGATATCCCGCAAAGCCAGATTCCCGCCGCCAGCCGGCTGAGCACCGCCAACCTGTCGTTCCGCGGCAACGTCAACATCGCCGAGGGCAAGAGCGCGGACGTCACCTTCCTGAACTCCGGCAACGGCTATCTGGTGCAGGAGCTGCCCTTCATCGTCTCGCTGAAGAAATTCCATGTCGATTACTACAGCAACGGCATGCCCAAGCTGTTCGCCAGCGACATCGTGGTGACCGACAAGGCCACCGGCAAGCGCACCGAGGCGACGGTCAAAGTCAACCATCCGCTGATCGTGGACGGCGTGGCGATTTACCAATCCAGCTTCGGCGACGGCGGCTCACCGCTGCGCTTCCATGCCTGGAACCTGGCCGCGCCGCAGGCGGCGCCGGTGCCGCTCGCGGGGGTGTCGATGAGCAGCCAGCCGCTGCGCGCCAACGGCAAGGACTACACACTGGAGTTCGGCGAGCTACGCGTATTCAATATCGAAAACATCGGCAAGCCGGACGCGGCCGACCCCACGCTGCGGCAACGCATGCAAGACGCGCGCGAAGTGAAGCACGAAAAGTCGCTGAAAAACTTCGGTCCCTCCGTCAGCTTCAAGCTGCGCGACGCCCAAGGCCAGGCGGTGGAGTACCTGCATTACATGGCGCCGATCGAACAGGACGGCGCGCCCTATCTGATGGCCGGCATGCGGCGCACCCCGGCGGAGCCGTTCCAGTACCTGCGCCTGCCGCTGGACGACGATATGAAGCTGGACCGCTTCATGCGCCTGTACGCCGCGCTGCGCGATCCGGCGCTGTACGACGAAGCGGCGGCCCGCGCCACCCGCAAGGCCCAACAGGGCGGCGTGATCGACGCCAAGCTGGCCCGCCAGTTCGGCGACAGCGTCAAGGGCGTGCTGCAACGCTTTGCCGACAACGGCTTCGCCGGACTGGAGAAATTCCTGGACGAACGGGTGCCGGCCGACAAGCGCCAGGCGGTGGCGCAAACCTATATCAAGATCCTGCAAGGCGCGGTGATCGACGTGATGGCGGTGGCCGATGAGAAAGCCGGCGCCAAGCCGCTGACCGCCGACACCGCCCACTACCGCTTCCTGCTGGACGGCCTGGTGGCCGCCAGCGGCCTGCATGACTACGGCGCGCCGGTCTTCCTGCAACTGGACGGTTTCGACCAGGTGCAGTCGTCCGGCCTGCAGCTGACCCGTTCGCCGGGCAAGATCCTGGTGTACTTGGGATCAGTCCTGCTTGTGCTCGGCATCGTGCTAATGTTCTATGTGCGGGAACTGAGACTGTGGATACGCCTGGATGGCCGCCATCTGCGGGTGGCCATGACGTCGAATCGACACAATCGCGATCTGGATACCGACTTTCAGCGTCACGTCGACGCCATCCAACACCTGACAAGGGGAGCCTGATGGAGCTTGTCAATTCCGCTTACGCCCGCGTGCCGCTATGGCGGCGGCTGAACTTGTGGGACTGGGCCTATGCGCTGCTGATCGTAGCGGCCGCCGGCTATGCCTTCAAGCTGTACCACCTCGATATGGACGGGTACGAGCAGGCCATCCTGGCCGGTTCGGCGCTGGGCCTGATCGCGCTGGGCTGGTTCTGGAAGGCCTGGCGCTGGTATTTCCCGCTGGCCGGCGCCTTGGCGCTGGCCGCCATCCCGCTGTACCAGCATGATCTGGCGCGCGGCCAGCAGGCGTTCTGGCTCAAATACGCGCTGTCCAGCCAATCCGCCATCATGTGGATGTGCACGCTGTTCTTCCTCGCCACCGGCGTCTACTGGGTGGCGCTGCTGCGCCGTTCGGACTCGCTGGCGCGCATGGGCGGCGGGCTGACCTGGTCCGCCGCGGTGATGGGACTGGCCGGCCTGTTCGTGCGCTGGTATGAAAGCTATTTGATCGCGCCGGACGTCGGCCACATCCCGGTGTCCAATCTGTACGAAGTCTTCGTGCTGTTCACCCTGATCACCGCGCTGATGTACCTGTACTACGAGGCCAAGTTCGCCGCGCGCCAGGCCGGCGCGCTGGTGCTGCTGGTCATCAGCGCCGCGGTCATCTTCATCCTGTGGTACACCTTCGACCGCAAGGCGCATGAGATCCAGCCGCTGATCCCGGCGCTGCAATCGTGGTGGATGAAGATACACGTGCCGGCCAACTTCGTCGGCTACGGCGCCTTCTCGCTGGCGGCCATGCTGGGCGTCGGCGAGCTGATGGCGCAGAAGGGCTGGCTGAAAGACCGCCTGCCCAGCGCCGAGGTGCTGGACGAAATGATGTACAAGGCCATCTCGGTGGGCTTCCTGTTCTTCACCATCGCCACCATCCTGGGCGCGATGTGGGCGGCGGACGCTTGGGGCGGCTACTGGAGCTGGGACCCGAAGGAAACCTGGGCGCTGATCGTCTGGCTGAACTACGCCGCCTGGCTGCACATCCGCTTGGTCAAGGGCTGGCGCGGCGCGCCATTGGCCTGGTGGGCGGTGATCGGCCTGGCCGTCACCTCCTTCGCCTTCCTCGGCGTCAATATGTTCCTGTCCGGCCTGCACTCCTACGGCGGCTTGTAATCCTTCCCGGTTATCATGCACGCCCCGCCGCAAACGGGGCGTTTTGCATTTCTCCGGCCCGGAACGATGGCATTTGGTATCCTTGTAACGCTTTTATCGATTTTTTATCCCTTTAAGGAACGTTCTACACCATCATGGACTTATCGTGGCTGTCCGACCCCGCCGCCTGGCTGGGCCTCTTGACGCTGATCATCCTCGAGATCGTACTCGGCATCGACAACCTGATTTTCGTGGCCATCCTGGCCGAGAAACTGCCGCCGGAACAACGCGACCGCGCCCGCATCACCGGCTTGTCCCTGGCGCTGATCATGCGGCTGGTCCTCCTGGCCAGCATCTCCTGGCTGGTGACCCTGACCACGCCGCTGTTCTCGGTCTGGGGCCAATCGTTCGCCGGCCGCGACCTGATCATGCTGGGCGGCGGCGCCTTCCTGCTGTTCAAGGCCACCACCGAGCTGCATGAGCGGCTGGAAGGCGTGGAACACGCCAAGGGCGCCACGCAACGCGCCTATGCCGCCTTCGGCACCGTGGTGGCGCAAATCCTGGTGCTGGACGCCGTGTTCTCCATCGACTCCGTCATCACCGCCATCGGCATGTCCGAACATCTGCCGGTGATGATGCTGGCCGTCATCGTGGCGATGATCCTGATGATCGCCGCCAGCAAGCCCTTGACCGCCTTCGTCAACGCCCACCCCACCGTGGTGATGCTGTGCCTGGGCTTCCTGCTGATGATAGGCTTCAGCCTGATCGCGGAAGGCTTCGGCTTCCACATTCCCAAGGGCTATCTGTACGCGGCCATCGGCTTCTCGGTGCTGATCGAGGCCTTCAACCAGGTGTCGCAGGCCAACCGCATCCGCTACCTGAACCGCACGCAAAGCTTCCGCGAACGCACCGCCGATGCCGTGCTGAGCCTGATGGGGAGTCGCCTGTCCGACGGCGCGGCGCCCGAGGCCAAGCCGGAAACCGGCCCGCAGCCGGTGGAAGACACCGCCTTCGGCCACAACGAGCGCGCGATGATACACAGCGTGCTGACCCTGGCCGAGCGGCCGATCCGCGTCATCGCCACCCCGCGCGCCGACATCCACCGCCTGGACCTGAGCCAGCCGGAAGCGGCCCTGCGCAAAGCCTTGCGCGACAGCCCGCACTCCCGCATGGTGGTGATCCGCGACGGCAGCATAGACGAGCCGCTGGGCATCGTGGCCCGCAAGGACTTGCTGGCGCAGTTGCTGGATGGCCGCCCGCTGGACATCGACGCCGCGTTGCGCCAGCCGCTGGTGCTGCCGGAGACCGTCACCGTGCTGAAGGCGCTGGAGAGCTTCCGCCAGCACGCCGCCGACATGGCTTTCGTCGTCGACGAATTCGGCAGCCTGGAGGGCATCGTCACCCAGAAAGACCTGATGGAAGCCATCGCCGGCGAATTCCCGGAAGAGCACGAGCGCCATGAATTGCCGGCCATCGTCGCCCATCCGGACGGCAGCTACAACGTGGAAGGCAGCCTGGAGCTGGTGACGCTGGAACAGTACCTGACGCTGGGCGATTTCGAGGATGAAGACTTCCACACCGTGGCCGGTTTGCTGATGGACTGCCTGGAACGCATCCCGCGCGAGGGCGATGAAGTCGTCGTCGGCGACTGGAAGCTGCGCGTCACCGCGCAGAAGGGCAACCGCACCGAGCGGGTGCTGATCAGCCCGCTGGCCAACCATGGCGACAACGAGCAGTAAGCTCACAAACCAGGGCCCGCAGCGGCCCTGGTTCCTCTATGTGCTGCGCTGCGAGAGCGGCGCCCTGTACACCGGCGTCAGCACCGACGTGGCGCGCCGCTACGCGCAACACGCCGCCGGCAAGGGCGCGCGCTACACCCGCCTCAATCCGCCGGTCGCCATCGAAATGGTGGTGGAGTACCCGGACCGTTCGGCCGCCCTGCAGGCCGAACATGCCTTCAAGTGCCTCTCCAGCGCTGCCAAACGGGATTTTCTGGCCCGGCATGGCCATGTCAAACACGCAAGCTGATTCTGCCCGCGCAGCAATGATGAACAGTCGTAAAACAGCGGCCGTTTACATATATGTACATATGTCTTGACCCAGCCCGACTCCCTGCCTTGGCGTAGGCTGAGTTCAGGTAATCCTTACCTGAACCCATTCGGGAGAACATCATGAAAAAGCTCGCTCGCCACATCCTGTCCGCCACCCTGCTCTGCGGCCTCGCCTTCGCCGGCGCGGCCCAAGCCAACGAAACCCAATGGCAGAAGCACCACCCCCGCCGCGAGGAGGTGAACAAGCGGCTGGCCAACCAGAACAAGCGCATCAACCGGGAAGAGAAAAACGGCCAGATCAGCCAGGCCGAAGCGCGCAAGCTGCACCGGGAAGACCAGAACATCCGCCAGCAGGAGCGCGACATGGCCAAGCTCGACCACGGCCACATCACCAAGCCGGAACAAAAAGTGCTGAATCAGGAAGAAAACCAGGTCAGCCAGCAGATCAAGAACGGCTACTAATGGTCTGAACGCCTTGCGCCGCCGGCAAAACGGCTTTGCCGGCGCGCGCCTGGCCGCCGCTCCAGGGGCTGTTGACGTTGGCTGATCCAGAGCGCATGGCCGGGCGGGCGCGCAGCGGCCTACCTGTCTGTGGATAAAAAACAAATTCCGGCGGGCCTGTGCATAAGTCATCCGCAAGCTGCGCGCTCAAGGCCTCTCAAACAGCGCCTCCGCCTCGGCAAAGCCGTAATGGTGTTCCGCCATAGCCGTCCAGATACCCGCTCTCGCCTCTTCCGCCATGCGCCGCGCCAAACCCATCACCGCCAGCATGGGACCCACGCCCAAGTTGACCCGGGCGACGCCGGCATCGAACCAGTCAGACGCGCCGACCACGCCAGGCAAGGCCATCAGATTCAGCGGGCCGTTCAAACTGGCGGCCAGGCGCCTGGCCTCGCCGGGGTCGGCCAGGCCCGGCACGAATACCATGTCCGCCCCGGCCGCCAGATAAGCGTTGCCGCGCGCCAGCGTTTCGGCGAAGCGCCGCTCGGCGCTCAGGCCCAAGTCCAACAAATAGGTATCGACGCGGGCATTGATCCATAGCGGCGCGTTCAACGCGTCGGCCATCTGTCTGACGGCGGCCAGCCGCGCGCATTGCGACTCGATAGAGAACAAGGGCTGCGTCAAAGCGCCATGGCCGTTGTCCTCCAGATTGACGCCAACCGCGCCGGCCTCCATCGCCCCCCGCGCGGTCACGGCGACATCCTGCGGCGACAAGCCATAGCCGGCCTCGATGTCGGCGCTGACCGGCGCGTCCACGCTGCGGACGATGGCGGCGATCTCGCTTAGCATCGCCTCGCGTCCCATGTGCTGAGCATCGCGCCAACCTCGGGCATAGGCGATGCCGCCGCTGGTGGTAGCAAGAACGGGATGGCCGGCGGCTTCGAACAACCGGGCGCTGGCGGCATCCCAGGCATTGGGCAGCAACAGCTTGCCTTGAATGTTGAGTTGGCGGAAATGCTGGAACTTGGTCAGCGGCGCCATCATGACGACTCCTGTTGTGGGAACGGGAAGAATCCTATGTCCGCGCCATCGCCCAGGATGGCGAATGCGGCGTGCTGACGGTCAGCCACGAGCCGCGCAAGCACGCCCTGCGTGTCGGACTGCATCTTCCCTGTCTGCGCGCCTTGCCGCAGCTGCTGGCGCGCGTCAGGGCCATGTTCGACCTTGCGGCGGATATGGAAGCGATAGAACGTCAACTTGCGCGAGACCCCTTGCTGGCGCAGCTGGTCCCGCGGCAAGCCGGCTTGCGGCTGCCCGGCGTCTGGGATGGCGAGGAGATCCGCTTCCGCCAGCTTTCGATCCCGGGCAGGCTGGCGTGGCTGGAAACGCGCGGCCAGCCGCTGTCCCATCCCGCCTTTCCCGCCTTGCGCTTCGCGCTGCCGGAATCGGCCGAGCCGCCGCCGCTCGACGGGCCAGATCGGTTGCCGCCCGAGCCGGACTGGCAAGCCGCCCTGCTCGCGCGGGAAGGCAAAGCCGCGGATTTGTCGCCCGCCAGAATGGAAAACTGGCGGCCATGGCGCGCCTATGCCGCGCACCACTTGCTTATGGCTAGCAACAGGGAGACCGCCCCCGCTCACGCGCCCCTGCAATACGCCTTGCGCGGGCTTTCTTGACCCGAGCGCAACACCAGCGCGGCGCCGGCCAGCCATAGACTGAATCCAGCTGCGGCCAGACTACCCTTGCGCGCAGAATGGCTGGCTTGCTGGAACAGGCAGAAGGAAACAAGGGGGAGGCGAAGCGGCGCGCTCCCGCGCGGCGGCGGGGACGCGCGGAGACATTACATTCTGGCCAGCGCTTGCTTGGCCTTCAGCGCGGCGTCGCTCTTCGGATACAGCTTGATCAGGCGGCGATAGGTGTTCTTGGCCTGATCCACCTGGCCCAAATCGCGTTGGCAGTTGCCGATATTGCGCAGCGCGTCCGGCGCGAAATGGTTGTTGGGATATTGCTCGACGAAGCGGCGGTGGATGTCGATGGCGGCGTCGTACTGGCGCAAGGCGGTATGGGCGACGCCCAGCCAGTATGCGGCCTCGGCCGCTTGCGGCGCTTGCGGGTTCTGCTGGATGAACAGCGACAGCGCGTTGACGGCATTGGGAAAGTCGCGCGCGCGCAGCAGATTCAGCGCCTTGTCGTAGTCCGGCGAGGCCTGGCTGTCGCCGGCGGCCTGCTGCTGCGCGGCTGCGGCCGGTTGCGAGGCGTCGTGCTTGCCGGTGCCTTCCAGGCGGCCCAGGCGGCCGTCCAGATCGTTGTACAGGTCGTTCTGGCGCTTCTGCGTGGTTTGCAGATTGTAGTTCAGCACTTCGATGTCGCCGCGCAGCTTGGCGACTTCGGCCTTCAGGTTGTCCACCTGGCTGACCATTTCCAGCAGCTTTTCATTGGACAGCTTGCTCTCCACCGCGGCGATGCGCGTCGTCGCCTGCTGGTTCACTTGGTCCAGTTGGCGGCGGGTGGCTTCCAGGTCGCTGGTGCTGGCGCAGCCAGCCAGCGTCAACAGCAGGGCGCTACTGATGGCGATGCGATTCATGGGCTTTCCGATGGATGAAGACTGCCGGATATCATAGCGGTTTGGCCGCCGCTTGGCAGCGGCCACTTAGATATAGATATCCGGCAGGAGTGACAACGGCGGGCGGCCGATGCGGCCCCCGCGGCAGGCGCTTAATGGCCCTGATAAACGATGTCGGCGCGACGGTTCTCGGCGTAATCGGCTTCGGTGTGGCCGGTAGCCTTAGGCTTTTCCTTGCCGAAGCTGACTGCTTCCAGCTGCTGCTCCTTCACGCCCAGCACTTCCATCGCGTGCTTCACGCTCTCGGCGCGGCGCTGGCCCAGAGCCAGGTTGTATTCGCGGCTGCCGCGGGCGTCGGTATTGCCCTGGATGATCACTTTCTTGTCCGCCTGGCCCTTCAGGTACTCAGCGTGGTTGGCCACGGTGGTCTTGCCTTCGCCGTCAACGGCGGAGGAATCGAAGGCGAAGTAGACGCTGCGCTTGGCCAGCGGGCTGTTCGGGTCGTTCAGCGGGTCCATCGCCGCATTGCTCTGGGTGGCCGGAGCCGTTACCGGAGCCTGGGTCTGCGGGGCTTGGGTAACCGGAGCGGCCGGGGCCTCGGCCGGTTTGGTGCTGGCGCAAGCGGCCAGCAGGGTAGCGACTGCAGAAGCAAGGGCGAGTTGTTTCAGATTCATCATTTGGCTCCCGATCAAGGATTGTTGAATGGACCCCATGCCGGGTCCTGTACATCACCGTTAAGCACTGCCAGTTTCACCTTGCTGCTGCCGTCGGCGGTGGCCGCGTACAGCACGCTTTGTCCGCCGACGTCGCTGGAGTACAGCACCATGCGGCCATTCGGCGCGAAGCTGGGGCGCTCACTGTAACTTCCATCTGACAATAGACGCGTGTCATTAGTTGCCAAATCCTGCGACATCACACGGAAATTGCCGGCGGCGCGACGAATATAGACCAACGTCTTGCCATCGGGCGACAATTTGGGCGAAACATTGTAATTCCCTTCCCAAGTGACGCGCTGGGCGTCGCCGCCGTTCACCGGCACGCGATAGATCTGCGGATTGCCGCTGCGGTCGGACACGAAATACACCATGGAGCCATCCGGACTGAAGGCCGGCTCGGTGTCGATGCCGCCGTTGTACATCAGCCGCCGCGCCGCGCCGCCGTCTGCGCTGATAATGTAGATTTGCGAATTGCCGCTGGTGGTCAGCACCACGGCCAGCTTGCTGCCGTCCGGGCTCCAGGCCGGCGCGGAATTGCTGCCCTTGAAGTTGGCCACGGCGCGGCGCTGGCCGGTGGCCAGATCCTGCACCCACACCACCGGTTTCTGGCTGGCGAACGACACATAAGCGATATAGCGGCCGTTCGGACTCCAGCTAGGCGAAATGATCGGCTCGGTCGAGCGCAAGATCGTCTGACTGCGCTGGCCGTCCACGTCGGAAATCTGCAGCGCGTAGCTGCGGCCGCTCTTCAGCACATAGGCGAGTCGCGTGTTGAAGAAGCCCTTCTGCCCGGTAATGGCCTCGTAGATCAGGTCGGCGATGGCGTGCGCCACTTGGCGGCTGCGGTCCGGCGTCACCGTGAACTCGCCGCCGGTCAGCTGCTTCTGCTGCGACACGTCCATCAGCCGGAAGCTGATCTTGATCTGGCCCCCAGCCGCGTTTTCCACCTTGCCGATGGCGATGGACTGGGCGCCGGCCGCCTGCCACAGCGGATAGCGCACGTCCGCCGGGGCGAACGGCACATTGGCGACGGCGGATGGGTCCACCAGGCGGAATGCGCCGGACAAGGCCAGG
Source organism: Chromobacterium sp. CCUG 76385 (assembly GCF_059916625.1). Taxonomy (NCBI): domain Bacteria; kingdom Pseudomonadati; phylum Pseudomonadota; class Betaproteobacteria; order Neisseriales; family Chromobacteriaceae; genus Chromobacterium; species Chromobacterium sp. CCUG 76385. Next base: position 70,512 of record NZ_JAUCGU010000006.1, read on the forward strand.
TCATTGCGGATCACCGGCGTCAAGTTGCCCTGGGTCGGCCCCTCGTCCTTGAACGGCACCACGGCAATGGCGTGGCGGCTGGCGCCGCCGCCGACGATCTCGATGTTCAGTTCGGCGCGCGCGCTGCCGGCGACCAGCATCGCCGCCACCAGCACGCCCCGCAACAGGGCTTTCAAACTGGGCATGTTTTCCTCAAGTCTTCGCTTTGTCCGTTCAACGCGGACGGAATTTCAGGACAAATGTCCGGTAACCATCATTGAAATTGGCGCCGGCCGGCAGTTTCGGGAAAGTCTTGGCTTCCCACACCGCTCTTTGCACGGCATCGTCGTAAGCCGGCACGCCGCTGCTCCTCACCAGCTGCACCGACTTCACTTCCAGCGTGGGCAGCAGCGTCACCCGCAATTGCGCTTCCGGATTGCCGCTCATGGCCGGCGGAATCTGCACCAGCGGCGTCACCTTGGCCTTGACCATGTCGATCCAGCCGGCGTTGACGCCGGAGCCGTTGACCGCGCCGCCGGCCACGCCGTTCTTGCTGCCGGCCTGGTCGCTGCGCGCGTTAGGCTTGCCGCTGACGCGCGCGCTGTCCAGGCTGGACAATAAATCATCCGCTTCGCTGTTATAGGCTTTGGCCGTCCGGTGTCCAGGTTTCGCCGCCGGCGGCGTCTGCGCGACCTTCGGCTCTTTCTTCTCAGGCGCCTTCTGCGCCGGCTTGGCCTTGTCGTGCGGTTTCGGTTCCGGCTCGACGGGCTTGGGCTCCGGCTTAGGCTTTTTCGGTTCCGGCTTGGGTTCGGCCGGCGGCTTGGGTTCCGGCTTGACCACTTCGGGCTTGGGCGGCGTTTTCTTGCCCAGATTCACCTCGGCCGGCGGCGTCGCCGCCACGGGTTGCGGCTCGGGCGCCGGTTGCGGCGCGGGTGGCGGCGTCACCGGCGCGGTAATCGTCGCCGGCGGCGGCGGCGCGGTCGTCCACAGCTCTAAGGCCAGCGGCGCGGGATTCTGCGGCTGCGAGGACCGAAAGCCGCCCCACAGCAGCAGGCCGATCACCACGGCGTGAAACAGCGCCGAGGCGATCAGGGTCCAGGGGCGCAGCGAGGAAGACGATTGCGAACTCATTGCTTCGGCGTTTGTTTGACGGTCAGCGCCACGCGCTTGATGCCAGCCTGGTGCAAGCGATCGGCGATCTTCACCACTTCGGCGTATTTGAGGTTCGCATCGGCGGAGATCGCCACCGGACGCTGTTCGTTGCCGACCAACGCCTGCAACTGGCTGGCCAGATCGTCCAGCGAGTCGACGCGGCTTTTCTGCTCGCCGTCTATCAGCTCGATCTTGCCGGTGGCGTCCACGGTGACTTCCAGCGGCCGCACATCGATGGACGCGGCCTGGGACACGCTGGGCACATCGATCACGCCGGGAGTGAACATCGGGGCGGTGACCATGAAAATCACCAGCAGCACCAGCATCACGTCGATATAGGGCACGACGTTCATCTGGTTCATCTGGCGGCGGGGACGGCGATTCAGCATGACGGATTCAGATTCGGCTCGGTCAAATGGCCATCATAGCATCGGCAACGGTGTCGATGCTGCGGCCAAAACGGTTCAGACTGCGTGGATTCATCGAAAGTTCATGCCACGCGTTTAACGCCGCGTGCACAGCGTCAAGCCATCGCCTATCGGCAGCACGCACATATTGATGCGCGGATCGGCCTTCAGGCTGGCATTGAAGGCGTGCACCAGATGCACGCCTGGCGGGTCCTCCGGTTTCGGCGCCACCACGCGGCCGGACAGGAAGATATTGTCGATGGCGATGACGCCGCCCGGCCGCACCAGTTCCAGGCAGGCTTCGTAGTAATCGCGGTAGCTTGGCTTGTCGGCGTCGATGAAGGCCAAATCGAAACTGCCGGCGCGGCCGGCGTCCAATAGTTCACGCAGCGTGGCGAGCGCCGGTTGCAGCCGCAAGTCGATGCGCGCCGCCACTCCGGCTTTTTGCCAATATTCGCGGGCGATGCTGGTGAAGGCTTCGCTGACGTCGCAAGCCACCACCGCGCCGTCCTCCGGCATCGCCAGCGCCACGGTCAGCGCGCTGTAGCCGGTGAACACGCCGATCTCCAGATAGCGGCGCGCGCCGATCAGCCGCGCCAGCCAACCCATGAACTGGCCTTGGTCCGGCGAGATCTGCATCTTGGCCAGGCGGTGGCCGGCGGTGAATTCGCGCAACTCGCGCTGCACCGGGTGCTCGGTGACGGCGATGTCGAACAGATAATCGGAGAGGGCGCTATCCAGCGCCACGGTGCGGCGGGTCATGATGGGCTTTCCAGAAATGACAAAACGCCCGCATGGGGCGTCGATCGGGTCCGGCCGGCGCTTATTCCGGCTGGTAGACGTAAGGCTTCTGCGGCACGCGCGACTCCTTCCAGCGACGCTGGTCGTCCAGGTCGACCTGGCGGTCCCACAGCGTCAGGCGCAGCTCGCGGCGCTCGCTGTCCACTTCCGGGTTCTTTTCCAGGAAGCCATTGATGAACTTGGTGAAATCGGACTGGTACATGGTACCTACCCCCTGATGGATGGATAGCGACATTTTAAACGAATACGGCTGCCGCCGCCACGCGCTTCAGCCTCCGCCCTCCTCGTACAGCATGCACTCGATGCGCCTGTCCGGCACCAGCCACATCAAGGCCACCGCCAGGTACAGCGCGCCGGCCAGCCAGGGCACCAGGCCGAGGCGATGGCCAGCAGATAGCACACGGGCGAGAGCTTGCCCTTGATGTCGCCGCCCAGCGCCTCCGACAGCCGCGTGCGGTTGCCGGGCAGGCACAACAGCGCCTGCTGCATGATCCACCAGGCGATGGAGCACATCAGCAGCACCGCGCCGTACAGCGCCACCGGCAGCGGCTCGTAGTGGTTCTGCCCCATCCAGCCGGTGACGAAGGGAATCAGCGACAGCCAGAACAGCAAGTGCAGATTGGCCCACAGCACGCGGCCGTCGATGCGGCGGGTGGCGTGGTAGAAATGATGGTGGTTGTTCCAATAAATGCCGACATAGACGAAGCTGAGCAGATAGCTCAGAAACACCGGCAGCAACGGCGCCAGCGCCTGCCAGTCGGTGCCGTGCGGCACTTTCAGCTCCAGCACCATGATGGTGATGATGATGGCGATCACGCCGTCGCTGAACGCTTCCAAACGGTTCTTTTCCATGCGGGACTCCCGAGTTGTCTCATCCAGCCGCCCGCCGGTACGGCAGGCGCAGGCGGGTGTGGTAGCGGTCGCCGCGGCGCTCGGTGACCAGGCTGGCCTCGGCGTCGAAAAACAAGGCCAGGCGCTCGCGCAGATTGGACAGAGCCATGCCGCTGCCGGGACTGGCGGCGTCGGACTCGTCCGGCACCGGGTTGTCCAGCGCCAGCTCCAGCAAGCCGCCGGCCAGGCGCGCCGCCACACGGATCTCCACCTCGCCGGCCAGCCGTTCCGCGCCGTGATAGACGGCGTTTTCCACCAAGGGCTGCAGAATCAGCGGCGGCAGCGCGGCATCCTGCGGCGCATCCAGCTGCCACGCCACGCGCAGGCGCGGCCCCAGGCGCTCGGACTCTATCGCCAGATACATCCGCGCCAGCTCCACCTCGCGCGCCAGCGTCGACGCGCGCGCCGGGTCCGCCATCTGCGCCCAGAACAGGTCCGACAGATTCTCCAGCACGCTTTCCGCCTTGGCCGGCTGCAGCCGGATCAGCGCAATCGCCGCGTTCAGCGTATTGAACAGGAAGTGCGGCCGGATGCGCGCCTGCAAGGCCGCCAGCCTTGCCTCGGCCAGCGCCGGCGACAAGGCGCGCTGCCGCAGCGACAGATAATGCAATAACAGCGCCGCCGCCAGCGCGGCCACCCACGGCGCGGCCCAGGCCTGGCCCAGTTCGCCGCGCAGCGCGTACTGGCACAGCGCGAAACAGCCGCCGGTCAGCGCCAGCGCCCACAGCGGCCCCAGCCTTTGCCTGGCCAGCCATGGATGGGCCAGCGCCAGCAGCGCCAGCGTCAACAGGCTGCCGGGCACGATGGCCAGCGCCGTCTGCAGCCAATGCCACAAAGGCTCCGGAGCGCCCAGCGCCAGCAGCCCGTCGACGAACAACAGCAGCAAGGGCAACTGCAGGATGCGCAGCATCACGCCCAGATTGCGGAAGTCCGGCAATGGCGTCATCAGGGATAGCATGTCGCTCCTCCACCGTTGCTCATGTCGCGATCATAGCAAGCCCGCAAGCGCAGCGGCTCGGCAGATTCATACCCATCAAGACATTCCATTAGAAAATATTCGGCACGGTGTATAACTTTAGGATGAGTCGATCCGAAACGAGTCCGCCATGAAATTCTTGCTGGCCGTCCTGCGTCTGCTGTGGCTATGCGCATGGACCGCTTCCGCGCTGGCTGCCGAGCTGCTGATCTCCACCGGCGAATACGCGCCATGGAGCGGGGAGCAATTGGCGCAGCAAGGCTTCGTCAGCCGGGTGGTGCGCGAGGCCTTCGCCCGCGAAGGCATACAGGTGCGCTTCCATTTCATGCCCTGGGCGCGGGCGCTGGAATCGCTGCGCAACGGCGACGTGGGGGCCAGCTCTTTTTGGTACGACGATCCGGTCAAGGCCCAGGAATTCCTGTACAGCGAGCCGATCTCGGAGCACCGCGAATTGCTGTTCCACCGCAAGGATCTGGCCATGCCGCGCTGGCAGAAGCTGCGCGAGTTGAGCACCCTGCGCTTCGGCGCCACCCGCGGCTACACCTATACCGCCGAATTCCGGCAGTTGGCCAAGCTAGGCGTGTTGTCGGTGGAGGAAGCCAATGACGACAAGACCAATCTGCTGAAGCTGCTGGCCGGCCGCATAGAACTGTTTCCCTTGGACGAATTTACCGGCTGGCAGCTGCTGTCCTCCGACGCGTTCCCGCGCGGCGCGCACGATCTGGTCACCACCGAAGCCCGCCCGTTCAGCATCCAGTACGGCCACCTGCTGATGCAGCGCTCTCCGCGCAACGAGCAACTGATGGCCCGCTTCAACGCGGGTCTGGCCAAGCTGCGCGCCGACGGCACGCTGGAGCGCTTCAAACTGGACCTGTATCGCGGCAGCGGCCAATAGACCGCCTCTGATCCGGCGCAAACTTTTGCGGTTTACGCGGTTTTCCCGGCTTTACACCGCGGCGGCGCGGCGATTACGGTGGTTCCCCTGCGCAGCCAGGCCTCCGCGCGCCCCACAAACCAATTTTAATGATATTTGAATATCAATCCGTTTTAATCATGGCAAACCGCCGCCGCCCTGCGCCGTTTCACGCCCTGGCCACTATGTCAGACGATATACGGTAGCCAATATATGGCTTGCATAATGCACTGCAACATGCTTTTAATCATTTTCAAACAGCCGTTCGAAGACGCCGCGCACGGCCGTTCAAGATCCTGAATTCCCATCCATTTGCAGGAGATCCAGAGATGCACATCGCCATACCAGCCGAACGGCTGGCCGGAGAACACCGTGTCGCGGCCACGCCGGAGACGGTGAAGAAACTGGCCGCCGCCGGCCACACCGTCGCGGTGGAGGCCGGCGCCGGCAAGGCCGCGGCCATCCCCGATGCCGCCTATCGCGAAGCCGGCGCAAGCATCGTCGAACAGCGCCCCGCGCTGCTGTCCGGCGCCGACATCGTGCTGTGCGTGGGCTCGCCCGACGCCGCCGACCTCGACGCGCTGAAATCCGGCGCCGTGTTGGCGGGCATGTTGTCGCCCTACCACAACCCGCTGCTGCCGCAACTGGCGGCCAAGCGCGTGTCGGCCTTCGCGCTGGAGCTGCTGCCGCGCACCACCCGCGCGCAGAGCATGGACGTGCTGTCCAGCCAGAACAATATCGCCGGCTACAAGGCCGTGCTGCTGGCCTGCCAGTTCTATCCGCGCTTCATGCCGATGCTGATGACCGCCGCCGGCACGGTGAAGGCGGCCCGCGTGCTGGTGCTGGGCGTCGGCGTGGCCGGCCTGCAGGCCATCGCCACCGCCAAGCGGCTGGGCGCGGTGGTGGAGGCTTACGATGTGCGCCCCGCCACCCGCGAGCAGGTGGAATCGCTGGGCGCCAAGTTCATCGAAGTGCCGATGAGCGACGAGGAAAAGGCCGCCAGTTCCGGCGTCTACGCCCGCGAGATGACGCCCGACTTCCTGGCTCGCCAGAATGAGTTGCTGGCCAAGCGCGCCGCCGCCGCCGACATCGTCATCACCACGGCGCTGATTCCCGGCAAGCCGGCTCCGGTTCTGCTGCCCGCCGCCAGCGTGGCGGCGATGCGGCCGGGTTCGGTCATCGTGGACCTGGCGGCCGAATCCGGCGGCAACTGCGAGCTGACCCGCGCCGGCGAGGCCTGGCAATCCGACAACGGCGTGCATCTGGTGGGCTTGACCAATCTGCCCTCGATGGTGGCCGCCGACGCCTCCAGCCTGTACGCGCGCAACCTCCTGACCTTCCTCGGCCTGCTGCTGGGCGCCGAGGGGTTGAAAATCGACCTGGAAGACGACCTGCTGGCGGCCACGCTGATTACCCATCAGGGCGAACTGCGCTTCGGCGCCGCCGCCAAGCCCGCCGCGCAAACCAATAAGGAGCCGCAACATGGTTGATCCCTTCATCACCAGCCTCACCGTCTTCGTGCTGGCCGTCTTCGTCGGCTACCACGTGGTATGGAACGTCACCCCGGCGCTGCACACCCCGCTGATGGCGGTGACCAACGCCATCTCCGGCATCATCATTGTCGGCGCCATGCTGCAGGTGGTGGACGTGGGCGGCCAGGAAATCACCCTGACCTCGGTGCTGGGCACCATCGCCATCTTCCTCGCCAGCATCAATATCTTCGGCGGCTTCCTGGTGACCCAGCGCATGCTGGACATGTTCAAGAAAAAGAACAGAGGCTAAGCGATGCAGAATATTTCAGCGATTCTTTACCTCGTCGCCGCAGTCCTGTTCATCCTGGCGCTGAAGGGGCTGTCCAGCCCGGCTTCGGCGCGGCGCGGCAATCTGTACGGCATCGTCGGCATGGCCATCGCCGTGCTGACCACGCTGCTGATCCTGGACAAGCCGGTGCTGGCGCTGATCGCCGGCGCCATCGCCGCCGGCGCCGTGATAGGCGGCTGGAAGGCGCGCACAGTGGAAATGACCGGCATGCCGGAGCTGGTGGCCGCCATGCACTCGCTGGTGGGCCTGTCGGCCGTGCTGATCGCCGTCGCCGCCATCTTCCACTCCGGCGTGGAGCACACGCCGGTGCAAAAAGTGGAGTTGTTCATCGGCGCCTTCATCGGCGCCATCACCTTCACCGCCTCGGTCGTCGCCTACGGCAAGCTGTCCGGCCGCTTCGGCGCCAAGGCGGTGAGCTTCTCCGGCCAACACCTGCTTAACCTGACCCTGGCGCTGGCCATGCTCGGCTTCGGTATCGCCTATTTCGCCACCGACAGCCAGGCCGCCTTCCTCGCCATGCTGGCCGTGGCGCTGGTGCTGGGCGTGACGCTGATCATCCCGATCGGCGGCGCCGACATGCCGGTAGTGGTGTCCATGCTGAACAGCTACTCCGGCTGGGCGGCGGCCGGCATCGGCTTCACCCTGAACAACCCGGTGCTGATCATCGCCGGCGCCTGCGTCGGCTCGTCCGGCGCCATCCTGTCCTACATCATGTGCAAGGCGATGAACCGCTCCATCGTCAGCGTGCTGTTGGGCGGCTTCGGCGCGGAAGCGGCCGCCGGACCGGCGGCCGGCCCGGGCGAGGCCAAGCCGTACAAGGCCGGCAGCGCCGAGGACGCCGCCTTCCTGATGGCCAACGCCGACCAGGTGGTGATCGTGCCCGGCTACGGCCTGGCGGTGTCGCGCGCCCAGCACGCGCTGCAGGAGTTCGCCGAGCTGTTGCACGAAAAGGGCGTCAGCGTCCGCTACGCCATCCACCCAGTGGCCGGCCGCATGCCGGGCCACATGAACGTGCTGCTGGCCGAGGCCGAAGTGCCGTACGAGCAGGTGCTGGAGATGGAGGAAATCAACGCCGACTTCTCCACCACCGACGTGGTGCTGGTGATAGGCGCCAACGACGTGGTCAACCCGGCGGCGCAGAAGGACAAGGCCAGCCCGATTTACGGCATGCCCATCCTTGAAGCGCACAAGGCGCGCAACGTCATTGTGGTGAAACGTTCGATGAGCGCCGGCTATGCCGGCCTGGATAACGAACTGTTTTACATGGATAAAACCATGATGGTGTTCGGCGATGCGAAAAAAGTGGTGGAAGACCTGCTGAAAAACGCCGTACATTGACGACGCCGCCCGCGCTGAGCAACGCCCGCCGCCGGCGGGCGTTTTTGCATTCTTCGCTCGACAAGAACAGGAGACAGCATGCCCTCCCTCAGCGCCCTTCTCATCAGCGGCAGCATGATGCTGCCGACCCAGGCCCTGCCCGATCTGCAACACACCGAATGGCGGCTGCAATCGCCCGCCCTGGCCGCTCCGCTGCCGACGCTGAGCATCGCCGATGGCGGCATCAGCGGCTTCGCCGGCTGCAATCGCTTCACCCTGGGCATAGACCATGACGGCAAGCACCAGGTAGCCACCACCCGCATGGCGTGCGCGCCGGAAACCATGCAGCGCGAGCAGGCGCTGCTGAAGCTGCTGGGCGCGCCGTTCCGGCTGCTGCCGTCCGATGACCGCCAGCACCTGACCTTGCGGGCCGGCAAGACCGAATACCGCTTCGAACGGATCGACGCCGCGGCGGCGCAAGCCGCCATCGCCGCCAAACCCGCCGCAGCGGCATGGCAGCCCGCGCCCGGAGAGCAATACTGGTACGTCACCAGCGGCGCCTGCGCCAGCGGGTCCTGCCTGCAGCTGCGCAATCGCGAAGACCAGCCATGGCAGAGCTATGCCGGCGCCATCAGCGGCTTTCAAGCCGAGCCGGGGCACCGCTACTACCTGAAGCTGCAGGGCGAGCCGGCGGCCGATGGCGGCCAGCCGACGCTGCAACTGGTCAAGGTGATCTATCAGGAAACGGTCACGCCGATAGCCGATTGACGGAACCCACGGCGCGCGGCGGCGTCTGACTTCCATTTACATTAGGAAAATACGATGAACCATCGCCTGATCCTGTCCGCCCTGGCGGCGGCCCTGCTGGCCGGCTGCGCCGGCACCCAAGGCCCCGCCGGCTCTGCCGCCGCGCCGACGCTGTCCCAGCTGCAAGGCGAGTGGAAGCAGCTGGATGCCGGCCCGGCCGCCGCCAGCTTGCAGATCGCCGAGCAGCGGCTGTCGATCAAGGCCGGTTGCAACGGCATGTTCGGCCCGGCCACGCTGGAAAATGGCAAGCTGCGCGCCAAGCCGCTGGCCGCCACCATGATGATGTGCCCGCCGGAGGCGATGCAGCGCGACGCCGCGCTGAGCCGCCAGCTGGAAGCGGGCATGCCAGTCAAGTTGGAACAGGGCCAGTTGTGGCTCGGCGAAGGCAAGGACGCCATGCGCTTCGAGAAGCTGCCGCAGGGCGAGACCAAGTTCATCTACGTCGCCGCCGAACGCAAGCCGTGCAGCGGCGTCGCGCCGATGCAATGCCTGCAGGTCCGCGCCGACAAGAGCCAGCCGTGGCAGCTGCATTACGGCGAGATCGAGGGTTTCCAGCCTGAAGCGGGCACCGCCTACCGCCTGCGCATCAAGGAGGTGAAGGTGGACAATCCGCCGGCCGATGCCTCATCCATCCGCTGGATTCTGGACATGGTGGTGGAGCAGGAAGTGGTGAAGAAGCCTTGAGGGACGGCTTCCGTGTCGCATGGCACGTGATGAATCCGCTGCGCGGATGATGGTTTTCATTGCCGGGGCTGCCCGGCAGGCAGGGAGGGGATATTTGCGTGGCCAAATATCCCCTCCACCCCTAAAGGCCACCCTGCAAGCCTGACCTTCGGCTTCCCGTCGGGACCCGTCAGGCCCGAGGCGCGGCTGAACTCGCCCCGCGCTAACGTCGCGGGGCTCAAACAGGCAGCCGCTTAAGACCCCGGGCCTGCCACCCGACGGCAGGCTTGAAGGGCCTCTGGCGCATCGGAAACGTGTCATTTTCCAGTACAGTTCAAACGTGTGCAAAGGTCGCGGGCAGATTCCGGCTCGGGCGCGGGATGACCGCTCTGCTACAATCGCGGCATTGAAATTGCAGGAGGCCGCCATGAGCCTGATTCCCGAAATCAAACCCCAGCAATCGCTGGAGCTGCTCAAAGAGCTGCACATCCTCACCCGCGACGGCAAGATCAACCAGGACACCCGCCGCAAGCTGAAGCAGGTCTACCACCTGTATCAGTTCATCGAACCCTTGATGGCCGATGTGCTGGACAAGAAAGGCGCGATGACGCTGGCCGACCACGGCGCCGGCAAGTCCTATCTCGGCTTCATCCTGTACGACCTGTTCCTGAAGGACAAGGCCGCGGGCCATGTTTACGGCGTGGAAACCCGGCAAGAGCTGGTGGATAAATCGCGCGAGCTGGCCGAGCGCCTGCGCTTCGAGCGCATGGGCTTTCTGAACCTGACGGTGGAGCAGTCGATCACTTCGACCGAGCTGCCGGAGCAGGTGGACATCATCACCGCGCTGCACGCCTGCAACACCGCCACCGACGACGCCATCCGCTTCGCGCTGGCCAAGGACGCGCAATACATCGTGCTGGTGCCGTGCTGCCAGGCCGAGGTGGCGTCAGTGCTGCGGCAGAAGAAGAACGAGACCTTCGGCAAGACGCCGCTGTCCGAGCTGTGGCGCCATCCCATCCACACCCGCGAATTCGGCAGCCAGCTGACCAATGTGCTGCGCTGCCTGCAGCTGGAGGCGCGGGGCTACCAGTTGACAGTCACCGAGCTGGTGGGCTGGGAACACTCGATGAAGAACGAGCTGATCATCGCCAAGAAGACCGGCAAGGGCAAAGCCAGCGCCCGCGAGCGCCAGCTGGCCATCCTGGACGAACTGAACCTGATGGACCTGCGCGAGCGCTTCGCCTACTGATCGCGCGCCGCTGGCGCCCAACGGCCGGCTAAAGCCGGAAACGCGCCGTGACGGTTTGCAGCGCGTGCGACAGCGCATTGAGCTGGCTGGAGGTGGTGGCCAGCTCTTCCACCGTGGCGCTGTTGGACTCCGCCATCTGCGACACCTGCTCCATGTTCTGAGCCAGGCTCAGGCTGGCGGTGCGCTGCTCGCCCAGCGCGCCGGTGATGGTGGAAATGGTATCGACGATGGACAAGGTGCTGCCCTCGATCTCGCCCATGGAGTCGCTGGCCTCGCGCGTGCTGCCGCTGACGGTTTCCACGCTGGACAGGCTCTGATCCATGCTGCCCACCACCTTCTCCACCCCTTGCTGGATGGCGGAAATCATCTGGGTGATTTCCTGGGCCGAGCTGGCGGTGCGCTCCGCCAGCTTGCGCACCTCGTCCGCCACCACGGCGAAACCGCGGCCCATCTCGCCGGCGCGCGCGGCCTCGATGGCCGCGTTCAGCGCCAGCAGATTGGTCTGGTCCGCCACATCGCGGATCACCGTGACGATATTGCCGATGCGCTGCACCTCGCCGGTCAGCGTGCGCATTTCTTCCGATGTCGCAGCCACGGCCTCGCTGACGGAATGAATCTTGCCGACCGAGGCCTGCACCGCGCGTCCGCCGCGCGAGGCGAGCTGGCCGGCCTCCTTGGCCTGGCGCGCCGCCTCTTCGGAATTATCCGCCACATGATTGATGCTGACTGTCAGCTGCTCGATGGTGGCGGCCGCTTCGGACGTGGCCTCGGACTGGCGCTGGGCGCCGGTGGCCACCTGCTGCGCCATGCTGGCCAGCTCATGGGCGGAGTCCGACACCTGGCTGGCATTGTTTTGGATGCTGGAAACCACTTCCCGCAAACCCTTGCGCATGTTCTGGATATTGCGGGCGATTTCCACCGCCTCATCGCGCGACTCCGGCAAGGCCTCATCGGCGCCGCTCAGATCGCCCTGCTCGATATGCCGCACCAGCGCCACGGATTTGCGCAAGGGCGTGGTGACCAGATTGGCGATGGTCAAGGCGATGGCCACGGCCACCAGCACCGCCAGTCCGGCGGAAACCAGCATGATGGACAAAGCCTGGCTGTACGCGGATTTGCTTTCGTCCAGCGCCTGCTGCACTTTGTCATGCTGATAGGCGGTCAATTCATCCAGCTGCTGTTGAAAGGCGGCGATGGCTGGGGCAAAACGTTTTTTCAGGACGGCCTGGGCTTCAGCATTCTTATTGGCTCTAGCCAGCGCGTATAAAGGGTCGTATAACGGCGTCAAGGCTTCGCGCGCCTGCATGACTTTGGCGAAGACCTCCCGTCCTTTCGAGGAAACCAGCACTTTGTCCAATTCGCCTAAGATGGCGGTATTCTGGGTTTTCAAACCCTCGATCTTGGCAATGCTGGCCTCGATGTCCGGCGCTTCCGTCGCGATGATCGCATCGCGCATCAATCTGGAGATATTCAAGGTGGAGACGATCAGCTTGTTGCACATCTCCACCTTGGGGTAGCGATTGCCGGTGATTTCTTCCTGCTTTTCCCTTATCGCATTCAGCTTGAGAATGGCGGAAATCACGATGGCGATCAGAATCAGAATCAGCAAGCCATAACCGGCCAGTAGCTTTTGCTTGACGGTAAGCTGGGATAGCATGGTTTCCTCTCCGATACGCCGGCGGCGCATTCCTCAGGGCGTGTTTAGCACCGCGTGCCACTACGCCTGTCAGCTTGCAACATAGTCGCTAGGCGGAGGCGGCGCAAAATAAAACCCCTTGTCCGTCTACCCACAACTACGCGAAATGGCGCATTCCTCCTTACTTTCACACAGCCATTGCCTAAGCTCAAACCAGTGACCGAGCAAACGGGAGAGTGCGGATGCAAGTGGCGGAAATCTTCGACAAGGCGTCAGGCAAGCTGCCGATGGTGCCCAAGGTGGTGCAGGAGCTGATGGCCAGCTTCCATCGCAACGACATCAATATCGGCGAAATCACCAATATGGTGATGCATGATCAGGTGCTGAGCGCGCGCGTGCTGCGGCTGGCCAATAGCGCCCGCTTCGGCAGCAGCCGGCGCATCGGCTCGCTGGACGACGCCGTGGTGCTGCTGGGCTTCGACAACCTCAGAGTGCTGGTCATCGCTTCCGGCATCACCGGCGCCACGCTGGGCATCACCGGCTTCGACATGAAGGCTTTCTGGCTGCGCTGCTTCGCCATGGCCAATACCTGCAAACTGCTGGCCAAACTGTGCGGGCTGGACCCGCAGCTGGGGTATACCTGCGGCCTGCTGTCGAATATCGGCGAACTGGTGCTGTTCGTCGCCGTGCCGGAACAGGCGCAGCAGATCGACCGCATCGTCGCCGGCGGCACCGACCGCATCGCCGCCGAGCGCATGCTGCTGGGCATGGATCTGACGGTGTTGGGCGCCGAACTGGCCCGGCGCTGGAATTTCCCGGACGAAATCCAGGAGGCCATCTTGAACCAGCACGATCTGCTGAACGAGGACGCCTCGCCGTTCGCGCTGCTGTTAGGGCTGACCAGCTGCATCGTCTCCGGCTTCCGCCACGGCATGCCGACCGAAGACATGCTGGCCAGCCTGCCGGAACGGGTGCTGGAGCGACTGAATCTGGACCGCGAACGCATGGAAGCCTCGATCGAGCAGCTGCAACAGGCCAGCACGCTGGTGGACGAATTATTCTAAGAGCCGCATTTCGGCGCCGCGGGCCTTGGCAACAAGAACATGGCGGCCAGCCGCCTCGCCTGAAGCGCCGCTAAGCGCCGACGCAAAAACGCCGCCGGGCCTCACGGCGCGGCGGCGTTGTCTCCCAACGATGAGGGATCAACCCTCCTCCTCGTCCGTTTCTGCCTCGACATGATCCAGGCGGCCGGTGTAGCGCAACTCCACCTCCTGCGTCAGCAAGTCCACCTTCACCACCGACAGCTGCACGCGGTCGCCGCGCGCCAGTTCCGGAAGGCCCGGGATGCGCAGGCGCAGCGGCAGGCCGTCGATGCGCACCAGGTCTTCCTTGATCACGGTGGCGGTCGGCGCGGTGATGTTTTCCTGCAGCAGATACTTCAGGCACCAGTAATGCTCCATCTTGTCCTGGAAGGACAGATAGGCGCCGTAGGTGGCGTCGAAGTCGCGCAGGATGGCGAACAGCATGGCGTCGCCCTGAGGGAACAGCGGCTTCTCGCCGCGTATCATCGCCGCCAGCTGGCGCTGGTTGATGAAGTCGCTGGCGCGGCGCAGCGGCGAAGTGCTCCAGGCATATTGCGCCACGCCCAGGCCCATGTGCGGCTCCGGGCGGGTGGTCATGCGCACCTTGCCCATGCTCTGGGCACGGTACATGGCCGGGATGTCGGCCTCGGCCAGCATGCGGCCCCACTCGCTGTTGGCCAGGATCATCAGCTCGGACACCAGCTTGTCCATCGGCGCGCCGCGCTTGCGGATGGTGATGGACACCACGCCGTCGGCCACGTCGATGTTGTAGTCGTGCTGCACCGGGCGCGTCGGGTCGTATTTGCCGCGGCGCTTCTCCAGCGCCTCGGCGAACTGCCACAGCCACACCAGCTCGCGCTTGAACGGGTAGTCCACGCCGGGATCGTTGGCCAGCGTCTCTTCGTTGAACACCTGCTCCAGCTCGGCGTGGCGCAGGTTGGCGGCGATGTGGACTTTTTCGATGCGGTTTTCAAAGGCCACCGGCTCGAATTCCGGCGTCACCTCGGCATACAAGGAAAACGCCGGGCAGTCGCGGCCTTCCTGCAGCGTGAACGCCTGCACCACATCGTCCGGCAGCATGGTGATCTTGTCGCCGGGGAAGTAGGCGGTGGACAGGCGCGACAGCACCATCTTCTCGATGTCCGAATCCACCGGCACGCCCAGCGTGGGCGCGGCGATGTGGATGCCCACGCGCTTGTTGCCGTTGGGCAGCTCTTCCACCGACAGCGCGTCGTCGATTTCAGTCGTGTTGGCGTCGTCAATGGAGAAGGCGCGCGCGCTGGAAACCGGCAGCTCCGGCAACTCGGCCGGCGGCGCGTACTTGCCGAAGCCGGCGCCCTTGGGAAAGTACTCCATCAGGAAACCGGCCATCAGGTAGTCCGGCACCGACGGAATGCCGCCCACCTTGTCGGCCAGTCGCAGCGGCGGCAGGCCGGTTTCGCGCGAGGCTTGGTCGAAAGCCTTGAATTCCAGCGTGTTCTTGTCCGGCTTCCACAAGAGCTGCATCAGTTGCGAACGGATGGCTTCCGGCAGCGCGCCGGCCTTCAGTTCGCCCACCCAGCCGTCGATCTGCTCCTGCTCGCGCTTCTTGCGCTCAATGCCGGCCAGCGCGGCCTGCAGCGCGTCCTGCGGCGCCTTCTTGTAGCGGCCCTTGCCCTTCTTGTAGAAGTACATCGGCGCGCCGTGCAGGCGGCCGATCAGCGCGGCGGCCTCGACGGCGGACGGCTCATGGCCGAAGTAGTCGGCGGCCAGATCCTGATAGCCGAATTCGTCGTCCGGGCTGCATTCCCACAGGAAATCCAGGTCGATGTCGGCCGCCAGCTTGTCGGCAGCCGGCAAAAAGTCCGCCAGCGGCGAATTGAATTCCAGGAACACGTTGGCGCTTTTGATCTTGGCGCGCTTGCCGTGCTGGGTATCCACCTGCAGGCTGGCGTCGCTGCGCGACACAATGCTGCCAACCTTGAAACTGCCGCTTTCTTCGTAAAAAACGTTCATCAAAACATGCCAGGCCGTTGAATTTAAGGGCGGATTATAGCAGCTCGCTCCACCTGCTGGCGCGGCATCTTGCCTAGGGGCTGTTGACGTTTGGAGAGCGGTCGCGCCGGGATGCGTTTTGCGACGAATCGAGGCGTTTCGCGCGCCGCATAGTCATTCTCTGCCAGCGCGGAACAGCGAAGAGTCGGCGCGAAAGGCGCCCGGCCCTGCGGGTTTGGCGTAGCTCAAACGCGATCCACTCACCAAACGTCAACAGCCCCTAGGCGCGCGGCAGATTCAAAAAACAAAACCCCCGCGCAAGGCGGGGGCAGACAGGGGCGGCAAGCCGCCAGCCAAGGCCCGCATTGGGCGGCCTTGGCGCTTCTTATTAGAAGTTGTACTTGACGGTGTAGATTGTCGCGTACTCGTTACCAGCAGTGCCTAGCTTATTGACTGCGTAACGGTATTGAATACCAGTAGTAATCGACTTGGTCGGGTTCCACCACAGGGAAACCGCGCCATTCTGGCCAGTACGCTTCTGCACCAAACCTTGCAGGCCACTCGGCTGAGCCACAGTGGTGAAATAGTCAGAACGAGCAAATTCAGTCTCATGCCATTGAGTCACAGAGAACGGCTGGCCGAAAGCGGTGAAGTCGAAGCCTGCCACGTAACCAGCCATCCAACCATTGCGATGCGCGCCAACGCCGTACTTCAGCTCTTGGTGCATGCCCAGGAACGGCTTGAACCATACCTTGCCGAAGGACAGATCGGTGCCCAGACCCAGCACGCGGTTCTGATCAAAGAATTGATGGCCGCGGGTATCGTACACGTGGGTATAAAGTTTGACCGGCACGCCAGCAACGTCGGTGATGTTGAAACGCGCTACGACTTTGGTGGTGTAACGGCGGTCTGCTGCCGGAATCTCGGTCTCGTTGCGGTTCCAGTTCTCCAGGTCAAAGAAACCATACAGGTCGCCCCAGGAACGGCCCATGCCACCTTCGGCCTCCAGGTATTGGAAGTTGCGCTTGGCACCGAACAAGGAATTTTGGGTCTTATCCAGCGTGCTATTGGACCAGTCCAACTGGTTGAAGCTGACATTGCTGAAAGTGTAATCGGCGTGAGCCAGAGTGGAGGCGGCCAACAAAGACAAGGCCAGCAGCGACTTGCGAGTATTCATTTGTTTCACCAGACTATTTTCGTGTAGTAAGCAGCCGACAAGCGTCGGCGAGCGCCGCGCAGAATAGTCTCTGAAATGGCCTTGTGCAAACGATTTGTCACACTTCTGTCGTTTTTTTGCAAAGAAATTTGTTTTTTCTGTAGCGAAATGACGTCAGAATTACAAATTGTTGGCTTAATGCCACACGAGATTATCTCCACGTGGAGATAAGTATCTGAGCCAGCGCCGCTTTCTGGTTTGTTTCAGGTCAAACTACCTCGCCCGACCACTCGCAAATCCGCATATCGACTTTGCCATTGACATGGAATGCCACACCCTCTTCCTCCAGCAACACGCGCTGCCAGTCGGCCTGCTCGCTGCCGGGGCGGGACAGCCGCCCGCCGGCGCCGACCACGCGGTGCCACGGAGCCGTTACGCCGTCCGGCAGATGGCCCAGCAAGTGGCCGACGTGGCGCGAGTGGCGCGGATAGCCGGCCAGCTCCGCCAGCCGGCCGTAGGTGACGACGCGCCCAGCCGGCACTTGCGCCAGCAGCGCCAACACACGGCGGGCGAATTCCGGCGGCATCAGCGGTAGCGCGGATCGGCGACGTAGGGGTTGTCGCGTTTCTCCGCGCCTATCGTGGTCAGCGGGCCGTGGCCGGGGATGACCACGGTGTCGTCGGGAAGCACGAACAGCTTTTGCTGGATCGCGTCTATCAGCTGCTGGTGGTTGCCCATGGGGAAATCCGTACGGCCGATCGAGCCTTGGAACAGCACGTCGCCGGCCACCAGCACGCCGGCCGCCGGGCTGTAGAACACGACATGGCCCGGCGTGTGGCCGGGGCAATGGATGACATGCAGCGTTTCCTGGCCCACGGTGACGGTGTCGCCCTCTTCCAGCCAGCGCTGCGGCGTCAGCGGCTCGCTGCGCGGGAAGCCGAACATCTGTCCCTGAGTGGGCAGCTGGTCCAGCCAGAAGCTCTCGGCGCGTTGCGGTCCTTCAATCTGCACGCCCAGTTCCTCCGCCAGCTTGGCGGCGCCGCCGGCATGGTCGATATGGCCGTGAGTCAGCAGCAGCTTCTCCACCGTCAGGCCCTGGCTATCCACCCAGGCGCGGATGCGCTCGATGTCGCCGCCGGCGTCGACGACGGCTGCCTGGCGGCTGGCGTCGCACCACAGCACGCTGCAGTTCTGGGCAAACGGGGTGACCGGGATCACGTGGTATTTCAGGGCCATGGCAATGCTCGCGGACAAAAGTCGGAATCGGACATTCTGGCATGGCCTGGGGGCTTTGGGGAGGGGAGTAGGGCGGAAGCCCGGCCTTGGCCGGGCGTTCCGCCCAAGTATTATCAGCAGTAGACGGCGGAACGCCCCGTTGGGGCTTCCGCCCTACGAATACAGCGCCCGCTCGATGAAGTTGCGCGGCACCTTGGGTTTGGGCACGCGGATATCGAACCAGCCGCGCACGTCGCCGTCCAGACCGATGCCGTGCATGAAGTTGTACAGCGCCTTGTTCAACGCGCGGCCCATCAACTCGTGGTCGGTGCCGGTGGGGTCGATGAAGCCGACGTCGTTCTTGGCGAAGTCGCCTTTCGGCAGCGGCACCAGCTTGACGCCGTACTCTTCCGGGTTCTGTCCCACCGGGGAATGCACGGTGCAGGCGAAGCGGTGGAAGAAGCCGGACTGGATGCAGCCGGTGTCGAACAGCTGGCGCACGTATTCCAGCGCGTCCACCGTGTCCTGCACCGTTTGCGTCGGAAAGCCGTACATCAGGTAGGCGTGCACCAGCACGCCGGCCTCGGCGAAACCATGGGTGACGCGCGCCACCTGCTCCACCGACACGCCCTTTTTCATCAGCTTGAGCAAGCGGTCCGACGCGACTTCCAGGCCGCCGGAGATGGCGATGCAGCCGGACTCGGCCAGCAGCTGGGCCAACTCCGGCGTGAAGGATTTTTCGAAACGGATATTGCCCCACCAGGAGATGGACACCTTGCGCCGCAGCAGCTCCTCGGCCAAAGCTTTCAGCATTTTGGGCGGCGCGGCTTCGTCGACGAAGTGGAAACCGGTCTGGCCGGTTTCGGCGATGATGGCCTCGATGCGGTCCACCAGCAGCTCGGCCGACGCGGTCTCGTAGCGCGAAATGTAATCCAGCGTCACGTCGCAGAAGCTGCACTTTTTCCAGTAGCAGCCGTGGGCGATGGTCAGCTTGTTCCAGCGGCCGTCGCTCCACAGCCGGTGCATCGGGTTCAGCATGTCCAGCAAGGACAGGTAGCGGTCTATCGGCAGGCCGTCCCAGGTCGGCGTGCCCACTTCGGAGAACGGCACGTCGGCTTCCTGCATATTGACGTAGCGCACCGCGCCGTCCTGGCGCAGAAAGGTGCGCGCCAGTCGGCTGACGCCGCGCTTGCCTTCGAGATGCTCCATCAGCGCCAGCAGCGGGCGCTCGCCGTCGTCCAGCGTCACGTAGTCGAAGTAGTCGAACACGCGCGGCTCAGCCAGCTCGCGCAGCTCGGTATTGACGTAGCCGCCGCCCAGGCAGATCTTGATGTCCGGCCGGTGGCGCTTGATGGTTTGGGCGATGCGGAAGGCCGCGTACACCGCGCCGGGAAACGGCACCGAGACCAGCACCAGTTGCGGCTGGTGCCGGTCCATCGCCTCCAGCGTCAGCGCGGCCAGGGTGTCGTCCACCCAGTTGGGCTCGGCCGCCAGCGCCTTGGCCAAAGGGTCGAAAGTCGGCTGCGACAGCGCCAGGGATTCGGCATAGCGGACAAACTCGAAGCGCGGGTCCACCGCCTCGCGCAGCACGTCGGCGATATCGTTCAGGTACAGCGTGGCCAAGTGGCGGGCGCGGTCCTGGGTGCCCAGCGCGCCGAAGGCCCAGGCCAGCGGGTCGCCGCCGTCCGGATCGTCCGGGTCCACATACACGTCAAGTGACGCGAAGCGCGGCCCTTCCGGCAGGTAGTTGCGGCCGGCGATGCGGTAGGACAGCGTGGCGTCGCGGCCCTGCAGGAAGCCGATCGCCGCATCTATCGTCGCGGCGTAGCGCTCGTAGGAGATGTCGAACTGCATCATGCAGTCCGTGCGCTGGCGCATAGGGATGCGCCGCACATGCTCGCGCAAGGTGGCCATGCCTTCCCTGGAGAACAGCTTCAACACCAGCGCCAGCGCCAGGTCCTCCTGGAACGCCGCCACGCCGCGCGAGCGCAGAAAGCCGGTGAGGTAGGCGGTGGACGGGTAGGGCGTGTTCAGCTGCGTCATCGGCGGAATGAGCGACAGCACGCGCAGGGAAGAAACAGGCATGGGGCGTGAAATCCGGGCGGTGGTTCAAAAAGCATAGCCGGGCTTGCGCCCGGCCATGAAGAATTGTCCCACAGCGGACGGTGCGAGACTAGGCGTGTTTGGCGCTGAACTGCTCGAAGGCGGCCAAAGCGTTGGCGGAATACATCAAGGACGGGCCGCCGCCCATGTATACGGCCATCGCCAGCGTCTCTTCCACTTCCTGCTTGGTGGCGCCCAGCTTCACCAGCGCCTGGGCGTGGAAGCCCAGGCAGCCATCGCAACGCGCGGCCACGCCCAGCGCCAGCGCGATCAGCTCCTTGGTTTTCTTGTCCAGCGCGCCGTCGCGCGTGGCGGCGCGGGCCAGATCGTTGAAACCCTGCATGACTTCGGGCGCGTCGGCGCGCAAGGTGGCCAGGTGCTTGGAGATGGTTTGGGTCAGCTCGGGATAGTTGACATCACCGCTCATGGTTTTTGCTCCGATTGGGATGGGGAAGAGGCGGCGCGGCAACTGGACCAGCCAAATGGCAAATAGGCCGGACAGAAGCGGAACAAGCCGGTTGCCAGCGGCGCCAGGCCCAGCCAACCCCAAGGGCCGATCACGCCGCTCGCCGCGCCGACAATCAACGCTGCGCCAACGGCAACGCGCAGCGCTCTATCCAAACCGCCCACATTGCTTTTCATATCTGCCTCCTGTTCCGATGCGCCATCGAGAAAGTTGATATCTTGATTTATATAATATCAATTGATATATTGAAGTCAAGCCACAATTCTACAAAGCCATCGTCATGGACACACCAGTTCTTGCCCTTTCCGACATGCGCCAAGCCGCCGGCCAGGCCTGCGCCCTGCTGCGCGCGCTGGCCAATGAAGACCGCCTGCTGCTGCTGTGCCAACTCAGCCAGGGAGAAAAATCAGTGGGCGAGCTGGAAGAGATGGTAGGCATCCGCCAGCCCAGCCTGTCGCAACAACTGGGCGTGCTGCGCAATGAGGGCCTGGTGGCCACCCGCCGCGACGGCAAGCGCATTTTCTATTCCGTGGCGGACGCCAACGCCCTGGCCGTGTTGTCCACGCTGTATCAGCTGTACTGCCCCAAGGAGTAGACATGATTCTGGACTGGAGCCATTTCACGCCATGGAGCGCCCTGGCCGGCGGCGCGCTGATCGGCCTGGCCGCCGCCTGGCTGGTTGTACTGAACGGCCGCGTGGCCGGCATCAGCGGCATCGTCGGCCATCTGCTCGCGCCCGGCGGCGACAAGGACTGGCGGCTGGCCTTTGTCGCCGGCCTGGTGCTGTCGCCGTGGCTGTACCGCGTGTTCGCCGCGCCGCCGGCCATCGTTCTGGACGACAAGCCCTGGCTGCTGATCACGGCCGGCTTGCTGGTAGGCTTCGGCGCCCGGCTGGGTTCCGGCTGCACCAGCGGCCACGGCGTGTGCGGGCTGGCCCGGCTGTCACCGCGCTCGCTGGCCGCCACGCTGGCCTTCATGGCGGCCGGCTTTGCCGCCGTCTGGCTAGTCCGTCATTTTGGGGGATAAAACATGAAGCGCATGATAAGCGCCGCGCTGGCGGGACTGATCTTCGGCATCGGCCTGATCGTGGCCGGCATGGCCAACCCGGCCAAGGTGCTGGCCTTCCTGGACATCACAGGCCGCTGGGATCCTTCGCTCGCGCTGGTGATGGCCGGCGCCATTGCCGTGGCGTTGCCAGCCTTTTCCTGGGCCAGGCGGCGCGATCGCTCGCTGCTGGGCGAGGCCATGCAGCTGCCGACGGCGCGCCGCGCGGATCGACGTCTGCTCATAGGCAGCCTGATCTTCGGCATGGGCTGGGGGCTGGCCGGCATCTGCCCCGGCCCGGCGCTGGTGCTGGCCGGCAGCGGCCTGGCCGATGGCCTGTTGTTTCTGCTGGCCATGCTGGCCGGCATGGCGCTTTACCGCGCTTGGGACGCGCGCGGCTGACGCGGCGGCGGCGGGCGGCTATACCTTCATCATCGCCCTGTCCGGAGCCGTGCATGAAAGCCCTCACCCTCGTTTTCGCCCTGAGCGCCGCGTCGGCGGCGCTGGCCGCGCCGCCAAAACTGGCGCAGCAACTATGCGCCGCCTGCCATGGCATGGACGGCAACGGCCCGCCGCCGACACCCAGGCTGGCTGGCCAGCAGGCCGATTACATCGCGCAACAGCTGGACTGGATGCGGCTGGGACAGCGCGATGACGGCGGCGCGCACAAAGCGGCGTGGGATCGATTGAAGAGCGATGCCGACATCCAGGCCATCGCCCGCTACTACGCTGCGCAAAAACCCGCTCCGCAGCCGGCCAAGCCGGCCGATCCGGCGCTGCTGGCCCGCGGCCGCAAGTTGTACACCGAGGGCAATCTGGCCGTGGGCGCGCCGCCTTGCTTCACCTGCCATGGCGAGCAGGGAGAAGGCGGCAGCGCCGCGCCGCGGCTGGCGGGCCAGCACGCCGCCTATCTGGCGCAAAGGATGAAGGTATCCGACATGCCGCAGCCGCCGGCGCGGATGGAGATGCAGGAAATCCTGAAAACGCTGAGCCAGGACGACGTCAAGGCGCTGCTGGCCTATATGGCCACGCTATAGACGGAAAAAAGAAAAGGCCACCCAGCGGCGGCCCCAAGTTTCGGAGAAAAACGGGCTCCGGCCTGCATGGGCCAAGAACATGCGGGCCATGCGGCCCGCCGTTTTCCGGGGGTGATTCTAACGCCGACCAACCCCAGCGGCAATCCTCAATCGCCCAGCGCCGCCAATAGCTCGGCCTGCTGTTCGGCGATCAGCGCGTCGGTCAGCTCCTGCAGATCGCCATCCATCACATAATCGAGCTTGTACAGCGTCAGATTGATGCGGTGGTCGGTGATGCGGCCTTGCGGATAATTGTAGGTGCGGATGCGCTCGGAACGGTCGCCGGAGCCGATCAGGCTCTTGCGCTCGGCCGCTTCCTTCTGGTTCTTCTCGCGCAGCTGGATGTCGTAGATGCGCGCCGCCAGCACCTGCATCGCGCTGGCCTTGTTGGCGTGCTGCGAACGGCCGTCCTGGCACTCGGCCACGATGCCGGTGGGCAAGTGGGTGATGCGCACCGCGGAGTCGGTCTTGTTGATATGCTGACCGCCGGCGCCGGAGGCGCGGAAGGTATCAATGCGCAGATCGGCCGGGTTCAGCACCACTTCGGCAATCTCGTCCGCCTCCGCCATCACCGCCACCGTGCAGGCGGAAGTGTGGATGCGGCCCTGAGTCTCCGTGGCCGGCACGCGCTGCACGCGGTGGCCGCCGGACTCGAACTTCAAGCGCGAATACGCTCCCTGGCCGATCAGCCGCACGATCACTTCCTTGTAGCCGCCCAGATCGGACTCGCTGGCGGAGACGATCTCCACCTGCCAGCGGTTGCGTTCGGCGTAGCGGGTATACATGCGCAGCAGGTCGGCCGCGAACAGCGCCGCCTCGTCGCCTCCGGTGCCGGCGCGGATTTCCAGGAAGATGTTCTTGTCGTCGTTGGGGTCCTTGGGCAGCAGCAGCTTCTGCAGCTCCAGGTCCAGCGCTTCCAGCTTGTCCTTGCCTTCGGCGATTTCCGCTTGCGCGAATTCTTTCATTTCCGGATCGGCCAGCATGTCTTCGGCGGCGGCGATATCGCCCTCGCACTGCCGATAGGCGGCGAAGGTTTCCACCACCGGCGTCAGCTCGGCGTGTTCGCGGGTGAGTTTCCGGAAGGCTTCCATGTCCTGGGTGGCCGTTTCGCTGGCCAACAGATGGGTCACCTCTTCCAGACGGTCGGCCAGCTGCGCGAGCCTGGCCGCAATAGACGCTTTCATTACGACTCCGGGTGTAAACGGTAAAGCCGCGCGATGGTTTGCACCTGCGCGTCATGCTCCGCGCCGCGGCCCGAGGACAAAGCCTGGGTCGGCGGGTGCATCAGTTTGTTGGTCAGCTGGACGGACAAGGCCTCCAGCACTTTTTCCGGCGCGTCGCCGCGCGCCAGTTGTTTCATCGCGCCTTCCAGCGCGTGGCGGCGGGTGCGCTCCGCCTCGTCGCGCAGGGCGCGGATAAGCGGCACAGTCTCCCGCTTCTTCAGCCAGTCATTGAACTCGGCCACCCGGCTCTGGATGATGGACTCGGCCTCGGCCGCAGCCTGCTGCCGCGCCTCCTTGCCCACCTCCACGATGCCGGCGATATCGTCCACGCTGAACAGGAACACATCGTCCAGCTTGTCCACCTCCAGCTCGATGTCGCGCGGCACGGCCAGGTCCAGCATGAACATGGGCCGGTGGCGGCGCGCCTTGATCGCCCGCTCCACCATGCCCTTGCCGATGATGGGCAGCTGGCTGGCGGTGGACGTCACCACCACGTCGTAGCGCGACAGCGATTCCGACAATTCGGCCAGGGTGATGGCGTTGCCGCCAAACTGCTCGGCCAGCCGCTGGCCGCGCTCCAGCGTGCGGTTGGCCACGGTGATACAGGACGGATTGCGCGCGGCGAAGTGCGTGGCCACCAGCTCTATCATTTCGCCGGCGCCGACGAACAGCACGTTCAGCTCGCTCACCGATGGGAAAATCTGCTCGGCCAGCTTGACCGCCGCCGCCGACATCGACACCGAACTGGCCCCCACCGCGGTGCTGGAACGCACCTCCTTGGCCACCGCGAACGTGCGCTGGAACAGGCCATTCAGCAGGGTGCCCAGCGTGCCGGCGCTTTCCGCGCTGCGCACCGCGTCCTTCAGCTGGCCCAAAATCTGCGTCTCGCCCAGCACCATGGAATCCAGCCCGGACGCCACGCGGAAAGCGTGCCGCGCCGCCTGCGCAGCCTCCAGCCGGTACAGATACGGCTCCACCTCGGCGCGGCTCAGCCCATGAAATTGGCACAGCCAATCCAGCGCGGCCTGCGGGTCCGGGCTCAGACAATAGATCTCGGTGCGGTTGCAGGTGGAGACGATAGCCGCTTCCCGCGCGGCCTGCGAGGCCACCAGGCTATCCAGGGCGTGCGGCAGGGTTTCCGCCGGGAATGCCAGCTTCTCCCGTATCGACAACGGCGCGGTGTGGTGGTTGAGTCCGAGGGCAAGCAGATGCATGGGCGAACAATGCCGCAGACGAAAACAGGACATTTTAGCCTAACTGGGTCGCGCCGTCCCGCGCTTGCCCTTGGTCTACCCTCTGCCAACGCTTGTCGTCGGCGAAAGATGACAAGAATGTTGCATCGTCGAGACACGAACCAAAAAATTCACGCACATCCCTGCTAACAAATAAACGCAAATAATTTCATAAGCTTAACAATTTTCACACAATTACACATAGTCCAACCGTGCAAATCATGCCGGGCGAATGCCTTGTCATCTCTTCCATTCAATGCCATTTTCATGGATCGCCAATTATGTTGCAGCCATGAGACTGCGACGATACGCACTGCGCCGACAGGCGCGGACGCCGTGATGACAAAGGAAGAGAAGAAATGAAGGTCAAGATTCTGGCCCAGGCTGTCGCCGCCATCGGCCTCTTGGGAAGCGGCTTCGCCCACGCCGCGGATGATGCGGGCAATCAACTGGAACGGGTGACGATTACCGGTTCCAATATCAAGCGCAGCATCAAGCAAGAAAAGGCGCTGCCAGTCACCATCCTGAAGACTGAAGACTTGGCCAAACAGGGCCTGACCACGGTTGAGCAGGTAGTCAACAGCATTGCCGCCAACCAATCCACCCAAGGTGCCTCGTCTGCTGTCGGGGCATCCAGCGGCGGCGGCTCCTTCGCAAGTCTGCGCGGCCTGGGCAACCAGTACACGTTGGTATTGCTGGATGGCCGCCGCATGGCGAATCAGGCCATCGACGGCACATCGGCCGATTTGAACGCTATTC
The DNA here is from genome assembly GCF_059916625.1 of Chromobacterium sp. CCUG 76385. Lineage (NCBI taxonomy): Bacteria > Pseudomonadati > Pseudomonadota > Betaproteobacteria > Neisseriales > Chromobacteriaceae > Chromobacterium > Chromobacterium sp. CCUG 76385. Next base: position 96,454 of record NZ_JAUCGU010000006.1, read on the forward strand.
CATTGTCGGTTATTGACCGAGTGGAGGTACTGCTGGACGGTGCCTCAGCCATTTATGGAACCGACGCCATCGGCGGTGTGATGAACTTCATCACAAAGAAAAGCATTAAGGGCTTCAGCATCGGCGGCAGCTTCGCCAACCCGCAACATGGGGGTGGCGACGAGAAACGGGTCAATGCGTCTTATGGCATGGGGGATCTAGCAAAGGATGGTTTCAATGTTTACGGCGCCATCGACTACTTGAAACAAGACATGATTATGGCGAGCCAACGCGGCTTCGCTAGCACCATCACGCCGCAAACCGACACTACGCCCAGCGCAAATGCCTGGCCGGGCAGCTATTACGACAGCGTGAAGAAGAAATATGTTCAACCGTCCGCGCCAAATTGCCGTCCGCCTTATTCTCAGTTTATCAATGGCCGCTGTCGGGAATACTTCCCGCTTTATCCAAGCATCGTGCCCGAGGTCGAGCAAATCTCCGGGGTTTTCAAGGCAACGAAGCGGATTAGCGACGATCATGAGCTGTCTCTGCAATATACCCGCACAGAGACCATCACCACCGCGCAAAACGCGCCGCTGCCGACCTCCGGCGATATCACTCGCGCCAACGCCACGGATCCGACGCAGCGGGACAATCTGTATGTACGCGCCGTGCCGCTGGGCAATCGCGAAACCGAGGCCAATTCCGTCACACAGCGCCTGATGCTGAACATGGAAGGCCTGATCGCCGGTTGGGACTACCGAGCCGGCATTGGCCGTTCCGAGAACCTGATCAAGGAAAACCTGACCTCCGGCTATGTCAGCAAGAGCAAGATGCAGGCGGCCGTCGACAGCAAGGCGCTGGACCCATTCGACCTGAGCGGCAACAATCTGGCCGCCTGGCGCGCCGTTGGTATGACCGGTCAAACCAAGGAAGCCAAGTCGACCATAGACATGGCCGACGCCAAGGTCAGCAAGGAAGTGTTCGACCTGCCGGCCGGCAAGCTGGGTGTGGCCCTGGGCGCGGAAGTCCGCCGCGAAAGCCTGAGCACCCTCTACAACAAGGCGGTGACCCGCGATGCGCTCAGCACCGGGCAGGATAAAACCGAAGACTCCACAGGAAGTCGTTCAGCCTATGCGTTCTACGGCGAAGCCGATATTCCGGTATTGAAAACCCTTGATGTTCAATTGGCTGCCCGTTACGACCACTACAGCGATACCGAAAGCTCGTTAAATCCCAAGGTAGCCTTCAAGTTCCAGCCGGACCCTAAGGTGATGTTCCGCGGATCGGCGAGCACCGGCTTCCGCGCCCCGTCTCTGTACAATATCTATCGGCCGAACCAGCTTCAGCTCACCGGCAAACCCTTCAAAGACACGGGAGCTTGCGTAAACGGGACGCCGTTGCCGGGCACCAATGGAGATGCCTGCACCGAAATGCAACGCAACAAACGCATCGCCGGGAACAAGAATCTGCTGCCGGAAAAGTCTTCTTCGCTGTCGTTCGGCATGGTGATCGAGCCTACTAAGGACTTCACCGCCAGCGCCGACTTGTGGTGGACGATGATCAAGGACCAAATCAGCATTTTGGATGAGTCGCTGATCATCAAGAACCCAGCTCTCTATGCAGATCGCTACGTTCGCGACACGCATGGCAATTTATCCTACATCATCGATGACTATTCAAACCTAGGTAATCTGAGCGCCTCCGGCGTCGATCTACGCCTGAGTTGGACCCTGCCCAAAACATCGTTTGGCGTATTCACCGCCGGCCTGGATGGTACCTATCTGGCAAAATATGAGTATCAGCGTGAGAAAAATGGCAATTACTTCAGCAATCTGGGTACCTTCAACGATGGTGGCCCCACCTTCCGTTGGCAGCACAATCTGACTTTGAATTGGATATACGGTCCCTGGAGCGCGATTCTGTCCCAGAACTACAAGTCTGGTTATACCGATGAGAATCCGAAAGGTGAAAATCATCTGGTTAAACCTTATTCCACCTGGAATATGTCTGCTTCGTATGCCTGGAACAAGCAGTTCACCTTAACCGCAGGGATCAAGAACCTCTTTGATCAGGAACCGCCATTTTCCAATCAACAGACCCGCACCACCCAGATGAACTACGACCCACGTCTGGCTGATCCGACTGGTCGCAGTTTCTTCCTGAAGGGCGCGTACAAGATGTAAGCCTGCTTCATCTATCGATGAAAGACAAAACGGACGACCCGCAGGTTGTCCGTTTTTCATGGCACCGCGGCGTTTACTCCCTCCTCATATCCACATGCAGTATCCCGCCATCGTCATACGGCTCGGACACCGATTGGAATCCAAACGATTCGTATAAGCCGCTGGCATCGCACTGCGCCGACAGCATGATGGACTGGCCGGCAAAGTGGATTTTGCACTGCGCCACCGCCTGCGCCATCAGCGCCTTGCCCAGCCCCCTGCCGCGCGCTTCCGGCGCCACCACCACCCGGCCGATGGCCACCGCGTCCGGGTATTTCTCGCCCGGCGCGATCAGCCGCGCGTAAGCCACCAGATTGCCGGCCTCATCGCGGCCGGACAGGTGCAGGCAGTGGGTGTCCACGCCGTCCACATCGCCGTAGATGGACTGCTGCTCCACCACGAACACCTGATCCCGCAATTGCAGCACTTGATAAAGCGCCAGCGGGGTAAAACCGTCAAAACCGTGGCAATGCCACGCTATCCTGTTTGCCATAGTAGAATCCCTCCCATTCCTGACACAGCCGTCTGCGATGCTATAGCATGCATGCAGGCGCCGTGCCCCAATCCAGATCAAGACGATAGCATTTAATATATGAGCGACCACGACCTCTTCGACCCGCCGGCGCCGGCCGGCGACCTCACGCCGCCGCCTCCGGCCGCGCCGGACGCCATCAGCGGCGACTGGATTCCGCTGGACCTGTACGCGGAGCGCGCCTATCTGGAATACGCGATGAGCGTGGTCAAGGGCCGGGCGCTGCCGGAAGTGGCGGACGGCCAGAAGCCGGTGCAGCGCCGCATCCTGTACGCGATGCGCGACATGGGCCTGGCCCATGGCGCCAAGCCGGTGAAATCGGCCCGCGTGGTCGGTGAAATCCTGGGTAAATACCACCCGCACGGCGACAGCTCGGCCTACGAGGCGCTGGTGCGCATGGCGCAGGACTTCACGCTGCGCTACCCGCTGATCGACGGCCAAGGCAACTTCGGCAGCCGCGACGGCGACGGCGCGGCCGCCATGCGTTACACCGAGGCGCGGCTGACGCCGATTGCCGAACTGCTGCTGTCTGAAATCGACATGGGCACGGTGGATTTCGTTCCCAACTACGATGGCGCCTTCGATGAGCCGTCGCTGCTGCCGGCCCGCCTACCCATGGTGCTGCTCAACGGCGCGTCCGGCATCGCCGTGGGCCTGGCCACGGAAATCCCGCCGCACAATCTGACCGAAGTGGCCGGCGCCTGCGTGGCGCTGCTGGACAATCCGGCGCTGGAAACCGCCGATCTGATGCAATACATCCCCGGCCCGGACTTCCCCGGCGGCGGCCAGATCATCACCCCGGCGGCCGACATCCAGTCCGCCTACGAAACCGGCCGCGGCAGCGTGCGCGTGCGCGCCAAATGGGAAATCGACAAGCTGGCGCGCGGCCAGTGGCGCGCCATCGTCACCGAACTGCCCCCCGGCTCTTCTGCGCAAAAGGTGCTGGCGGAGATCGAGGAAGCCACCAACCCCAAGCTCAAGGCCGGCAAGAAGCAGCTGTCGCAAGACCAGCAAAACCTGAAGAAGCTGATGCTGGACCTGCTGGACCGCGTGCGCGACGAGTCCGACAGCGAAAACCCGGTGCGTCTGGTGTTCGAACCCAAATCCAGCCGCCAGGACCCGGACGAGTTCATGAACATCCTGCTGGCGCAGACCAGCCTGGAAGGCAACGCCTCGCTGAACCTGGTGATGATAGGCCTAGACGGCCGACCGGCGCAGAAAGGCTTGAAGTCCATCCTGACCGAGTGGATAGACTTCCGCCGCGCCACCGTCACCCGCCGCCTGGCGCACCGCCTGTCCCAGGTGGACAAGCGCATCCACATCCTGGAAGGCCGGATGATCGCCTTCATCCATATCGATGAAGTGATCCGCGTCATCCGCGAATCGGACGAGCCCAAGCCGGACCTGATCAAGGCCTTCGGCCTGACCGAAGTCCAGGCCGAAGACATCCTGGAAATCCGTCTGCGCCAATTGGCGCGGCTGGAAGGCTTCAAACTGGAGAAGGAGCTGTCCGATCTGCGCGAGGAGCGCGAAGGCCTGCGCCACATCCTGGACACGCCGGACGCGCTGACCAAGCTCATCCGCGACGAAATCCAGGCCGACGCCGCCAAGTACGGCGACAAGCGCCGCAGCGAGATCAAGGCAGCCGAGCGCGCGGTGCTGACGCAAACCACCGCCGACGAGCCGGTGACGCTGATCCTGTCGCAAAAAGGCTGGATCCGCGCCCGCGTCGGCCACAATCTGGAGCTGGAAACGCTGAGCTTCAAGGACGGCGACGCGCTGGCAGCCGTGGTGGAAACCCGCACCGTGTGGTCCGCCATCGTGCTGGACCATAACGGCCGCGCCTACACCATAGACCCGGCCACGGTGCCGACCGGCCGCGGCGATGGCGTGCCGGTGGCCTCGCTGGTGGACCTGCAGGACGGCGCCAAACCGGCGCAGCTGATCTCAGGCCGCGATGCCGACCGCTTTGTCGTGGCCGGCAGCGGCGGCTACGGCTTCATCGCCAAGATCAGCGACATGGCCGGCCGGGTCAAAGCCGGCAAGGCTTTCATCACCCTGGACGCCGGCGAAACCGTGCTGGCGCCGGTGCCGCTGCCGGCCGCGCCGCTGGAAACGCTGCAACTGGTGGCCGCCAGCGACAGCGGCCGCCTGCTGGCCTTCCCGGCGACAGAGCTGAAGGAACTGGCCAAGGGCCGCGGCCTGATGCTGCTGGCGCTGGACGACGGCGCGCGCATGACCGCCATCGGCCTGGTGGCCGGCGACAAGGCGCTGCTGTCCACCACTTCCGTCCGCGGCAAGGTGGCGGATGAAAAGCTGGCGCTGGAAGAGTTTGTCGGCAAGCGCGCCAAGAAGGGCAAGCTGATGCCGAAGAAATGGCTGATCAGCGCCATCCGCGAGCTGCCGATGTGATGAAACTGACAGCCCAGCCGCAAGCCCTGTCGCCGCGCGCCGCCCTGTTGTTCGTCAACGGCTTCCGCGCGCTGCTGCTGCTGGTGCTGTTCTCGCTGTCGCTGATCAACGGCGACAGCGGTCACGCGCTGATCGAGGGCGGACCGCATTTCTACCTGTGGAGCAGCGTCTACCTGCTGCTGATCGGCATCTGGTATCTGCTGCGCGAAGGCAGCCTGGGCGACACCCTGCAACTGACGCTGGCCATCGCCGCCGACATCGCCATGATGGTGTGGCTGATGGCGATGAACGACGGCGTGCGCGGCGGCTTCGGCCTCTTGCTGCTGCCGTATCTAGCCGCCGCCGGCCTGCTGTCCACCGGCCGCTACGCGCTGTTCTACGCCTCCATCGCCACGCTGATGCTGCTGAGCTACGCCGGTTTCGAGAGGCTGCTGGGCAATGCCAGCCAGGCGGACCTGTCGTTCAGCGCGCTGCTGTCCGCCGCCGGCTTCATCACCGCCATCGCCACCTGGCAGCTGGGCCGGCTGGCCCGGGCCTCGGAAGCGCTGGCGGCGCAGCGTGGCGGCGAAATCGCCAACCTCAACCACCTGAACGAACTGATCCTGCAAAGCCAGCGCGACGCGGTGGCGGTGCTGGACGAGGCGGGCCATCTGCACCAGTTCAACCGGCAGGCGGAACGCTATTTCAGCCAGCTGCAACGCGGCCAGTTGATGCCTGAGCTGTTGCCGCTGGTGCAGCGCTGGCGGGACAACGGCTACCCGGCGCTGTCCACCTTTGTTCAGCACAATGTGCGCGGCCGCCAGCTGGTGGGCCGGCTGGTGCCGGTGCCGGTGCCGGATGGCCAGCTGCGCGGCGTGGTGCTGTTCATGCGCGACATGGCGGACATGGCGGAGGAAGCCAAGCGCGTCAAACTGGCCGCGCTGGGCCGCCTCACCGCCAACATCGCCCACGAAATCCGCAACCCGCTGTCGGCCATCAGCCACGCCGGCGACTTGCTGGCGGAAGACGAAACCGACCCGGCGCGGCAACGGCTGCTGCGCATCGTCCAGGACAACGCCCGCCGCATCAACGGCATGGTGGAGGACGTGCTGACGCTGGGCCGGCGCGACCGCGTCAAGACCGAAACCATCGATCTGCCATCGTTCATCGCCCAGTTGCTGGAGCAATTTGCGCTGGTGCAGCCGCAAGCGGCCGGCGCCATCGCCTGCCAGCTGCCAGATCCTTGCAAACTGGCATTCGACCGCGGCCACCTGGCCCAGGTGCTGAGCAACTTGCTGGCCAATGCCTGGCGCCACGGCAGCCAGGCCCGCGGCTCGGTGCGGCTGGAAGCCGGCACGGCGGAACACCACCTGATCCTGCGCGTGATCGACGACGGCCCCGGCGTGCCGGAGGCCGAGCAATCCCGCCTGTTCGAACCCTTTTTCACCACGGAAAGCACCGGCAGCGGCCTGGGGCTGTACATCGCGCGCGAACTGGCCGAGGCCAACGACGCGCGTCTGGAGTACACCCCGCCCGGCGGCGTGTTCCGGCTGATCTGTCGCCTAGCCCATGACTAAGACACCCTTGCGCGTATTGATCGTCGACGACGAACCGGACATCCGCGAACTGCTGGAGCTGACCCTGCTGAAAATGGGCCTGACGCCGGTCTGCGCCGGCAGCGTGGCTCAGGCCAAAACGGCGCTGGCGGCCGGCCGCTTCGACCTGGCGCTGACCGATATGCGGCTGCCGGACGGCGAAGGCCTGGAGGTGGTGCGCCATATCGGCGAAGCCGGGCTGGACCTGCCGGTGGCCGTGATCACCGCCTATGGCAGCGCCGACAACGCGGTGCAGGCGATGAAGGCCGGCGCCTTCGACTATCTGCAAAAACCGGTCAGCCTGGCCCAGCTGCGCAGCCTGATCAAATCGGCGCTGAAAGTGGACGCGCCATCGAACAAGCCGGCTCAGCAACAGCGGCTGCTGGGCGAATCGCCGGCCATTCAGGACGTATTGCGGCTGGTGGACAAGCTGTCGCGCAGCCAGGCCGCGGTGTATATCAGCGGCGAATCCGGCACCGGCAAAGAACAGGCGGCGCGGCTGATCCATGAGCAAGGCCCGCGCGCCGGCAGGCCCTTCGTCGCCGTCAACTGCGGCGCCATTCCGGAAAACCTGATGGAAAGCGAATTCTTCGGCTACCGCAAGGGCGCTTTCACTGGAGCGGATGCCGACCGCGACGGCTTTTTCCAGCAGGCGCAGGGCGGCACCCTGTTCCTGGACGAGGTGGCGGACCTGCCGCTGGCCATGCAGGTGAAGCTATTGCGCGCCATCCAGGAGAAAACCGTGCGCAAGCTGGGCAGCGCGCAAGAGGAGATGGTGGACGTGCGCATCATCTGCGCCACCCATCAGGACTTGGCTGCCAAAGTGGAAGACGGCGGCTTCCGCCAGGACTTGTACTACCGCCTGAATGTGCTGCCGCTGCGCATGCCGCCGCTGCGCGAGCTGCGCGAAGACATTCCGCTGTTCGCCGAACGGCTGCTGCAGCGCTTCGCCGGCCATGGCTCCGCGCCCCAACTCTCCGCCGACGCGCGTCAGGCGCTACAGGACTACGCCTACCCCGGCAACTTCCGCGAGCTGGAAAACATCCTGGAACGCGCCGTGGCCCTGGCCGCCGCGCCCATGCTGTCGCGCGAAGACCTGCAGCTGACCCCCTGCGCCGAATACAGCCCGGAACCGGGCAGCGACGAGCCGCTGCAAGACTACCTGGACCGCGTGGAGCGCGAAGCCATCGCCAAGGCGCTGGAAGCCACCCGCTACAACCGCACCCAGGCCGCCAAGCGGCTGGGGGTGACGTTTCGGTCTTTGCGATACCGGATGGAGCGGCTGGGGGTGAAGTAAACCCCGTGTAAATCAGTTCCTCAGCCGACTTGCGCCTACGTAAAAGCACGCGCACACAACAGAAGCCACTTATAGCCTTCAACGCTAGACAAGCGATATGCCACGATGCTTGTGCAACATCTTTAGCAAATAGCATACCTTTTGTTCCGCCAGCGGATCATCCATTGCCTCCACCAACTGATTCACATCGACCATTTTTTGATTGTTGATTCGATCAACAATCTGTTCTAATCCTTGGAAATTGCGCAAAGTAACCTTTGTTCCCCGGACAAACAGATCAAAATGGCCTAACTCCTCAGCTTCCCTGCAGACTATTTTATAGGGTAAGTCAGCATACACTCGGTCTCCCCGTTTGATGTCGACATCCTTGGACCTTGGAATTGGACGGTTCCGGAACCCGGCATTACTGAATAAGGAATAGCGAAAATCTTTATAGATGCTACCAAGCAAAGACTTGATTCCAACATCCCCGCCACCAGGCAGATCAAACAATGATAGAATCGGCTCCACCGTGCTGATATCATCAACAGGTTTTTTATCTGGCTTCAACATTACTCGAGAGTTTTTCAAATAATTTGACCTGAATCGTTCGAGTAATTGATTGGCAAAATCATAGTCACAGCGATTGAAAAACCAGCAAGCAATCCCAATTGACAATTCATTTTGCATGCCGAGATGATATTTATTTTCCGGCATGAAATAGAACTCACCCTCACCAAAAGTATGCTTAGTCGCATGGGGCAGATGCTTTTCAATATTCATATTATTGAAGCGATTCTCTTCCGGCCCAGTCTTATAGTCATCATCTTCCCAAACATACATGGTCTTGGGACCCGGCCCAAGATGGAAGTGCAAAACGCTCTTACCAGCAAAATCACGATGAATCCCAAGCGGGGTCATATCGTAGTTTCCAACAAAGATCGTATACAGAATCCCCTCTGTCGGCATACCTATTTCCCTCAAAATAGGCTCCAACATTAATGCAGTAGCCTGCGATAACTCCTCGCTGAACTTCTCCCCTCGATTTAAAATAACCCCGAATTTTTTCTCCCCAAATGCCCGGCTTACCCACTCCTCGGCATCTTCATCAGGCCTAGGGTGAAGTGAGAAATGATCCTCAAGGTCCAATACCTGCTCACCGTCAATCCACAACCGGTATCCATATTTTTCCTTATGAACACACCCCACCTCGGCTAATATGTCCAAGATATACCGTCGTAAAATTCGCGTCTGCTCCCGACTGAGAGATGTCGGGAGTATAGCCGGTATCGTCATGTTCTTGGTTTTCGTCAAAAACCCATCCCACCACTCATTATTGAATTGATTCTGAAGTTGCTCTAAATCAATTCCTACAGCAGGATTATTAATTACGACTCGCTCCATTACACTTCACTCCCCATGAGTTCATTTTGATTAGCCAGATGGCTAACATTCACTACTTTCACAATACCATGGTATACATGCAGCTCAGACAAGAAATGCAAGCCAACCTTCTCGCTCCACTCCGGGTCTAACAGCTTCAACAAATAACTAACTTTATGCTCACGCCCATCATTCAGCGCCTTGATCAACTCAAGCAAGCATGCATGATATTTAATCTCGAATTTATGCCCTCGCACATAAACCATCACTTTCTCCATGCCATCTATTCTACGCGTCAGAATACGGTATGGACTTTCAATTTTGACAACATCCAGAGGAGAGAATACTTCTCGAGTTTTATTTGCAAAAGGAGGATTCCGATACCCAGCATTGCTGAAAATCCCCAGCCGCCAATCCTGATATGCCTTTTTAATCAATTCTTGAAGCGTCAAGTTTTTATATTCTTGTGGCAATTCGCAGGCTGGAAAAATATCATCTATATGGCTATCATCTTGAAGAGGGCGGAGATCATGATCAATAGCATCTTTACCTGACAGGTTGATCTGCTTGTGCACATGATTCAATAGCTCTTGGGTAAACCTTCCATTTGTGTGGGTATACTGCCACACCGTTATGGCAATGGAGAGTTCTTTTTGAGCCCCAATATGGAATGTGCCTTCCGGCATGAAAAATAAGTCACCAGACTGTATATGGTAGCTCTGCGCATAAGGCTCTAAATCATTAAAATTCCCCTTGCGCAGCCCTCCCTCCGTTGTCAACTTACCGTATTCATCCTTATCCCACACATACATGATTTTTTCACCAGGCCCAACATGTAAGTGCAAGACATTTTCACCGCGATAATCTTGGTGTATCCCAAGCGGGGTCTTGTCGTAATTTCCGACAAAGATTGAAAATTGAATCCCATCGCGAGGAAGTCCAATTTTGTCAAACAAGGGCTTCATCAAAACAGCAACGTCTTTTGAAAATTTCTGATCAAACTTTTCCCCGGAGTTTATTATTACCCCAAACTTCTTATCATTAAATACTCGCTCGCACCATTGAACAACACACTCTCCATCTAGCGGTGGATTATCATAGATATCCTCTATCTCGGATGAGCCTAGTTGGTGGCCCTCCAGATAGACTCGAAAACCATATTGAGAAGAGCGTAGTTTAGCAATGGCAGAAATAATGTTTGCAACAGCGTGCCGGTATGAAACTATTTTCTCTGCATCTAGAGGCTTACAAAAAACCGCTGGAACGCTAAGTTTTTTAGTAACATGAATGAATTCATCCCACCATTCATTGCTAAAGACAATCGGCTGATTTTCCATTTGCATCCCTGAGATTATCACCAACACCATAAAACCCGAACACGCCTAAATACTTTTAGTCGCTACTAAAAACATGAAAGGGCCTAACTTCTGAATAGATGTTAGGCCCCTCCAAGCAAATCATGCGCAGAGCATTTCCCTACGCAATCATTGGTCCAACCTTATTCAGCAACGATACTTGCATGAATATGAGTGCTGCCAGAATCTACGTGAACAGCGCCACCAGAAACAGAAACTTCTTCCAACGGAGACAGAACCGAAATGCCCAGAACATCAGCGATTTCTTGGTCTTGTGCGAATTGTTGAGCTTGCTTTTCGTTTTGCATTTTATTTCTCCTTGACTTGATGTGATATGACCAAAATAAATGGTCGCTACTCTATTTGCACTAAATTGAAGTGCATATCACTCCAGACTGCATTACCCACATGGAGCAGCGCCGAAGATGACATTGTCATGATATGACTTTGACATTTGATTGTCAATGGCAAAACTTATTATTTATTATAAAATAGCAATTAAATTGCTGTTAAAAGCCATAATGAACATTATTACTGTTTGACATTATGCCTCAATAGCACAAAAGCACTTTATTAAATTCTACTCCACAGCACTTTTTCAATGCTGATTCAAAAATAATATCTTTTTAATACAATGACTTACAATGCACCTCAAAGCGGATACGGCTTCGTATAACTATCTTCCTTGAAAAAAATGTTGCCAGGATAGAGAATAATCCCAATGACATGCAAATTAAGACTACCATGCAATCTCTGTTCCGCCCTCAAGCCTTATCCCACGCGACCGTTAGCCAATATGGGAATATTATTTTATTGCGGTCAACTATTCTTGCCTGGCTAACCGCAACGTTTTGCTTACTCTCCATTTCCATTATTCTTCTCTTTTCTTTCGCGAGTTACACTAGAAAAGAGCAAGTTAATGGCGTTCTGATGCCACTCCAAGGGTTGATTCGGCTTCAGTCACTACAACCTGGCATCGTAATCGCGGTAAAAGCAAAAGAAGGACAACAGGTACATACAGGCGATGTACTGTTTGTTCTGTCGAATGAGCGGGTCAGTGCAACACGCGGTGATACTGCTAGCACAATCAGCGCCCTGCTGCAGGCGAGACGTGACAGCCTGCAAAATGAAACGGGACTGCTGCATCATCAAATGGAGCAGAAAATCAATGCTCAGCAACGCAGACTGAAAGATCTCGGCAGCGAAATCCAGCGTATCGATGAGCAAGTGATGCTGCAAAAAGGCCGCATCAAACTGGCGGAGCAGGCTGTTGAGCGAAATGACAAGTTGCTATCATCGCACTTTATTTCTGCGGCGGCCTTGCAAGACAAGCAAGCGGAGCTGATAGACCAGCAAGCCAAGCTTGCCGACCTTCAGCGCGCCAAGGCATCGACAGAAAACGACCGCGATACTGCGGCGCAAGATTTGAATGATTTGCGCTTCCAGATACGTCGCGACGAGGCTGCCGCCCAGCGCAATGTCGACGCGGCCGAACAAGACCTCACCGAAAACGAAGCTAAACGCACGACGCTGATCCGCGCCCCGCAGGCCGGCATCGTCAGCGGCATCGCCACGCAGACAGGGCAAACCGTATCGAGCGGCATGTCCTTGGCTAATCTGTCTCCTATCGGCTCACCGCTCGAAGCCGAACTATATGCGCCTTCACGCGCCGCGGGTTTCGCCAAACCAGGCCAAATCGTGCAAATCCGCTATCAAGCCTACCCTTTTCAGAAGTTCGGCCAGTTTCAAGGTGTGATCCGGGAGGTGTCGCATAGCCCCATGACCAAGGATGAGCTACCCATGGGCAGCAATGCGACTGAGCCGCTCTATCGAATACGCGTCCGGCTGCAAAACCAATCGGTGAAAACCTATGGCCAGCAACAACCCCTAAAAGCCGGTATGGCACTGGATGCAAGCATACTGCTAGAGCAGCGCAAGCTGTATGAGTGGGTGTTGGAGCCTCTGTTCAGCATCAGCGGAAAGGTTTGATATGGCCCTACAGCACCCAGTGCTCCAATTTTTCAGCCGACGCCGTCTCCCCCTACTGCTGCAAACTGAAGCGGCAGAATGCGGACTGGCCTGTCTTGCCATGATCGCCAGCTATTGGGGACACCATATCGATCTGACCAATATGCGTCGCCGCTTCGCCGTTTCGCGCAAGGGCACGACGCTGAAAAGCCTGATCGGCATGGCTCAGGGTTTGGGCCTACAAACCCGGCCATTGAAGCTCGACATGCCATTCTTGCCACAGTTGAAGCTGCCCTGCGTGCTGCACTGGGATATGAATCACTTCGTGGTGTTGAAGCGCGTCACCGCCAAGCACCTTATCATTCATGATCCAGCCGTCGGTGAAAGAAAACTGTCGCTGGAAGAAACCGCCAAACACTTCACCGGCGTCGCGCTGGAGTTGGCTCCGGGGCACGAGTTCACGCCGATGGAGGAAAGACAGCACGTGAGTTTGCTCGCGCTGATGGGCCGAGTCGACGGCTTGGGGCGTGGCGTGACGCAGCTGCTATTGCTAGGGCTGGCGCTGCAGGTATGCGTGTTGGCGGCACCCTTCTATCTGCAATGGGTGGTGGATGAGGCCTTGCTGGCAGCGGATCGCAATTTGATCACGGTGCTCGGCATCGGCTTCCTGCTACTGGTGCTGCTGCAATCCGCGATTGAAGCCGTCCGATCTTGGGCCACCACAGCCCTGGCCACTAGTCTCAATTTCCAATGGTTTGGCAACGCCTTCGCCCATTTGATGAAGTTGCCGCTCGCCTGGTTCGAGAAACGTCATCTAGGCGATATTGTCTCTCGCTTCGGCGCGATCCAAACCATACAACGCAGCCTGACCACCCAATTTGTCGGGGGCTCGATCGATGGCTTGCTGGCGCTCGCTACGCTTGGCGTCATGCTGCTCTATAACGCCAAGTTGTCGGTCATCAGCCTAATTGCCGTTTCCTTGTACGCCATGCTTCGCTGGTCCATTTTCAGAGGCCTGCGCGAGGCCACGGCGGAGCAGATCATGCATGCCGCACGGCAAAACACCCATTTCATCGAGTCGGCGCGTGGCGCGCAAAGCATTCGACTATTTGGCCGCCAGGAATCCCGCCGCATTTTGTGGATGAACATGCTGGCCGATCAGTTCAACGCCGACTTGACCATTGCCCGATTAACTATCTCTTTTCAAACCGTCAACTCCATACTATTCAACGCGGAACGCGTCATTGTGGTGTGGCTGGCCGCATTGGCTGTACTAGACCACCAGTTTTCCGTCGGAATGCTGATCGCCTTTCTGAGCTACAAAGACCAATTCAGCCAGCGCATCTCCTCCCTCATCGACAAGCTGTTCGAGCTCCGCATGCTGCGTCTGCATGGCGAACGGCTGGCCGATATTTTGATGGCGACGCCAGAGCCCGAATACAGTGATGTGGAAGTCGACCCGGAACAGTTACAGCCGGCGATAGAAATACGCAATGTCTCCTTCCGCTACTCCGACGGCGAGCCCTATGTACTGCAAAACCTCAATTTGATCGTGCCTGCCGGCCAATGCCTGGCCATCACCGGGGCCTCTGGTTGCGGCAAAACTACCTTGCTTAAATTAATGCTGGGCCTGCTGGAGCCCAGTGAAGGGGAGGTGCTGATCGGCGGCATCCCGCTGAAACAGCTTGGCCTAGCCAATTACCGCCAGCTGCTGGGCACGGTGATGCAGGAGGATCAGCTATTCGCCGGTTCCATCGGCGACAATATCTGCTTCTTCGATCCCCAACCTGATGTACGCCGCATTTATCAATGCGCCAAGTTGGCCGCCATCCACGACGAAATCATCACCATGCCTATGGCCTACAACACGCTGTGCGGCGACATCGGCTCCGGCCTGTCCGGCGGCCAGAAGCAGCGCATCCTGCTGGCGCGCGCGCTGTACAAGCAGCCCAAGCTGCTGGTGCTGGACGAAGCCACCAGCCATCTGGATGTGTGGAACGAAAAAATGGTGAACGCCGCGGTGCGCGACATCGCCATGACGCGGCTCCTGGTAGCGCATCGTCCGGAGACCATCGCGATGGCTGAGCGAATAGTTGTGCTGGAGCAGGGGAAAATAGTTCAAGATGCCCTCAACACTGCAATCGTTGCGGACGCTGGGCAGAATAAGCAAGAGTACCCGCTGAACGCCTCAGCTGACTGAGTTATTGGCGCCCTCCCGCCACTTGGCGGTGACTGTTCACAAAAACAGATCATGGGAAGAAATTGAGAGAGTAAACCCCGCGTAAAACCACTCACGCCAGCCATCAGCAACGGTATGCTTGGGTCGGTTTGTATCCAATCGACATTGATGATGACACCTCTTCGCCACTTGTGCTGGGGCGACAGCGCCGCCGGCAACCTGAAGCAACGCAACCGGCTGCTTGGCCTGTCCCAGCCGGTCACCGCCATGATGGAAGACTTCCGCATTGGGGAGCTGGCCGATGCCGATGCGGCCAAGCCGCGCCAGCGCATGGCTTGGCTCAAGCGCCTATGGGCCGCGCAGTGGTGGTATGAAGCGGAAGAGTACGAAACGCCGCTGCTGCAGCACCAGGCGGAGTGTCACGGCCAGTTGCTGGAGGCGCTGCAAGCGCCGGCGCCGCTGGTCATCTGGATAGGCAACAACGCGCACGACCTGCTAATGCTAGCCATGGCCGCCAGCGTGGCCGCGCCCGCCACGCCGCTGCTGGTAGCGGACATCACCGGCCAGGTGGCTTTCCAGCACGAGGGGCTTTACGCGGTGGCGATGTGCCCGCCGGAAGCCTTGCTGGATCTGAAGCCGGCGGAGCTGGACGCCGCCGCGCGCGCGGATTTGGCGGCGCAATGGGCGTACTGGCGAACACGCGAGGCCGGCTGGCGCGAAACCGCCGCAGACGGCGGCATCGTCCAATACCCGCTGGACCATCTGGACCCGCTGTTGCTGGCCAGGCTCTCCCGCACGCCTCAATCGGCCAGCCGCGTAGTGGGGGAGGTCATGGGCACGCATCCCGGCATGGTGCCGGACAATTTCCTGTTCTGGCGGCTGGACGCGCTGCGCCAGGCCGGGCTGGTGGTCTTTACCCTGGTTGACGGCCTCAAGCCGCAAGCGCCCCTCGTCGCCCTGGCTTAATCTGGGCATTCCACGGCAAAGGCCGGCATACAACGGCGGAACGCCCGGCTTAGCCGGGCTTCCGCCCTACGGGTCGATGCAAAGGCGGGACAAGACCACGCCAAGTCAGGTAGGGCGGATGCCCTGACGGAGCGATCCGCCGCGCTCCGCCATGGTCAGCAGCGGCGGAACGCCCGGCTTGGCCGGGCTTCCGCCCTACGGGTCGATGCAAAAGCGCGAGAAGATCACTCCGAGTTCGGTAGGGCGGATGCCCCGACGGGGCGATCCGCCGCGCCCCACCATGCTCAACAGCGGCGGAACGCCCGGCTTAGCCGGGCTTCCGCCCTACGGGTCGATGCAAAAACGGGAGAAGATCATGCCGAGTTCGGTAGGGCGGATGCCCTGACGGAGCGATCCGCCGCGCCCCGCCATGGTCAACAACGGCGGAACGCCCGGCTTAGCCGGGCTTCCGCCCTACGGGTCTATGCAAAGGCGGGAGAAAATCACGCCGAGTTTGGTAGGGCGGATGCCCCGACGGGGCGATCCGCCGCGCCCCGTCATGGTCAACAACGGCGGAACGCCCGGCTTAGCCGGGCTTCCGCCCTACGGGTCGATGCAAAAGCGGGAGAAGACCACGCCGAGTTTAGTAGGGCGGATGCCCCGACGGGGCGATCCGCCGCGCCCCGTCATGGTCAACAGCGGCGGAACGCCCGGCTTGGCCGGGCTTCCGCCCTACGGGTCGATGCAAAAGCGGGAGAAGATCACTCCGAGTTCGGTAGGGCGGATGCCCTGACGGGGCGATCCGCCGCGCCCCACCATGGTCAACAGCGGCGGAACGCCCGGCCAGGCCGGGCTTCCACGGCCTTATTTCCCGATGCAAAAGCGCGAGAAGATCACGCCCAGCAGGTCATCGGCGGAGAATGCCCCGGTGATTTCGGACAAGGCGTTTTGCGCCATGCGCAGCTCTTCGGCGAAGATTTCCACTTGTTCCCAATCGGCCTCGGCCAGTTCCAGGTGGTCGGCGGCGCGGGCGATGGCCTCCAGGTGGCGTTGGCGGGCCAGGAACACGCCTTCGTCGGCGCCGCTGAAGCCTATCATTTCCAGCAGCTTGGCTTTCAACAGGTCCACGCCCTGATGCGTCTTGGCGGACAGTCGCACCAGCGGGTGGCCGTCTTCGTCGGCGATGCCGGCCGGCTCCTCGGTCAGGTCCACCTTGTTGAAGACGTGCACGCGCGGCAGGCCGGCCGGGATGCGCGCCAGGATGGCTTGCACCTCTTCGGTCAGGCCGTGACGGCTGTCGGTCAGCACCAGCGCCAGGTCGGCGCGTTCCACCGCCTGCCAGGTGCGCTCTATGCCTATCTTCTCCACCACGTCGTCGGTTTCGCGCAGGCCGGCGGTGTCGATGATGTGCACCGGCACGCCGTCGATGACGATTTCCTCGCGCACCGTATCGCGGGTGGTGCCGGCGATATCGGTGACAATGGCGATGTCGTCGCCCGCCAGCGCGTTCATCAGGCTGGACTTGCCGACATTGGGCTGCCCCACCAGCACCACGTGCATGCCCTCGCGCAGGATGGCGCCCTGCTTGGCCGTGGCCTGCACGCCCACCAGGGTGGCGCGCAAGCGGCGCAGGCGGCCGATGGCGTCGGCCTGCTTCAGGAAATCAATCTCTTCCTCCGGGAAGTCCAGCGTGGCTTCCACCAGCATGCGCAGATTGATCAGCTCGTCCACCAGGCCGTGCACCTGGCGCGAGAACGCGCCCTTCAATGACTTCAAGGCGCTGCGCGCCGCGGTTTCGCTGCTGGCGTCGATCAGGTCCGCCACGCTTTCGGCCTGGGCCAGGTCCAGCTTGTCGTTGAGGAAGGCCCGCTTGGTGAACTCGCCCGGCTCGGCCAGCCGCGCGCCCAGCTCCACGCAGCGCGCCAGCAGCATCTTCATCACCACCGGCCCGCCGTGGCCCTGCAGCTCGATCACGTCCTCGCCGGTGAAGCTGTTGGGGCCGGGGAAGAACAGCAGCAAGCCGTTGTCTATGGCCTGGCCGTGGGCATCATAAAAGTCCGTGTACGTGGCGTAGCGCGGCGTGGGCGTTTTGCCATTGGAGATGGCCTGCGCAAACGGCAGCAAGTCCTTACCGGAGACGCGGATCACGCCGACGCCGCCGCGGCCGGGGGCGGTGGCGATGGCGCAGATGGTGGCGGGGGTGTAGCTGAGGTTCATTGCCATTCCTTGGATTTTGAGCCACGAAATCCACGAAAGAACACGAAAGAATGATCGCAGGCCGGAAGCCGTCCCGGCGCAGCCTCGGAGGCGATTCGCGTTCGTGTGCTTTCGTGGGGTTCGTGGCAAATTGTTTTGAGATCTTTTCCCAGATTATCCAGCAAAAAACCCGGCCAGTGGCCGGGTTTGTTCAGCAATGCCTGCGGCGCTCAGGACTGCAGCGCGGCCTTGTTGCTCTTTTCGATCTGCTTGTTGATGAACCACTGCTGCGCCATGGACAGCACGTTGTTCACCACGTAGTACAGCACCAGGCCGGCCGGGAAGAAGAAGAACAGCGCGGAGAAAGCCAGCGGCATGATCTTCATCATCTTCGCCTGCATCGGATCAGCCGGCGGCGGGTTCAGGAAGGTCTGCAGGAACATGGTGATCGCCATCAGCGCCGGCAGGATGAAGTACGGGTCCGGGCGGGCCAAGTCGGTATACCACAGCACCCACGGCGCTTCGCGCAGCTCCACCGAAGCCAGCAGCGCCCAATACAGGCCGATGAACACCGGGATCTGGATCAGCATGGGCAAGCAGCCGCCCAGCGGATTCACCTTCTCGGACTTGTACATCTCCATCACGGCTTGCTGGAACTTCATGCGGTCGTCGCCGTATTGTTCCTTCATGCGCTCCAGACGCGGCGCCAGGGCCTTCATCTTGGCCATGGAGCGGTAGGACGCGGCGGTCAGCGGGTAGAACACGGCCTTCACGGTCAGCGTCAGCAGGATGATCGCCCAGCCCCAGTTGCTCACCAGGCCATGCAGCTTCACCAGCAGCCAGAACAGCGGCGAGGCGAAGATGTAGAAGATGCCGAAGTCCTTGGCATACTCCATGCCGTCCGCCACCTTGGAGATGATGTCGTACTCTTCCGGGCCGGCAAACAGCGGCACGTTGACGCTCAGGCTCTTGCCCGGGGCGATGACGGCATAGTCAACCAGCGCGGCGGCGGAGTTCAGGCCATTGGTCTGGGTCAGCTCGAAGCGGCAGGACTTGTCGTCCTTGCACACGCTCTTGCCGTCCAGCGGCTGCAGAATCCAGGCGGACATGAAGTAGTGCTGCACCATGGCCACCCAGCCATCGGTGGTGGTCTTGGCGTAGTCGCCCTTGCCCTTGGCCAGATCGTCGAAGCTCACCTTCTGGAACTTGTGCTCGGAGGTGAACACGGCCGGGCCGGTGTAGGTGTGGGCAAAACGGCCTTCGCCTTCCGGCGCCTGGCTGTCGCGCAGCAGGCGGTAGTAGGCGGTAGGCGCCAGCGGAGCGGCGCCGCCGTTGGCGATGTCGTAACGCACGCCGATCTCGTAACTGCCCTTGGTGAAGGTGTATACCTTGCTCACCTTGACGCCATTGGCGTCCGGCGCAGTCAGCTTCACTTCCAGCTTGTCGCCGGTCATTTCGTAGCTGGGCTTGTCGGCGGTGAAGACGGTTTTATGCGTCGGCAGGGCCGGGTTGCTGGCTGCGATCAGGCCGGTTTGCGCCACATAAGTGTGCTTGGCATTGTCCTGGAACAGCTTGAACGGCTGGTTGCGGTCTTCGGCCTCGCCGTGCTTGAGCAGAGACAGCGAGCGCAGGTCGCCGCCCACGGTATCGATCTCGGCTTCAACCAGGTCGGTCTTGACGCGGATGCGCTGACCATGGGTCAACTTGTTGGCGTCGGCAGGCTGCGCGGCGCTGGCAGCGCCGGCCGCGGCCTCGGTCTTGGCCACTTGCTGTTGCGGGGTGTGCTTGGGCATGAAGAACTCATTCCACCCAAACAGGATGCCCACGGACAGTACAACAAAGATAATCAGTCGCTTGGAATCCATCTCTCGATACCGGAAAGTTCAGGGAACCGGGTCATAGCCGCTGCCGCCCCAGGGATGGCAACGGCAAATGCGTCTGGCGGCCAGACAGCCGCCCTTCAGCGCGCCGTGTTTTCTCACCGCCTCGATCGCGTAGCTGGAACAGGTGGGCTGGAAGCGGCAACGCGGTGCCAGCCACGGGCTGATAGCCAGCTGGTAAAAACGGATCAGGAGGATGAGGATGCGCGACATCGTGCCAGTTTAGCAAACAGAGCCGACAAAGCCGTGACGGCCTCGGCGCGCTGTTCGCGGGCAAACGCCGTTTTTGCTCGCACCACGTAGTCCACGCCGCCCAGCTCCTGCTGGTTCAGGCGGAACCACTCGCGCACGCAGCGCTTGATGTAATTTCGGCGCACCGCCCGCTTGGCCACCTTCTTGCCCACAACCAAACCCACGCGGGCATGGTCCAGACCGTTGGGGCGGGCATACACCTGAAAGAAGGCATTGCTGCGTTGTTGCCGCAAACTAAAAACGGATGAGAACTCATCCGTTTTTAACAGCCGGTGCGCACGGCGAAAGCGGTAAGCCACAAGGACTTAGACGGCCAGCTTCTTGCGGCCCTTGGCGCGGCGAGCGGCGATGACAGCGCGGCCGCCACGGGTCTTCATGCGGACCAGGAAGCCGTGAGTGCGTTTACGACGGGTATTGGAAGGCTGATAAGTGCGTTTCATGATATGGGTTTCCTGTTTCGAAACGGAAATAAACGCGTGATTTGACTCGAAATCCGCAGCTTTGTCAACGAGGAATTTTCTGCAGGCCTGTGGATAACTTTGCAAAAAAACGTTAGAATGTGGGGGTTTATCGCTGTCGACCGGCTGCACAACAAATGAACGCATCCAGGGCACACAGGCCCGCCGCGTTTGCCACACCGCAGCCTGCCGGCCGCTTCATGCCGAACATCCGCCGCTTGCTCGCCGCCCTTTCCGCGCCGCGAGCGGCCCATCCCGCTGTTGCAAGCCGAGCGCGCTCAGCGGGTTTTTCGCTTTCACATGCGTGTATGTAATGACCGAACTGGATCAATTCTGGCCTGCCTGCCTCGCCCGACTGGAGGCCGAACTGTCTTCGCAACAGTTCAACACCTGGATCAAGCCGCTCAACGCCGAAGCCGGCGATGAAGGCATTGCGCTGTTCGCGCCCAACCGCTTCATCATGCAGTTCATCAAGGACCGTTTCCTCGCCCGCATTGAGGAACTGGCCGTGGAACTGATTGGCGAATGCCCGGTGGAGCTGCGTCTGGGCGCGCCTTCCGCCCGGCCGCTGCAGCCGGCTGCCAGCATCCAGCCCAAGGCCAAGGAGCCGAGCAAAGCCGCGCCCAGCGCTTCGCCCGCGCCGTCTCCGGCCAAGCAGGCCGCGGTCAAGGCTATTGGCGGCAGCCATGAAAGCACGCGCCTCAACCCCTCCTTCACCTTCGATACGCTGGTGACCGGCAAGGGCAACCAGCTGGCGCGCGCCGCCGCCATGCAGATTGCCGAGAATCCGGGCGACCAGGCTTACAACCCGCTGTTTGTCTACGGCGGCGTGGGCCTGGGCAAGACTCACTTGATCCAGGCCATCGGCAACCACGTGTTCCAAAAGAACCCGCAGGCCAAGATCCGCTACATCCACGCCGAACGCTACGTGGCCGACATCATGCGCGCCTACCAGCACAAGGCGTTTGACGAATTCAAGCGTTACTACCACTCGCTGGACCTGTTGCTGATTGACGACATCCAGTTCTTCGCCGGCAAAAACCGCACCCAGGAAGAATTCTTTTATGCCTTCAATGCGCTGATCGAGGGCGGCAAGCAAGTCATCATGACCTGCGACAGCTACCCCAAGCAGATTGAAGGGATGGAAGAGCGGCTGATTTCGCGCTTCTCCTGGGGCCTGACCGTGGAAATCCAGCCGCCGGAGCTGGAAATGCGCGTGGCCATTCTGATGAAAAAGGCCGAGGCCGACAGCATCAAGCTGGAGCACAACGTGGCCTTCTTCATCGCCCAGAACGTGCGCTCCAACGTGCGCGAGCTGGAAGGCGCGCTCAAGCGCGTGGTGGCGTATGCCCGCTTCACCAACCAGAACATCACGCTGGAACTGGTAAAGGAAGCGCTGAAGGATATTCTGGCCGCCGGCAACCGCCAGGTGACGGTGGACGCCATCCAGAAAACGGTGGCGGAGTACTACAAGATCAAGCTGTCCGACATGCACAGCAAAAAGCGCAGCCGCGACATCGCCCGGCCGCGCCAGGTGGCCATGGCCCTGGCCAAGGAACTCACCCAGCTGTCCTTGCCCAATATCGGCGACGCCTTTGGCGGCCGCGACCACACCACCGTGCTGCACGCCTGCAAAACCATTAATGAGATGCGCGAAAACGACGCCGACATCGCGCACGACTACGAAGCGCTGCTCGCGATGCTGCGCAATTAATCGAACCATGAAACGACTCTTCACCATCTACTGGGAGCCCGCCACATGCTGATCCTGCAAGCCGAACGCGATGCCCTGCTCAAGCCCCTGCTGGCAGTCACCGGCATTGTCGAGCGTCGCCACACGCTGCCGATTCTGTCCAACGTCCTGATCGAGAAGAAGGGCGGACAGGTTGGATTCCTGGCCACCGACCTGGAAATCCAGATCACCACCGCCAGCAGCGACGAGCTGCCGGGCGAAGACTTCCGCCTCACCACCTCCGCCAAGAAGCTGCAGGACATTCTGCGCGCCATTCCGGGCAATACCATGGTGACGCTGGAGCAGCTGGACGGCGGCCGCCTCACCCTGAAGGCCGGCAAGAGCCGTTTCAACCTGCAAACCCTGCCGGCGGAAGACTTCCCGCTGCTGTCGGTGGGCACCGCCTCCGACGCCAGCTTCAGCCTCTCCCAGCGCGAACTCAAGCGCCTGATCTCTCAGGTGCAGTACGCCATGGCCGTGCAGGACATCCGTTACTACCTCAACGGCCTGCTGATGCAGACCGACGGCAACCAAGTGCGCCTGGTGGCCACCGACGGCCACCGCCTGGCCTTTGCCAGCGCCGACGTCACCGCCACCCTGCCCAAGGCTGAGGTGATCCTGCCGCGCAAGACCATCATCGAGCTGTACAAGCTGCTGCAGGACAGCGACGACGAAATCAAGATTGAAGTGCTGGCCAACCAGGTGCGCTTCAGCTTTGGCGCCACCGTCATCATCAGCAAAGTGGTGGACGGCAAGTTCCCGGACTACAACCGCGTCATCCCGCTGGACAACGACAAGATCTTCCTGATCGAACGCCTGGAATTCCTGCACGCGCTGCAACGCGCCGCCATCCTGGCCAACGAGAAATTCCGCGGCGTGCGCCTGGTGCTGGCGCCGGGCAAGATGTCCATCCTGTGCACCAACAGCGAACAGGAAGAAGCCGAAGAAGAACTGGAAATCGCCTTCCAAGGCGACGGCCTGGAGATTGGCTTCAACATCAACTACCTGCTGGACGTACTGACCAATCTGCCGGCGGAAACCCTGCAGCTGGCGTTTGGCGACTCCATCCGCAGCGCGTTGTTCACCATCCCGGATGTCAGCAACTTCAAGTACATCGTGATGCCGATGCGCATCTGACGCGGCAAACGGAGTCAGCGGGCGGCCTAACGCCGCCTCCCGGATTTAAGAATGACCGGCCACGCAGCCTGTTTCACCCCGGCGGCGCGGCCATATGGAAAGTGTGAGTATGAGCGAACAAGAATACGGCGCGGACAGTATCAAGGTGCTTAAAGGCCTGGATGCGGTGCGCAAGCGCCCCGGCATGTATATTGGCGATACCTCCGATGGCACCGGCCTGCACCACATGGTGTTTGAAGTGCTGGACAACGCCATTGACGAAGCGCTGGCCGGCCATGCCGACACCATCAAGGTCACCATCAATCCGGACAACTCCGTTTCCGTGGAAGACAACGGCCGCGGCATCCCCACCGACATCCACCCGGAAGAAGGACGCTCCGCGGCGGAAGTGATCATGACCATCCTGCACGCCGGCGGCAAGTTCGACAGCAACAGCTACAAGATCTCCGGCGGCCTGCACGGCGTGGGCGTATCCGTGGTCAACGCGCTGTCCGACTGGCTGAAGCTCAAGATCTGGCGCGACGGCAAGGTGCACGAGATGGAATTCCGCCGCGGCGACGCCGTGGCCCCGCTCACCGTCACCGGCCATACCAGCCATCGCGGCACGGAAGTCACCTTCTTTGCCAGCGTGGACACCTTCGGCCACATCGAATACCACTTTGACATCCTGGCCAAGCGCATCCGCGAACTCTCCTTCCTGAACCAGGGCGTGGGCATCCAGCTGCTGGACAAACGCACCGGCAAGGAAGAAAACTTCGCCTTCTCCGGCGGCGTGGCCGGCTTTGTGGAATACATGAACCGCAACAAGAACGTACTGCACCCCAAGGTGTTTTACGGTTTTGGCGAAAAAGACGGCATGAGCGTGGAAGTGGCCATGCAGTGGAACGACTCCTACCAGGAAAACGTCCAGTGCTTCACCAACAACATCCCCCAGCGCGACGGCGGCACCCACATGACCGCGCTGCGCCAGGTGATGACGCGCACGCTGAACCAGTTTATCGAAGAGAGCGAAGTGGCCAAGAAGGCCAAGGTGGACACCACCGGCGATGACATGCGCGAAGGCCTCACCTGCGTGCTGTCGGTCAAGCTGCCGGACCCCAAGTTCTCCAGCCAGACCAAGGACAAACTGGTATCCGGCGAAATCGGCCCGGTAGTCAACGAAGTGATCAGCGAAGCGCTGAAAACCTATCTGCTGGAAAACCCCAACGACGCCAAGATCATCTGCGGCAAGATCGTGGAAGCCGCCCGCGCCCGCGAAGCCGCGCGCAAAGCCCGCGAAATCACCCGCCGCAAGGGCGTGATGGACGGCCTGGGCCTGCCCGGCAAACTGGCGGACTGCCAGGAAAAAGACCCCAGCCTGTGCGAACTGTACCTGGTGGAGGGTGACTCCGCCGGCGGCTCCGCCAAGCAAGGCCGCGACCGCAAATTCCAGGCCATCCTGCCGCTGAAGGGCAAGATCCTCAACGTGGAACGCGCCCGCTTCGACAAAATGCTGCAAAGCCAGGAAGTGGCCACCCTGATCACCGCCATGGGCTGCGGCATCGGCAAGGACGAATACAACCCGGACAAGCTGCGCTACCACCGCATCATCATCATGACCGACGCCGACGTGGACGGCGCGCACATCCGCACCCTGCTGCTCACCTTCTTCTACCGCCAGATGACCGAGCTGGTAGAGCGCGGCCACATCTACATCGCCCAGCCGCCGCTGTACAAGGCCAAGCACGGCAAGCAGGAACGCTATCTGAAAGACGACGGCGAACTGAACCAATACCTGCTGCAGCTGGCGCTGGAAAAAGCCGAACTGATCCCGGCCGAAGGCGCCGCCCCGCTGTCCGGCGAAACCCTAGGCGAAATCGCCCGCCAGTTCCTGCTGGCCCGCGCCGTGATGGAACGCGAAAGCCGCGTGATCGACCCGCTGGTGCTGGAAGCCATGCTCAAAACCGGCCCGCTGTCGCTTGAAAGCCAACAGCAAGCCGACCACACCGTGGCGGAACTCTCCAAGCACCTGCCGGCGGAAACCATAGACCTGCAGCTGCTGCGCGACGAAAAGAACGACGGCCACCTGATCAAGATCATCCGCAAGCTGCACGGCAACGTGCTGGTAACGGTGCTGGACCAAAACTTCCTGGACAGCGGCGACTACGCGGAGCTGAAGAAAACCGGCAGCCTGCTGGGCGGCCTGCTGCGCGAAGGCGCCCACGTCAAGCGCGGCGAAACCGTCAAACCAGTCAACGAGTTTGGCGAAGCGCTGGACTGGCTGCTGGCCGAAGTGAAAAAGGGCATGAACATCCAGCGCTACAAAGGCCTGGGCGAGATGAACCCGGAACAGCTGTGGGAAACCACCATGGACCCGGCCGTGCGCCGCCTCTTGAAGGTGCGCATCGAAGACGTGATGGGCGCCGACGACGTGTTCACCACCCTGATGGGCGACGAGGTGGAGCCGCGCAGGCAGTTCATTGAAGGAAACGCCTTGATCGCACGCAATATAGATGTTTAAAATTGTAGTGTAGATAGACGCATAAGCTGAGAAAAAGAGACATATAAATTGAAAAATTTATAAGTTACAACTCTGTGATAGCCTAGATTGATTGGTAGCACAGAAGGACGTGTGGCTGGAGTTCCGAGGGCCTGTAAACCCAGCTGTTTACAGGCCCTTATCTTTGCTAGTCTCGGACTATTTCCCCTCAGGTCGCCTATTGTATTGACAGAAACGCTGGGGCGTATTTCCCGACAGCAGGGCTTTCATGGTACTCGCGCGCAATTTTGGACACTGTTAGAAGGAGGTACGCCGACGGGGCTACACCTGGCCGCGCCCCAGTTTTCCTATCTGAAGAAGAGCTGCCACGGGGAACGGCTGATTCTTGTTTTATTAATCGAAGCCACCTTTCGATTCCACCCTGCGTACGGTTGCGAGCTTCCCTACCTTGTCGAACCGGCTCCAACCCAACTAAGCCCAGCTCAATCAAGTAACAATAGCCCTAACTCAGCCTAAACCTGCCTAACAAGACCCATCTTCGTTGAGATGACCCAATCCAAGTGCTAGACTTGCCCATCCAAATGAATGCCTGGCTTGGAGTTGGATAGTGGCAGCAGAGCACACACTGGTGGATGACCGCTGGCAATCGGTTGACGACATCGCGACATACTTGGGCGTAAGCAAAGACACCATCTACACCTGGTTGTCTTCGAGGCAGCTACCTGGACATAAGATAGGTCGATTCTGGCGCTTCAAGAAGGTTGATATTGACGAATGGGTTCGTCAGCAAAAAGCACTAAACTAAATATCATTGCATCACTTTGAATTACATATGAATAGTCAAGTCATCCTCAATGCCTCCGTCGCACATGAGCAAAAGGAACTCTTCGAAGCTGCTGATTCGTCACAAGCTTTCAGTGTTCCACTGGAAACACAAAGTGACAAAAACGGGGCGTATGAGAAGCAGCTACCTGAGCCACAGGTTGTTGACGTGATAGATTTTTTCTCCGGTTGCGGAGGCATGAGTGCGGGGTTCGCTACAACCCGGCAAAGCCATGTTGCCTTCAGGGTTTTAGGGGGGGGTAGATAAAGATGACGCAGCGCTTAGAACGTATGAAAAAAATATTCGTGGCCGTACACTCCGAGCCGACATTGGTGCATTGCCTCAAGACACCACTATTCTCGAGCTAACCTTTCCGGAACTTTCTGGTCCTCGATTACGTCCGCTTCTTTTCATCGGCTGCGCTCCGTGTCAAGGTTTCAGCGCACTAAGAAAAGGCGATGACCGTGACGATACGCGCAACAACTTGCTTGACGCCTTTGTCTCACTCGTCCTCAAGTATCAACCGGATGTGGTTGTGATGGAAAATGTACCAGAAATACTGTCTGGACGTTTTTCCCATTACTACCAAGCAAGCGCTTCGCGCCTTCGGAGTGCTGGGTATGTACTAGAGGAAAGCATTGTTGACATGAGCATGTATGGGGTGCCTCAAAGGCGTAAGCGAGCAATTATTCTTGGCTCGCTTAATGGTGCGATTCAATTGCCCGCCCCTATTTTTTCAAGTGCCACCGCAAGAACGGTCAGGGAAGCGATTTCACATCTCCCGCCATTGCAGGCTGGCGAGGTAGACCTAGACGATGAAAATCATCGCGCACCTGCACATACTGAGCGTTTAATTAGTTTATTTTCCCAAATCCCCGCCGATGGTGGTGACCGCCGGGCTATTCCGGAGTCTTTGAAGCTTGCTGCGCATCGACGTCTTGATAATAGCCCAACTCCCGGTTTTACAGACGTGTACGGGCGGCTTCGCTGGGATACCCCAAGCGTTACCATCACAGCTAAAAGCAGAAGTCCTAGTTCTGGCCGCTTTCTGCACCCCGAACAACATAGAAACATCACAGTCCGTGAAGCGGCACTATTGCAAGGATTCCCACACAATTACGTATTTTGCGGACCGCCCACACAGCAGTATCGCCAGGTTGGGGAAGCCGTACCTCCGCTCTTCGCTCGATTTGTTGCAGCAAGCGTTTTGAATCACTTAAATCCACCGAATTCAAGGCACACTTTGTCCGTCGAATGGCAGAAAGACGAAACAGTAAACTCGACCAAAATGGACGCAAGGTTTGCTGTCATTGATGCATTTTGCGGCGCTGGAGGTTTCTCTCTCGGTTTCACACGTTCAGGACTAGGTCCTGCCTTCGCGTTCGATATTGAGCAGGACGCTGTTCGAACTTACAACCGGAACATTTTTCCCGTAGCAAGCGTGGCCGATGTGGCGGACCCGTCGTTAGCTTCGCATGCGGCCGATTTGGCGAAAAATAAGAAACTTATAGTAGTTGGAGGCCCTCCCTGTCAGGGGTTCTCACACCAACGAAAAGGGAACGCAGATGACCCACGGAACCACCTTGTCTTTCGCTTCGCAGATTTCATAGAAAATCTGCCACATCCTCCTGTTGCAGTTGTACTTGAGAACGTGACTGACCTTGAACTACCCAGAGGCATCAAGGTGCTTCGGCAGTTTATCTTTAGAATGGAGTCTCTAGGGCTTGTTCCGCATAGGCATGTATTGAACGCCGCAGACTTTGGTACAGCTCAATTGAGGCGCCGAGTCCTCATGGTTTTCCTCGCTCCTGATGTTTCGTCGCACTATGAAGGACCGCTACCTATTACACCTCAACGTTGGCTGACGGTGGGTGAGATGCTTACGGGGCTACCAGACCTGACATCGACCAATATGTCAGAAACTGTTGTAGGAAACCATATGGTTTCAGCTGAGAGCCCACAGAATCGCCAACGAATCTCTTATGTCGATATGGGGGGAGGCAGGTTGTCTATCCCGCGTAAGCTTCAATTACCTTGCCATGCGGGTGACTATCGCGGACATCGTGATGTGTTTGGTCGAATGGATTGGTTTCTTCCCGCACGCACAATAACTGGAGGGCTTGATAGCTTCACACGCGGTGAATTTGGCCATCCATTCCGTCATCGGTCAATTACTCATCGTGAGGGGGCACGCCTTCAGGGTTTTCCAGATTGGTTCATTTTTGAAGGCAATAGAGCCGCAACACGTCGACAGATTGGGAATGCTGTACCTCCAGGGATGGCCTTTGCCGTTGCAGAAGCAGTATTCGCAGCACTTCATAAAGCCGGGGTATGAATCGTGGGACAACTACTCAAATCGTTTACTGTCGGGAGGAACTTTCTTAAGAAGACTACCGCCGAATCCGCCAGTGCAGCCAAAGAAGTGCTGGACGCAGCGCTTCTAGAAAATGTTGACCTTCAACAATTGAAATCTGCGGACAACGGACGCTACAACATCATACGAGACCTAATGTCATTTACAGGAATCGTCAAGAGAGAAAATAACTTCGCAGTAGTCACTGAAGTTGGAAAACGATATCTTAGTCTTTATTCACAGAGCCCAGAAGATGCCTGGCAATGGCTCGTCACGAGAACACTTTGGCTATATGTTGTGCCCAATGGGACTGATACTGGAGCAAACAGATATGCCAAGGAGCAGGGGATATCTTTTTCCTTTTTTACTCTGCTTCTCGGTCTCCTTGCTGCGTTAGCTGCCCTTCCTAGAGATAATCGGTTCTTATCGTACTTAGAGTTATGCCATTTATTTGACGATGACAATAACTGGGAAAAAAGTTCAACTGAGTTATTTAGCACTATTTTGGCTAATCGTGCCGCCGGTCTGGCGCATGAAACATCCTCTCGCTCGTTGCTTGGGGACTTGGAAGATGAATTTGAGATTGGGCGCGACAATTTAAATACTATTTTAAATAAGGCCTTTTTTCAAACAGGACTATTTGAGTACAAGCCTTCCGGTTCGTCAAGTCGCGGTGCGTACGCAATTGCACTATCCTCTTCTCTTGACCCCGTTCTGCAACGTCGCTATAGATTTGTTATAGATAACCCAAAAATATTTGAACCCGAGAATGACTGGAATCATTTTTTACAGCCAATGGCATCAGACCTGCCGTTAGAGGTCCCAGTTGTTGCCGTAAGCGGGATTCTTGTTGGTGGAACAGCTATTGATGAATTATCAACCCTTGAGTCAGAAGTTCTAGCAACCCTCTTGGACAGGAAGAACGTCATACTGTATGCCCCCCCAGGGACAGGAAAAAGTCATACGTTATTTTCTATTGCTGATGCATGGGCAAACCAAAATGGGATTGATTCAGTTATTCCGGTAACCTTTCATCCTGCATTTGGATACGAAGATTTTATCCAAGGTTTTCGCCCCTTAGAGGATTCGCCGAGCACCTTTACCCTGCAAAAGGGGGCGCTAATTCACGCCGCAGACGAAGCAGTAAAAATAAGAGACCAGGGGCGCTCAGTCTTAATGGTTATTGATGAAATAAATCGCGGAGATGTCGCACGTATTTTTGGGGAGCTAATTACCTACATTGAACCAGACAAGCGTGGCCGCCCATGCCGGCTTGCTCAATCACCAAAAGCCGACTTCGCAATTCCAGAAAACTTATTTTTCTTGGGAAGCATGAACTCGGCAGACAAAAGTGTAAGCCTGCTAGATGTAGCTCTCCGTAGGCGTTTCGCCTTCATCGAATTTCCAGCCGACCATACAATATTTAGTCGGATTGAAAAGTGGAAAGAAGAAGTGGGCGGTATAAAAATATCAGAATTACTTGAAAAATTGAATCAGTGCTTACTGATGGCGGGGGTTGAACCAGACCGGGCGATAGGTCATGCGCTATTGGGGATACCTAACAATAGTGAAGACGAAGTTGCCTGCCTAGCAGAGAAATTCCGTTTCGACATTATTCCGCTGGTTCAAGAATACTGTTATCTCGACCGTGCGCGGATGCAAAAGATTTTGGGTTCTCTAGTTGATTCTACGGGTCGGGCTGCCTGGAATACAAAGGAGGAATTCTTGCTACGGCTGAGCCAATTCTTGAAAATAACGGTTGCGGGTGCAACCGTAGGTGGCTAGGCAGAGCGATGCAAGTTGTTCTGGAGGACACAGGTGTCTTAATCCACGGATTAAGGTTATCTCACCTTAGCAATGATGACATGAGGCGTCTCGGACGTTTTGCCGATATTCTTGATGACTCAGAAAAAGGAATAGTTGTTCGGCGAAATCGCCGGCTTACAGTAGGTAGAACAGTTGTTCGTGGGGTGGTTCTAATTTCTCCCCCGCCGATGGCAACAGCCGAATTTCTCTCATTACTCTATGTTGCCCTTGGAGGTGACCTTCATAGAAGAGTTGTGCTTTCTGATACTGGTGGCTCATCGGAAGGGGACAACACGGCTCCCGATGCCTTCTTAATTGGACTTGCCGCAAGCCTTCTCGATGAAGCTGAACGAGTTCTTAGAGTATATGTTTCTCGCGGATATATAATTGAGGAGCAGCGTCGCCACGTTTTGGCTGGACGAGCACACTGGACTAAATCCTTTGGCGAGCACCCCGCTCAGGGTATCACTTGTCGCGTCAATAGACTCACAACCGATGTTGTCCACAACCAAATAGTTTATGCTGGACTTGTGGTAGCGCGGCGCTTACTCGAACAAACTTTCCTTCGTGAGCGAATAGAAAATCAAGTGTTTGTCTGGAGGAGTCTGGTGACGCCACGACAGGTGACGCCAGATGACTTCAATTTAGCAGCCCGTCTCCGAAACCGGCTTACAGAGCACTACGACTCAGTGGTGGCACTATCTCGTGCACTGGTATTAGGTGTAGGACTACCGGATACTTTTACTTCTGGGGACATTAGAACTGTTCATTTCGAGTTTTCCCTTCCTGGTCTTTTTGAACAATTAATACTTCGACTCCTCAAGCCTCTTGAATCCATTGGCCTTTTTGCAAAATTTAAGAGTGTCGACTCTGGGGCGTTCATCAACGGACAGGGCGAAACATACAGAGATATTGAACCGGATATAACCCTCTGGCTGAATGACTGCCCAGTTGCAGTAATAGATGCAAAGTTCAAACCCCGCTATATGAAGGCACAAGAGGATGGTCGAATTGCTTATAAAGACAGAGTTACTAACGAAGACCTTTACCAACTGTTTTTTTACCAAAGCCGACTTCAGACCAAATACCGAATGGCACGACCGCCTTATGCAATCATTGTTGCCCCGATAGTTTCTCCAGATGCCCCACCACCCGCTGAAACTGCTCGAACAGTTATATGGAGTGATGCGGAAGGGGAGCAAACTCTGCTTCGGATTAAACCCATCAACCTTCCAGAGCTAACAAGAGCGCTAAAGTCTGGCGAAGGCGAAACCAATCTACTACTTGCTGCGGCACCTGAGCTAGCGATGAGCCTAACGCATCTCATTGGCGCAAACAGTGGTTAGGCCACTTAAAAATATCCGATAATTATTCTATAAAGCCTATTGTAAATGCGCACTCCAAAGGCCGAATCTCCAGAAAAGTCTGCTCAGATGGCTGCGGTGCGGACAAGTGGAACAGAACCAGAATTGAGATTGCGACGCGCACTTTGGAGGGCGGGGTTTCGCTATAGGCTAAAGACAAATAGACCGCTTCCCGGTAGACCCGACATCCTATTTCCCGGAGCCAAGCTAGCAGTATTTGTCGATGGATGTTTTTGGCATGGATGTCCGCAGCACTATAAACCACCAAATTTGCACAGTGATTTTTGGTCAAGGAAAATTCAGCAAAACGTTGAAAGGGACCATCGTGTTGATTCTCTACTGTTCGAGCAAGGTTGGTGCGTAATCCGCATTTGGGAACATGAAACTATGGGGGAACTCCTAGCCTTAGCTGTTCAAAAGGTCGCTATAGCTTTGTGCAGGAAAGAGTCCTAGTACTGACCCGACGAACAACGGAGGGGCACGCCGCAGCCGCGTGAAGCTGAGCACGCCGCTTCGATGATGGCGCGAGCATTGACTACGCTATGTTATTTACGGCGTTGTATGTATTGCTTCCAGTGCTTGGCGAGGACGCGTGCGTCCTTCTGGTTGATGTCCTGCGACCTAATAGAAGCACTACTGACGCTAAGTTAAATTTTAGTGCGCGCATTTGTTGCCGGTGTCAAGCAGTCACAGCAACTGAATGTACCGAGACAGTGGTGGTTCTCAATGCCTATTCGTATATCAATTCCCCGCCGACCTTGAAAACCCCCACTCCATCGCCTACGGTTGATAGACGTCAGTGCAACGCTGACCTGCAGTTTTGAGAGTGAACCTGTCTTTGCTGATGTGAGCCGCCAACGCGGTCGTGCCCTATTTATGAGAGGGTACGATGCGGGGGCTGGCCATGGGACGGGTTGTCTGCAGTAGGCGGCAGTCTTGCGAAATCCGGTCCAAACCGGAGGGGGTTGTTTACGCTTTTTTCTGGCGAGATGCGAGCGCCGCGTGTCCTGAACTGCCAGGTGTCACCAACAGCCAAGCGTGGCGCTTGGGCCTGGTCGCTGAATATTCCCCTGCTCGTCACCGCGACAAACCTGGCAGAGTTCGTCTTGCTGGCTCGCCGGTCTGCCATGCGATTCCCCGCTATAACACGCATCGTCTCGAGTGCTGCAGCATGGGTTCTCCACTCCGTGCGACGCCATCACTACACCTTGTAACGCTAACGTTACATGCGCGTAACGCGAAAAAAATTTCCGCCGAATCTCCCTCTGTTAAATCAACAACTTCTCACTTTATTGCTTGTAACGTCGGCAAAAACGCCTCTATTTTTACTGAAAACACTCAGATAAGCTGCGCGGTTTATCGTTCTATTGACAGCCTGATGTTGAGCAAAAACCCCTCTACAGATTTCCCGCACGGCCCTTCTTCTGCAAGCGCCATTGCACATGCCAGGACTCGTGGCCAGAGCGTTCTGTCATGCCGTGCCTCCTGCGGAGGTGCATCATGAGCCGCACACCCGCGTCCTATGGACGTCGCGGCCGGGTGAATGATGCCAACACGGGCGTCCGCCATCAGGCCCCCACCTACGGCAAAGCCAAGCTGGGGACGTACACCCAGAAGGCGAACGGGCACATCAACGTCGAGCTGGAGGCTGAGCGTTTCGTTTCGCATCTGCTTGAGATTGACCCACGCGTTCGCGGCTTTCAGCCACAACCCTTCTGTGTCGACCTGATTGACGAACGTCTGCTGCTGACTAAAGCCGCCCGAAGCGCGGCCTGGCACGCGTATCGCGAACTGCCAGGCCCGAAACTCTACACCCCCGATTTCAGCGTCGACTGGCAAGACGGGCTGCGCTATGCAGTTGAGGTCAAGCTGGAAGGCTTTGAGGGGGACGAAGCGTACTGGGAGAAAATCGAGCGCGCCCGCCCGATTCTCACGGCCAATAGCTACCCGCTGCGCACCTGGGTCATGCCGGCGAACACCGCCCATCCGCTGAGGATGAACGTGCGGCTCCTCAAGCAGGCAACGCATCAACGTCATACCTACCTTACCGCTGAGCTGGTCGAACGCGTGAGAGACCGCTGTGAAGCGGGGCCGGTCACCGTGCGTACCCTGTGCGAAGACCTCCAGCTATTGCCCAGCCTGATGCCGGTCTTGCTGGTCAGCGGTCTGCTGACGGCGGACGTGGCCCATTTCCCCATCTGCGGCACGCTCGAGGTCTCGCTCGCGCAGGGTGACCTGAGCCATCTGTGTTTATTGGAGGAGGTGGAACGATGATGCATACCCTCTTTCAGAATGACCGGCTGGCGCCTCCGATGAACCTCGACGCCTATCTTGAGGTGCTCGACCCGCGCCCGCGTGACGGCTGTGTCAAAGTCTTCGATGCCGCCAAGCGTGCGGACCGCTATGTGGAAGTGGCAACGCTCACGGCGGACCTCTACGCAGGCAAGCTCACGCTGTTGCGTGCGGGCAAACCACGCTTCAGCCAGGCAGCCCAACACAGTGACACGAAGCTTCACGACAAAATCCATGTCATCAAGGAGGCAATGCGGCGTATCCGTGGCATCCAGAAGCAGCTAGGCGTGAGCTTTGCGGCGGCGTACCACTACGCAGCCGAAGCGTATCGCGATGAAGCGGGGCCGCAGTCGGAGCCCTTTCCTCCGCAGTCGACGATGTACCGCTACCGCCAACGCGAGTTGGCCGGTTTGCCCGTGCTGCGCGGTGACCGAAACAAGGGCAACCGCTCGCCGCGCTACTCCCAGGAAGTCATCAACACGATTTGCACGCTGGCGGAGTTGCACTATCTGGTCCCGCAATCGCGCTGGTCACTCGAAACCTTGACCAACATGGTCAATCGGGCGGTACGGGGTAGTCTTGTCCCACTGGATTGTCCAAAGATTAGCCAGAAGTTCGTCAGGAACACCATCCGGCGTTTTGTCCAAGCGAACCCCGACGACGACCGGATGCTGCCAAGCCAGGCCATAGCGGGAACCGCCATTGCGAAACAGCGCATCCGAGTCGAAATGCCCTTTGAGCGGGTGGAGCAGGATGCGCTTCATCTGCCCTTTGTCATCCAGACCCCGAGCGGTTTCAGCAGCCAGGTCTGGCTGGTGCATGCGATTGATTGCTGCACGGGCCATCCCATGGGGTGGAGGCTGGTTGTGGGTGCGCCCACCGACACCGACTCGCTGGCCTGTGCGGAGATGTACATGGCGCCCGTCAGGCTCACATACTTGGCCGCCCTCGGTATCGACTGCATCTGGGCAGCGTGCGGCACACCCGGTCTTCTCGTCTTCGACAACGGGGCCGAAACCAAAACCTGGCGCATCGAAAAGCTGGAGCTGCTCGGGGTCGACGTCAGACATTGTCGCGCCCGCGCCGGGCAGGAGAAGCCCTTCATCGATCGTCTGAATCTATCGCTCAAGAACGCTTTGGAGGCCTTAGCGGGCTGCACGCGCTTCGAAGGAAAAGATGGGCAGCGCGACCCCATCGCGCTGGGAGACCGACTCATGACGCTCGAGGAGCTCGAGCGCTGGATTGTGCGCTGGTTGTACGAAAAATGGATTCACCAGCCACTCGACCGTTTGACCTGGGAGGTGGTCCTCACGGAATCCGCCGTCAAAGGAGAGACTCCGGCCAAGCGCTGGCAACATTTCGAATCGTCCTGCTACGCGATTTCCCTGCCGCCGTCGCGCGCGGAATGGCTGTCGGCACTCTACGAACACACGGAACGCACGCTGAGTCGAAAGACCGGCATCACGGTGGAGGGTATGAACTACAAGGGCGACGGCTTGCCCGCATTGATTCACCGCCATGGCGAAGGGCAAGTGGTGCACGTGCTCTACGACCCGGACGACTTTCGTTACGTCTACGTGGATGATGGCGATGAGCGGCCGCTGGTCACGCTGGTCAACGAGCACGTCCGACCTGAAACGCCCGCCTGGTCGATGCGCGAGGCCACGGAGCGTTTGAAACTCCAGAAGTCTAGCCTCGAGCTCGCCCCGCAGGCCCAGAAGTTCGAGGACGCATTGCACGAGCAGGTGGTCGCGGACTCACTGGCGCCCAAACGCAAAAAAACCAGCAAGCATGAACGCAACCGCGAAACGGCCCAACGGGAAAAGCACGCGCGTGCCGTGACGCGTGCATCCAAGCAGCCAGGCCCTATGCCCCCGCCAACCGTAGCCGCGCGCAGCGCCGACTGGCCATCAGACACCCCGCCAGCGCCCGCCGCCACACCGCCGGTAGTACCGTTGCTTGACGATGTGGAGCTGTTGCCGGTTCTCGCTCGTGACAGTGGAGGACTGCTATGACCACACCCGCCAAGCAACTGCGCATCGCTATCGAAACCTGCGAACTGCCGCACCCGCAGTTCCTCGAGCATTTCAAGCCGCTCAGGCAGCGTATCGAGGACGCCATGGATGGCGCGGCAAGCCGTATCGAGCGGGTGGTGGGGCCATCGCGCGTCGGCAAGTCGATGCTCATTAATGCGCTCAGCCGGCCTTTCCCAGAAACGAAGGTAAATGGTCGTCGCCATGTTCCTGTGCTGGTCGTGCCGGTGCCCACCCCAGTCTCACCCCTGCTGCTGCCTTCCTGCGTGCTCACCGCCCTCGGCTTACCAGTGCAGCGCAGTATCACGTCGGGCGCCATGGGAAACCGCATGCTGGACCAGTTGAAACTGGCGGGTACGCGCGTTGTCATTTTTGAAGAAGCGAGCCACTTGGTGGAGCCCGGTGCTCGCGTGCCCCCCCGTGCGGCGGGTGACTGGCTCAAGACGCTGGCCGATGCCCTCAACCTGACGCTGTTTCTGTTCGGTGTGCCCCGCCTCGAGCGTTTGTTCGAGCACAACGAGCAATTGCGTATGCGGACGTCGGCGCCGCGTCGGCTTTTGCCTTACGACTCCCGCATTCCAGAGCACATGAAGGCGTTTCATAGCTGCGTGGCAACCTATGCCAACCTGTTTCGCGAATCCGGCTATCCGATTGACCTGCCGGGGCCCGTACTGACTTATCAGTGCTACCTGCTCAGTGGTGGCCTGATTGGTGTGGTGAGTCGATGGATGCAGGAGCTGGCCAGTCAGATGGCGTATGAGTCGCCGCGGTCGCTGACTTTCGCTGATTGCCAGGCCGCCGCCAATGCCATCGAAGCGGCGGGTTCCCGCCACTTCCCCGCATTCAAGAACCCCGAGGTTTTGCAGGGTGACGTCGCGCCAGCCGCTCTCCATCAAGCCTTTGTGCAGGTGATGAACGACAACGACCTGGCGGTGCCACTCATCCCTGAACCGCTCCGAGGTGTCCAATGAGTCTGGTTGTGACGTATGCACCCCGGGAAGATGAATCGGGGCTGGGCTATTACCGGCGGCTTGCTGCCGCTAACGTATTAGCGGGTTGGCGCGAGCTGGCCGGGCTTGCTGGTGTACAACGCAGCCGCAGTGCGTTGCTGGGGCATGCTGATTTTGTGGCGGGACAGCTTGGGCTCGAGAACGAGTGGGCGCATTTTGCGAGCCAGCAGGATGCAGGCTGCCGAAGCTGGGGGCGTTTGCATCGGACCCAGGCCGACGCTGTCTGCCCGGCCTGCCTGGCGGAGGATGCCTATCTGCGGCATGACTGGGAGCACGCCTATGTCACCGCCTGTTCTTACCATCGTATCCGACTTGTCGACCAATGCGATGACTGTGGCGAATTGCTGTCGCCGCATCGCGACCATATCGACCGGTGTGGATGTGGTCATGACCTGCAGATGCTGCCTCGCGTGGCATCCACCCGAGCGCAGCACTGGCTGTCGACGCTGATTGCCAGCGGGGGTAAACACGCGGGGAGTGTCGAGCCTGGACTGCGCGGGGTTGACCTCATTACGCTGGGGCAGGTTGTGGGGACGCTCTGCTTGTCCGCTGACCTGGCACACCCGACTTTCCATCGAAGTGCTGCGCTTCCAAAGTCCATTACTGAAGCGGTTGATTTCCTCGCCCCTCTCGACACGCTGCTTGCTGACTGGCCAACAGGTTTCCAGGCACATGTAGAACGTCGAATCGCGGCCGGCAAGCAGGATGCCCGAACACTCAATACATTGCTTGGCCCATGGTACATCGGCCTAAGAAAACTCTGTCAGGGTACGGCACTCGAGCCCTTCCTCCAGGTCATCATCGAAGTCGCTGCTGAGCGATTCGATGGCATCCTCGGACTCGACTCGGCGAAAACCATGGCGGAGGACGTGACAGACTACTTGCGTGCACCTGATGCTGCCAAAGCGATTGGTGTCAGTATTTCCCGGTTACACAAGGCCATCCAGACTGGGGAATGCGGTTACCGGACGCGTCGCATGGGGACCCGCGGCTTGGTTTATGAACTTCCCCGCTCCGAGGTTGAACGTATCCAGCAACGACGCAGCGAATGGGTGAGCGGCGCACAGGCCTGCGAACTGGCTGGTGTGCCGGAATCGGTGCTTGAGCACATGATAGCGGCTGGTGTGATTCGCGCCGATGTGAACTGGTGCCAAGACCTTCTGAAAGGCGGGCTGGTAGAGTCTTGCTCCATCTCGAACCTGGTCACCCGCGTTCGTGAGTCGGCGGAGTCCGATGCCGTCGGCGAGGACGAAACGCTCACGTGGGCGGGACTGACCAGCAGACGCATGGGCGACAAGCAGGCTATCCAGACCGTGATGCAGGCCGTTGCTGATGGCAGGGTGAAGGCTATTGCGTGCGGTCGTCGGCTCGGCGATATGGTATTCCGCCGGTGCGACGTGGCCGTGTATTTCGGAACCCCCTTGCTCGAAGCGGGGATGTCGATTCAGCAGCTTTCGAAGTTCACCGGCTGGAAGTGGGAGAGCATTGCTTACTGGATTGATGAGGGCCTACTGGAGTCCGAGTCCATTTTGCTGCGAGGACGGCCGTGTCGGGTCGTGCTGCCGCACCAGCTGCTGACGTTCCGGCAAACCTATGTTCCTCTGGCGGACCTGGCGCGCGGCATGGGCACAAAGTCGTCGGCGTTGTCGAAGCTGCTGCCCGGTATAGAGCTGGTTGGAGCGCGGCCTCTGCCCGATGGGGCTTCCCGTGGTGGGTTGATTCGTATTGCTGACCTGGGAAGGCTTGCGGTCATTGGTGCAAGGGCTGGCCAGGACCTGTTTGTATCCGCCTACCCGGCTCAATGAGAGCATGGAGCCAATTGTGGACGTCCGAAAATCGGAGCCCCCACTGACTGACCTGAATGGTTTCTCTATCCTCTTGCCTGCCTGAAGGGCTCAGCCAGACAAACAGGTGCACACTTTTCAGCTTACCTACGGGTGGAGAGGCTGAGCCCAGCCCTCCCTGGCAGATTTGCCTGGGATGCGCCTTCACTCAGCCGCCACCCATGTACTACGGTATGGAGCCGGCCTCGCCCGACAGACTTTCGTTCCGCGCCTCTGTCTTCGCCAGCGCGTCGGGCGTCTCAGAACTTCCCCCCAGAGCCCGGTTTCCCCGTCGCGTTGGTGGTTAGCACCTCGTCCGCGCCGGCGGCAATCGCCACATCACCGAAGCCCATCGACTGGATGGGGCGGCCCTTCTGCCTGGCGGCTTTCGCGCGGCGGGCAGCATGCAGGTTCTTGCATCAGAGTATAGGCATCGTAGAGGGCATGAAATACGAATCCCGGAACGCCGTGTGAAAGAGGTCGGTGTGCCAGGAACATTGCCATGGGCTACGTTCACCGCCCTTCGCAATAACCGGCAAAAAATAGCCTCTTATTGGTGATTTCTGAGGATAAGAGGAATAATATTGCCGGTTGTTGCGGATGGTTTTCTGGAGGCATGTATGGCGACGAGCAACGCGCAAAGGCATCAAACGGTGAGCGAAATGGAGGTGGAGTTGGGAGAACGATTGAAGACCCTTCGCATACATCGGAACCTCGACCAGGCAACTCTTGCCGAGCGTGCGGGTATCAGCGTGCGTACGTTGCGGAATCTGGAGGCCGGCTGTGGTTCGTCGCTACGAACGCTTATTCAGGTTGTTCGCGTCTTGGGGCGGGAGTCGTGGTTCGAGACGATTGCTCCCGTCCCGAGTATCAATCCCCTCATGTTGACGCGGACGGCCTCCCCCCGTCAGCGGGCCAGCAAAGTCAAGAAGCCAGGATGACTATCTGACCGCTACGTGCCGATATTTGACCAACTCCTTCCTTGGCGCCGTAGTCAGAATCCGACAAATTTCAGACAGTTCCGAGTGGAATAGAACACTTTTCAGACAGAGCTACTTGGCTTGACGAGGCAGTCCTGCAGGAATCAGACAGCTGAGGCGAAACTGAATTGCCCTGGTCTCGCCCGACTGACGTTCCTCAGCAGCCAAACAGACCATGGTGAGCAGGTTGAGCGCTAGGCGGACTTGATTTGCTAAACTTACCCTCCTATGGCAAAGAAGCCGCAGCTCAATTCACTTAGATTTTCTAGT
Organism: Chromobacterium sp. CCUG 76385; assembly: GCF_059916625.1. Classification (NCBI taxonomy): domain Bacteria; kingdom Pseudomonadati; phylum Pseudomonadota; class Betaproteobacteria; order Neisseriales; family Chromobacteriaceae; genus Chromobacterium; species Chromobacterium sp. CCUG 76385. The sequence goes on from NZ_JAUCGU010000006.1 coordinate 137,170, forward strand.
TATCAGCAGGGAGCGCGTTATGCTGATTGACCCGTCCAGTGCTGGACGTTTCATCGATACCTATATGGCTTTCTTAGGTACGCTGGTGAGCGATGAGGAAAAACATGGCAAACCGCCTTCGCAGTGGTTGGTGCTGGGTCGAGTGCGCTACGAAGCAGACCGTACCTTGCTGGCGCGCTACCGTGCCACTCTCACACAGGCGGATGACGAGATGTTGGATGCTATCGAGGCGCTGAAAATCGGTCGCTGGGTATACCTGAAGGACACCCGCAGCTATTCGGTACTGATTGCGGAGGACGGTAGCATCGCCTATGGCGTACTGGGTTTGACCGACCGGTTGCGCGTGGTGGCAAACGGTGAAACCGGGGTAGTGATGAAGGCGGGGCTGTTTCCGCTACAAGGGCGCTGGGTTTGTGATGGCTTGTTGGAAAACGTGGCGTGGCTGGGACTGAACCTGCGCCGGGATATTACTGCGATTTACCAGCGCCTGCGCAGCGAGGGGGACTTTAGCCTTGGGGCGAGTTAGCCGGATGGGGAGATTTGTTGTTCCCGTTCTCTGGGGGGCGGGCTAACTAATGTCGATAGCCTTTTCTGATTGGGCTACGGCCACATAGCGTCCAACTCATGGCAAATAACCAACGGGATGCGCTTGCCGCGCTCCAAGTCGAGAATGCCCGTCTGATTGCACTGCTCGAAGCACATGGTATTGAGTGGCGTGTGCGGCCGACAGAGCCGGTTCCCGCCGAGGCAAAACAGAGCGACCCGCTTCGTTTTTCAACCGCTGAAAAAGTCGCTCTGTTCCGCAGTTTGTTCCAGGGACGAACGGATGTTTATCCGATGCGGTGGGAGAGTAAGACCACCGGTAAGTCAGGATACTCTCCTGCGTGTGGCAACGAGTGGCAAGCAGGTATCTGCCAGAAACCAAGGGTGAAGTGCTCCGAGTGCGAGCATCGCCTGCTCATGCCGGTGACCGACTCTGTTATCTACGCTCACCTGTCGGGTGCGCTCACAGTCGGCGTCTATCCTTTATTGGCGGATGACACCTGCCACTTTCTCGCGGTGGACTTTGACGAGCAGGAGTGGCGTGAGGATGCGCAAGCATTTCTGCAATCCTGCAGGTTGCTGGGTGTTCCGGCCGCCATGGAAATTTCTCGCTCTGGCAATGGCGCCCATGTGTGGATTTTCTTTACCCAGAAAGTCGATGCCCGCGACGCGCGTCGCTTGGGAACTGCCATTCTGAGCCATACGTGCTCCCGTACCCGGCAGCTGAAGCTCTCCTCCTATGACCGTTTATTTCCCAATCAGGACACCATGCCCAAGGGTGGCTTTGGCAATCTGATTGCCCTTCCGTTGCAGAAGAAGGCGAGGGAAAACAACGGAAGCGTCTTCGTCGATGATGCGTTCCAGCCATATCCGGACCAGTGGGCGTTTCTGGCCGAGGTCACGCGAATGCCGGTTGCGCACATTGAGTCAGTCATCGTGACGGCCACCGGTGATGGCCATCCTTTGGATGTGACTGTCATCGAGGAAGAAGACCACGGCGTTCCATGGAAAAAACCAGCGCCCAGTAAGACGAAGATTCCGGGCCGGATGCCGGAAACGCTCCGGGTGACGCTGGCGAATCTAGTCTACTTTGACAAAAAAGAACTGCCCCAGGCATTGGCGAACCGGCTCATTCGTTTGGCGGCATTTCAGAACCCGGAGTTTTACAAGGCTCAGGCAATGCGCTTACCGGTTTGGGATAAGCCACGCCTTATTGGATGTGCGGAAAATTTCCCCATGCACATTGGGCTGCCAAGGGGGTGCCTGGATGCGGCGCTTGAACTCTTGGCGGCCAACAACATTAAGCCCGTGACGGAAGATGAGCGTTACCCTGGGGAGGCCATCAGTGTTGACTTCGGTGGCACCTTGCGCCTCGACCAAGAAGCGGCCATTGCCACGATGCTGCATCACGACGTGGGCGTGTTATGCGCCCCGACGGCCTTTGGGAAAACAGTGACGGCAGCGGCGATGATTGCCCGGCGAGGGGTAAATACGCTGATACTGGTTCATCGGACCGAGCTGCTCAAGCAATGGCAAGAGCGGTTGCAAGCCTTCTTGGGGGCAAGTAAAGGCCTGGTTGGATGCATTGGCGGTGGCAAAGCCAAGCCAACCGGCAAAATCGACATCGCGGTGATGCAGTCACTCTCCCGCAAAGGTGAGGTCAGCGCCCTCATTGAGAACTATGGACAGGTGATTGTCGACGAGTGTCATCACATCGGTGCGGTCTCCTTCGATTTACTCTTGAAGCGAGTCCGGGCCAAATATGTGCTCGGTCTTACCGCGACACCGATACGTCGGGATGGTCAGCAACCGATTATTTTTATGCAATGCGGGCCGATACGTTATACCGCAGAACGGCCGGCTAGCGCCCCCCATGTTCTTGAGGTGGGTCCTCGGTATATTTCCCAGGCAATCGAGGTCCCGCTGGAGGCCGGTATTCAGGATGTATTCCGTCATTTGGCAGCCAATGTGGGACGCACGCAGCTGATTGCCAATGAGGTTGTCGAGTCTTTCAGGCTGGGACGGAAAGTTCTCATATTGACCGAGCGAACAGACCACCTGGATTTGCTTCAATCGGTGTTGCAGCCACAGATTTCGTCCCTGTTTGTGCTCCACGGGCGTATGTCGCGCAAACAGCGTACGGCGATGGTGGCAGAGCTAGATGGTTTGCCCTCTGACGCACCCCGTGTCCTGCTGGCTACGGGCAAGCTGGTTGGCGAGGGCTTTGACCACCCACCGCTTGATACCTTGGTTCTAGCAATGCCAGTCTCTTGGAAGGGCACGCTGCAGCAGTACGCTGGGCGCCTGCATCGGGAACACGCCACCAAGACGGATGTACGCATCATTGATTTTGTAGATGCCGGGCATCCTGTACTTGTCCGTATGTGGGACAAGCGACAGGCTGGGTATCGGGCCATGGGGTACAGCATTACTGCGTGCGAAAGCTAAGTTGTGCTGGCCGCGGCAGTACAACGACGAGTCGGCGTGGGCGGTGGGCTCTAAGTTTTCGCATGGTAGACTGTTGCGATGATTTGCAGGTCAGATACATTGCCAATGGAATAAAGGCTGACCGTGGCGGTCAAGCCAAGTGTGAAATGAGACGGTATCTCGATGCCGATGGTCGAGATGTGGCTCAGGGCGGGGGCGTGCACGCTCGATGTGTACGCTCAAGCACTACCCTACAGATTGTATCCACAGCACATAAGAATATTGAATGCCTGTTTCCCGGAGCCAATAACACCAGATGTAGTGTAGATGGCCTCATACTGTCTTATCCGCCATAGACTAAGGAAAATCTCCCTCCACACCTGCTGAGGAGGAAAATCCTCTTCCTACGCAGGAAAAGTTCCTTCTCCATCCCGTCCCCCCTGCAATCCTCCACAGACTCAGGAAAGTTTTCTCCCTCTCACGGGGTTAGGCTATAATCCTTCACAGGAAACGGAAAACATCAGCAACGCTCCAGCACGTAGATATAATCCTTCGTCTGTTAAGGAATTTCGTAGTTACATCTTGGGAGGCTCTCATGAAATTTAAGCTCGACTCCCCCAACCAGCTTGGCGAATTGGTGCGCGCGACCCGCAAACACCAAGCTATGCGGCAGGACCTGCTTGCCGAGATGCTCGGTGTTAGCGAGAACTTCATGGGACGGCTCGAGAACGGTGCGGACACCATGCAGTGGGGCAAGCTGTTCGGGGTCCTCAATGCGCTCGGTATCAATGTCATCGTCGACCTCCCTGAAGGGGTCGAGGAGGAACTGGCCCGGCGCGAGCAAAAAAACCGGAAGTCCCAGAAGAAGACGTTTGAATCGTTTACCGACCGGAAATTGGCGCTGGACTTGAAAGCGGATACTGGAGGAAACAACAAACTCCGGAAGAGCGCCCCTCTGGATTTGGAACCTGAGCTGGGATGGGACAAGTACTACTCGAACCAGCTTAGCGGTGCGACGGCAGCAGGCCCGACATTTCCGAAGTCGAATTTGAAGACACCGCACAAGAAGGGGTCGTAATGCAACTGCAAGCCCGACAATTGATGGTCCACATCAACCACCAGGCGGTCGGCCGCTTGGTCGAGGCCGGCAATGTATGGGCGTTCCAGTACGACCCGAGCTGGCTCCACCTGGACTCGGCATTTCCGCTCAGCCCGCACCTGCCGCTCCAGGAGGAACAACTGCTCGATGGCGCGACTCACCGTCCGGTGCAGTGGTACTTCGACAACCTGCTGCCGGAGGCGGCGCACCGCGAGGCGCTGGCAAGAGATGCTAACGTGACGGTCGGCGATGCGTTCGGCCTGCTCGAACACTACGGTGAGGAGTCGGCCGGCTCGTTGACGCTGTTGCCAATGGGAGCTGCTGTCCCGGTAGGCGGCGAGCGTCGCCTGTTGGACGATGTCAATTTGGCGCGGCGCATCGAGGACTTGCCGCGGCTGCCGCTCACCCACGAGGCCCCAAAACGGATGTCGCTGGCCGGCGCCCAGAACAAGTTGGCAGTAGTGTACGAGGACGGGGTGTTGTACGAGCCGGAGGGTGCATCCATGTCGACGCACATCCTCAAACCGAACCACGAGCATCCGGCCTACCCGCACTCGGTCATCAATGAGTGGTTCGTGATGAGTCTGGCACGCCGGCTGCGCAACACTCAAATGAAGGTGCCAGCGGTCTACCGACACTACACGCCGTTGCCGGTCTACCTAGTTGAGCGCTTCGACCGCGTGGAAAAGAACGGGGTCTGGCAGCGTCTGCACATTATAGATGCCTGTCAGCTCGACAATCTGGCGGCCGTCTACAAATACAGTCAAGGCAGCCTTGAGCGGCTAGACTCCTTCGCCGGACGCTGTCGTTCTATGGCTCAGGCGCGCCTTAAGCTATTCGAGTGGCTGGTATTCAACGTGCTGGTCGGCAACACCGACGCTCACCTGAAGAACCTGAGTTTTTTCATGACCAGTACCGGCATTGACCTGACGCCGACCTACGACCTGCTGTCCGAGGCCGTGTACGAGACCGCTGCGGTTCGCGATGGAGGGGGGACGAATTGGAAATACCGGGAAATGGCATGGCCGCTGGATGAAGGCGTGGTGCGGCTCGAGCAGATGAGTAGGAGAGTGTTGGTCGCCGCCGGCGTGAAGTTGGGCTTGCCTACTAAGGTTGCCGAAACGGTGCTGAACAATCTGCAAGGTCAAATCGTCGAGCAGGCCAGGCAGCTGTACGATGAGATGATGACCGAGAACGCCCAGCTAAGGCAACGCAGCGCGGAATTGTCCGCCCGGCTTAACGGCGAGGAGCGGCTGGTCCGTACAATAGTCCATGTCATCATCCAAGAGATGGCACAGCAACTGGCCTGATGCTGGTGGGGCCGCCAACGTCGGGCGGGGGCCTCTTTCGTTTTTCGAAGGCCCCCACTATCTCGTTCAGCCCTTCCCGTCAGGGTTTGCCCGCGCTGCGGTCCTCCCAACTGGCGAAATTACTGAAGTGATGTACGCGTCTGAACTTGCCTCAGGTAGAGGATGGCAAAACACCTCATCGCTCCCGGCCGTCAGGCAATACTGAATCGTCTTAGATTGATTACTCCCATCAGGGAAAACAGGCTAAAATCGCCTTATCTAGTAGGCAGTTTTCGGGTGGCTTTCCGTAGATGGTGACCACGCATGCTGATGGGACGGCCTGACTTTCTGCTACCTCCGCGGCACTTCTTGGAGAGGCTACGAGAAAATTTCTTAGCTTACGCGTCGTGTATTCCCATCTTATGCGGCCATGCTGACCGTAAAGCCTTGTTTGGAAAGGCTAAGGTTTCTCAAGTTATTCATCCACCTACATGTAGGGTGACACTCAAAGTGAAATTTGTGTCAGGTTAGTGAAAAAATGCTGACACAGATAATGAAAAACCCACCGAGGAACATATCGGTGGGTTTTTTCGATTGATGGAGAAGCTATTATTTAGCCGAAGCGATCTATCCATTTTGCGTAGAGTAACGGCTGATTTAATCAGAGTTTCTTGCACGCCTAGTTTTATGAAAATTATGAAAATTGCCCAAGTGTTTACTTGGCTATTTTACCAGTCATAATTTCTATTGAAAAACGCAAGATCGTGAGCTCTACTGGCTAAATATCAAACCATATCAAGAGCGGCTTGATCCACTCAGTAAATCCGGGGCATCGTCAGAACGGGAACTCTCCGGAATCACTCTCCTCAGTACTTAAGACGTTTCTATCGCTCTGGGGCTGATTTTTTTGAATGGAGTAGATGGCATCCTCTCCAAATTTTCTTAGCAAAGAAAAGAAAAAATCAGGATCAACGCTTGACACGTACGACAACAACCCTCGCAAATACTCTTTCTTATCAATATCAATCGAATTGGATATACACTTAAAAACTAACGTTCTGATTTCTCGTTTACGATCTCTTCCAATGGAGATTCTATTTTCGGATGTAATCGTAAGTCCAGTAACAATTCGCCTATGTTTTTTCGATGTATGGTAAGTTTTTTTCTCGTTAATCATGAGTCGTGGAGATGAAGTCTGGCTCAAAACTCTAGAGACAAACTCAGGAATTTTTGACAACAAGTTTTGATGATTTGTGGAAAAATATAAATCATCGGCATATCTAGTGTAGATAATCCCCTGACTTTTGCAGTGATCAAAAACTTCCACGTCAAAATCATAAAGTATAGCATTTGCAATTGAGGGGGAAGATGGAGCGCCTATGACAACCCTCAATTTACCATCATCAGCCCTAAAGCAGCACAGCTGGGATAAAAGAAGAATATCGTCATGTGATAACACGAATGGTGCATTCTTTACGTTACATATGAAAAATTGTATTACGTCCTTAATTTCGATTGATTCGAAAAAATTCCTAAAATCAAGGCGAAGTAAATAATTGTTTCTCCGATGCTGTTCCGCGTTATCTCGTATTGACAGTCCTTCTCTGTAAGAGAACACGGCAGGGTGAAGCGGAAAACGTTTAATTATTTCATCTGATACAAAAGATTGTAAAAGCTTAACTTTTCTCGCTGGCTGATATACTGTCCTCTTTTGTCCATTTTTTTTTGAAATTTCAAATCTCTTATATGATCGAGGGGCAAACGATATTGTTTTTTGAACAAAATCAGGCGATAATCCAAATTTGTCAGCCATTACCTTTATGAGATTCATGCCGCGCCTCCACTAGGGTATCTTTCACGCATATGCTTCTCATAAAACATCAGAACAGTGGCTTTGAGTGCGTTAGAATCGTAATCAAGTAGAGTTCCAAAGCCGGTTGCAATATAAAAAAGCCCGGACTCATCCTTCTGAATGCCATTTTCTATGGCTTGCAATACGGCAAAGGATCTAAGAAGTTTTGTTTTGTCAAATACACCAAACAAAGATTTGATAAGAAAATACATATCTTCCCCGCATAGGGGCGAGAAGCAATAAATTAACTCACGAAGAAGAAAAAATTGACTTCTGGTATTCAGTGATTTGAAATTTGTTATTTCTTCAAATGATGTTCGTGTGGATTTTTCTTTGATGTGCGGCTGAACTAAGGCATGAACTTGCTGAAAGGCAGGAGTCGGATTTGTTTTGTTAATAACAACCTTTCCTGGTTGATAACGTGTCAATGCTGTACAGGTTGCAGCCGGCCCTGTGCTAATAAAAGAAGGCCATTGGTGTGCATCCTCAATGATAACAATTGTTTTTGAGCAAATTTCTTCGAAAGCAGAAAAATAGCCGAGCTCTGCAATAGCCCCAGGGCTCTCAAGGAATACAATGACACTGTCAGCAATATCGGCTATTAACTTTTCCAAAGTCGCTAAATTATGTGGCGACTGTCTATCCAGTTGAATTAGGCTTTTAAATGTTGCCTCTGCCAAGATTGGTGTCAGCTGATCTTGTGGAGATAAAGTGCGATTAAACTCAAGGAAAGATGTTCGCAACGAGTCAGGAAGGTCTGGAGCCTTACCGCAGACAAATGTAATGTGCGGTTCCTTTTTAGGCCAATATAAGTGGCCACTTCTGAAAGTATGACGAGCTATTTCCAGAAGTTGCTCAAGCGCCTTAGACGGGGCATTTTTTATTTGGTTAGTCATGAGCTTCTTACACAAGTGCTGGCGATTTTAAGCATAAATCGCCGCTAGGCGATTTATGCTTAAAATCGCCCGCAATGTATATCAATTTTTACCAGCCTGGCTATACACCCGGCATAGAGTTCCAGAATTGCTTTAAAGCTAGGAACTCAGCTAAGAAGCATATTCATTCTAAATTCCAAAGGCATGCCCGTCAAGTTCATGAAGATATCACTTGATAAAATGATCACGCTTGATTCTCAGACCTGGCTGCACACCACCTAGCTCATGGAGCAAACGTTGGATCACTGCAACACAGTCAAGAGCAAGACGAATCGACTACAGTCATGTACTGGGTTGTGTCAGATGAGGACGCATTGTCTGCGTGTTGCATTTTCACTCAGATTCACAGCAAAACTCCCCCCTCCCCCGGAGAGTCCGGCGCGACCAGCCTGATAGATAATCTGCTGGTACCATTTTGATTTCATTCTGTTTTTCCGCGCACCCCTGATGTTTGACACCCCTATCAGCCACATCTAGCCTGTTAGAAATTCCTCTTTCCCCCTGCGGTAAAAATGAGCCCCTTTGCCCACATGCTGCATGAATTACGGATGCGCTATGGCATCCGACAAGGCGATCTCGCAGAACTGATCGGCTATGAGCAGAGCTATGTTTCTTCGCTTGAGGTCGGCATCAAAGGGCTCCCCAACCTGAATTCATCACCAAGCTGATCAAGGCGCTAGATCTCCCGCCAGAAGATCAAGCGCGCCTGTCTGCCGCTGTAACGGCATCGCAGCGCAAGCTGGTTATCGACACGGATGCACCACAAGAGGTGTATCAGCTGGTTGCCGACTTGCAGCAAAGCCTGCCCAAGCTACAACCCGCGCAGATTCGAGTGATTCGGGAAATATTGGCGATGAAGATTCAGGAAGAACCCATGCCGGAACCGGTGCGGCGTCTCAAGCGTCGCAAAAGAGAGGAGGCAGAAATGTAAACGGGACAAACCTTACGGCTTGGCCCGTTCGCAAAGGGTCTGGAATCTGTAGATACCAGGAATTCGACACCCAAAGTATCTGCACTCCTCCCGCCTAGGTCAAGCCACACCCCCACACATCATGCCGATCCGCAGCTTGATAAACGCTGCGGCAGGGTATTTGTACGCCCGAAATTGGTGATATTCGACCCTTTCCGGTGGGTAAGTGGCCGTTGCAGCCCCTTGCCCACGTAGGAGGAGCAGTCATGCCTGCAATTTCACTCAAACGGCAGTTACTGAGTCGTTCCCCTGGTGGCCTGGCCCACCAGCGTTCCCGCGAAGTGATCCGCTCTACAGGCGGGATCATGCGCGGCAAGTTTCCCAGCCGTAAAACCGGCCGCCTGGTGCATTACGAAGGCTTGCTTGAGCGGGATGCCATCTACCTGTTCGAGACATCCCCGCTGATTGAAAGCTTCGCGGAGCAGCCCAAGCGCATCTACTTCCCTGATGGTAACAAGCTTCGGCGCTATACACCGGATTTCGTCCTCGACCTTCACGACGGTCGGCGCGTACTGGTTGAAATCAAGCCAACCCGCAGCCTTCAGCAACCTGATATGCGTCACAAGCTTGATTGTGTCGCGGCAGAGCTGGAACGAACGGGCCAAGCCTTCCTGGTCTTGAGTGAAGTAGACCTTCGGCAGCAGCCCCAACTCGACAACCTGAAATGGATTTATCAGCACGCCTCCAAGCGCGTCATGTCGTTCATGCAAAGCCGCACCGCGATGGAGTCGTTGGCCGGCGATTTCCCCATGACGCTAGATGCAGCAAGCCATGCGCTAACTATGCATGGTGTGGAGCCATTCGGCTTGTTACTGGATGGCTGGCTGCAATGCGACCTGTCTGAGCCCATCAATTTCGACACCCCGGTTACCCTGAGCATGGAGAGCGATCATGAGTGGTTTCGCATTGCGCCAAAATATGGCTTTTGAATGGAATGGTGTCCCCCACATCATCGAGCGCCTGACGCCACAGCAACAAGCCATCGTGCGCAGGGAAACGGATGGGCATACCCGCATCTGCGCATTTGATGAACTGTTGTCTGCATATGGTGAAGGGCAGATCACCGTACCCGAGCAGGCATCCGCCAAGGAACCGATACGTAAATACAGTCGCCCTCTGGCGGACTTACCCTCTCATCTGCAACAGGAAGCCAAGCGCCGCCTGGCGTATCTGGAAGGCCTGGAAGAACAGGGCAGCTATGTTCTGACCCCACAAGGCCTAGCCCCCATGATTACGCAGATTGCCCAGCAACTGGGTGATCCGAAGCCACCCTCCCCTTCAGCGGTCTACCGCTGGCTGAGCCGGTTTCGTAATGCACAGGATATACGCGCGCTGATCCCCCGTTATGACCTGCGCGGCACCCACGCACTGCGCCAGCCTGACAAGCTGCTGGAGCTCTTTTCCGAGGCCGCACAGGAAGCCTTTGCATCCACTCCTGCTGCGACAGGAGGGAATGTATATGATCGGTTGCAAATGAAGGTCGCTCAGGAAAACCGGCTCCGGTTTAACGAGAACCGCTTAGTCATGCCTTCACGACGCACCATCTACCGCATGTTCAGAAGGATTGATGCCTACGATCTCACAGCGCTGAAATATGGCAAGAATGCAGCTGATCGACGCTTCCGCATCTTCAAAAATGGCCCTGTCGTAGAGCACATCCTGCAACGGGTTGAAGTGGATCACACCCCTCTCGACTTGTTCCTGATCGATGACTTTTACCAATTACCCCTTGGTCGCCCAACCCTGACCATTCTGATTGATGTATACAGCCGCTTCCCGGTCGGATACTTCATCAGCTTTGGCCCGCCTTCCGTGGAGGCGGTAGTTGGAGCTTTGCGCCATGCCATCCTGCCAAAGAAACCAGCAAAACAAGTAGTCCAAGGTGTTCTTGTCGAACATCGTTGGCCTTGCTATGGAGTGATGCAAGAACTGGTCTGCGACAATGGGCTGGAGTTTCTTGGCACGACCCTGGAAGCCATCGCGCTGGACCTTGGTATCGGGCTGCAATTTTGTCCCAAACGTCAGCCTCGTTTCAAAGGCGTCATCGAACGCTTTCTCAAGACCGTCAATTACTACTTCACGCACCAAATGCCCGGCACCAGTCTGGCGCGCTTCACCGAGCGCGGGGACTACGACCCACAGAAGCATGCTGTCCTGACGCTCGGTGAATTTACCCACCTCTTCGAAAAGTGGCTATTGGATGTGTATGCCCAGACCGTGCATCGGGGCATCGGTACGACACCATGGGCCAAATGGCATGACGGTCTGCAACGCATGACGCCACAGTTGCCAGGAACCCTGGAAGACCTGCGCACCCGCATAGGCAAAGCTGAAATTCGCAAGCTGAATCAGGAAGGGCTGTTCCTGATGGGTATCCGTTACGCAGGGCCTGAACTGGAGCCAATTCTTCGAACCTGGGGAAGTGGTACGCCTATACGGGTGGTGTACGACCCCAGTGACCTAGGCTCCATTCTGGCTTGGCCGCCCAACGCCGAACACCCACTCACTATTAGTGCTGCCGATCCTGATTACGCCAAGGGGCTCACCGAGTTCCAGCACAAGACCATTCGCAAGATGCTCAGGGAACAAGGCAAGAAGGCTGCTAATCCCCAGCGGCTGGCGGAAGCACGTCATCAATTGATGCAGGAGGTCGATGCGCTGGTGCAAAGCCGCAAGCTCGGTAAACGCAAACGTGCCGCCCGGCTCTCGGGAGCAAACAGCAACCAGCCTGAAGCTCGCATGTCCGCGCCCAAACCCAAACGGCAACTCAAATCGCAGCAGCCTATCGCCAACCCGGAGTCGCCACTGGCACCGAAGCTGATTCCTTCCTTCAAGCTCCCATCGCGAAAGGACTGGAAATGATCCATCAGGAATTCATGGCGCTCAGCCAGTTCAGTCAGGAACACCTGAACTTCCCACCCTTCATGTCGGCATTCGAGGAAGTCGAGCGCGCCCTACAGCTGTATCGCTCCGGCGCAATGATCCAGAACCTGCTGATTACCGGGGAATCCGGCACCGGTAAGACCACGCTTTGTCAGCTCATCTGCCAGAAGTACCCGCGTGTCGTTCTGCCCGAACGCGATGTGCAGCCGGTGCTGTATGTCTCGATTCCTCCAGCGGCCACCATCGGCGGCGTGGCGGAAGCCATGCTGACCCGGCTGGGCGATCTCCAGCCCGGCCAGGGGACAGGCTCTGCCAAGACCGCTCGCGTCGCACGCTTAGCCAAAGGCGTTGGTGTCGAATTGCTGCTGATTGACGAAGCCAACCACATTCAGGACAGAGGGCAGTCGCCAACCCAGTATCTCGTCGGTGACTGGATCAAAAGCCTGATGGATAACCTGCAAGTCCCGACCGTCTTGCTGGGACTGCCTCGCGTGGAGAACCTGCTTCGGGTCAACGAGCAGTTGCGCCGCCGCTTTTCCCGGCAGATGCGCATGGAGCTGGGGCAGAACCCGGATAAAAGCGTCGAGCAGGAATGCCTGGACCTGTTCTACACCCTGGCCAGCTGCATGCCGATTCCGTTTTCCATCGGTTCGGAAAGCTGGGAAAGCCTGGCATGCCGGGTGTACTTCGCCACCGATGGCCGCGTGGCCTACCTGAAAAAGTTGTTGATCAGCGCGATCCGCTTGGCCTTCGAGCAGTCCCTGAACGAAATCCGTAAGCAGGAGCTGGCACAAGCCTTTGAAGCCGAGATTTGGCCGCAAGGCACAGGCGCGCTCAATCCATTCAGTCGCGACTTCGTTTTCCGTCGCCTTGACCGTCAGGCCGAGCCCTTTGAACAGGGCGCGCTCCGAGCCCAGACACGGGGGAGACCGGCTCATGTTTAAGCGTTCCGCCCTGCCTATTCGCCCTCGGCCAGCCATGGATGAAAGCATCGGCGGTTTTCTCCATCGGCTGTTTAGCCTTCATGGCCACCGCACACCGCCATGGCTCATACGGGCGCTTTCCGACAACCCGCGTCGGCTCGCTCGCGACGACCTGATGGGTCAGTTCTTTGATCTGCCAAGCGACCCCGCGTGGCTGCAAGCTCAGCGCAAGCTCAAATCAGCTATCCCAGAGCCTTGGCGCAGCCGGAGTACCTCATCGCCTCGACTCTGCCCACGATGCCTAGTTGAGCGAGGCCATCATGCGGGCTACTGGGCTTTGCCTTGGGTGACGGTCTGCCCTCGACATCGCACCCGGCTACGGGAGTACTGCCTCTGTGGCCGCGCTCTGTATTGGGCAGCCTTGGACAGGGACTGGCACTGCCTTTGTCGGCGGAGCCTATTGGATGACGACACGGCGGAACCTACCGTGCTCAACTACCGATTGTCCGAGGTAATTATCCGACGCGCCCAGCAACATCCTGAGCGTCTATCCGCATACCTGGCATGGCTGCACTTTGCCAGCCAGTTGGTAAGTCGACTTCAGCGGGCCAAAGAGAAACCGCGTGGTCCTCAGTTGCATCTGGAAGTACTGTCCCAGCCGCTGCCACAACTTAGGGAATGGCTGGCACGCAGCATTCTGGCAACCTACGCCCAACCAAGGGGTGCGTTCATCTACCTGAACTCGGAAAGCAAGCCGCTGGCCATCTCGCGCTGGATCTCTCGGCGTGACCTGGGCCACACCCGGCTCATGGCGCGCTATATCACGCCATTACTACGCTGCCCAACGCCGCTCAATCATGACCGGATCACGCTGAACCCAGCCATCCCGGCTCAGGTATACCAGCAGCAACTACGCCGGCTATGGAGCCAATGGCAACATCGCCCACTGCCTGCGGTTCTGCCGAAAGCATCCCCGTCCTGGCTCAAACGCCGACATGCACATGACCAGGATCAGCAACACATCCGTCTACGGTTACAGCTGCTGAACCAATGGCTGGCCGACGGCATTCAGCCAGCCCTGCCTCTCTTCGCCACCTTATCCGACTTACCCGGTAATGATGGCTCGCCAACGGTACTGGTCCGGGAGCTGGATCGCTGGCTTGGCCTGCTGTGTCGCTCAAGCCTCGAACATTTTGCCCAGCAGGTATTCACCACCGATGCAAAGGAGAATCAGCATGTTGCGCTATCAAGTCACGGCTGAGCGACAGTTCCCAAATCACCGTCGGACAAACCAGAAACTCCGCCTGCCGATTCGTGTGCGTCCCTATCCAGGTGAATCCGGTATCAGCTTCCTGACTCGCCTTGCCTGGGCCAATGGCTATGACTCGTTCAATCCGCTGCTACGCCAACTGACATCGCTGACCGAACAACCTGCCCGACTACGGGCCTTGCTACATTTGTCTCAGGAGGAATGGCAAAGACTGTATTTGCCTTGGCCCATGCGTGTGCGGCCTGCGGATGCGCAAGCACCGGGTCAGCGCGATCTGGCCATCAATTACGCCACGACCCGATGGTGTCCCGTCTGCTTGCGCAGTGAGCCCCATCTGAATGCGCGCTGGAGCATTCGCCTGTACTGCATCTGTCCCTACCACTGCAACCTGCTGCTGGATGCCTGCCCGGAATGCGGGGCTGTGCTATCTGCCGGACAAGTTCTGAGTGGTCACTGCCACCACTGCGGACAGTCGCTAACCGAGAAAGTCTTTGAGGCATCCGAAGCCATCAAGATGGTTCAAAGCACGTTTCAATGCTCGGTCGAGCGTGAAAACCAAATATCCCTGTCGATTACGCCACAAGGCTGGGCGAGACTGATCCAGCTTATCGCCAATATCGAACTGAGGGCACAAGGACAGAAAACCGGGCAACTGGCGCAGCTGCATCGCGTGTCGGTATTGGCAGCCGTCAGCCACAAGCTCGGTTCTTTGCTGGAAAACTGGCCCGACAACTTTCACCCTTGGCTCGACAAGATCAAGACTTCCTCCCCCAGCTCGTTCAGCCTACGGCGCAGCTTCGGCCGCCTCTATCACTGGCTGTACGTGGAACTGGACTCGCCCGAGTTTGACTTCCTGCGCGAAGCATTCGAGGTCTACTTGAAACAGCATTGGGAAGGCCCCATTACCCTGCGCAATCATTGGCAAACGGGACTACATGGGCAAGGCAACTGCATCACCATTCAGGAGGCCTGCCTTAAGCTACGGGTGACGCCAGCCGAACTGAAACGGCTGCATGCTGCCGGCTGGTTGCAGGCCAACATCGTCACCAGCAGAAGCGGACGACAATTCTGGTCGATTCCCGAAGCACAGTTACCCCTGGTCAGGATGGAGCTAAGCGAAGGCCTTACCCTGGAAGCGACCGCCAAATATCTCGGACTCAGCAAAATCCGAATCTGGCAGCTGGTTGCCGTACATGCATTGCTCCCTCAGTTTGCCCCTGGCGACCACGGTGCAAGCACCTGGCGGTTTGCGTTGGATTCCCTGCGGGTGCTGGTGACGCGTTGCCAGATACGGGGCATTGCGCCTTCACCAACCCAGCCAACCATTACGCTGAGCAACGCCCTGAAAACCATGCGGATTGACGGGCCGTGCTTTACCGCGCTGCTGCGTGCCATCATGAAACGCGAGGTGTTGCTTGTGGAAGGTGATCCTACAGCAAGCAAGCTCGGGCACACCCTCCTCGACAAGCGAACTCTGGATGACTGGTCGTCGGCCTATCGGATCGAGCACGCGGGCTTGCTGACAATTCCAGAGGCGGCAAAACAGTTGGGCATCAAGGAACAGGTGGCATACCACCTGGTGCAACGCCAATTGCTGGCATCGACCCTCCGCAATCAGACCCAACTCTGGATCACGGCCGAAGCCGTTGCGGATTTTGAACGGCAATATGTGGCGCTCAGCACACTGGCGCGAGACACCAAGACATCACCGAAGGCGCTGCTTGCAAAGCTCTCCGTCCAGCCCATAACCGGGCCGACAGTAGACGGCTGCCGGCAGTATTTCTACCGGAGAACGGACTTGCAAACATAGCGCTCAGTGCTTGGGCTGACGGGGCTTGTGGTGGGTTTTACGTTGGTGGCCGGCATAGGCGGCTAGAGCAGCAAAGCCGAGAACGACCACCACAAGCGCTACCAAGGACTCTGTTGGCATCGGTGCCTCCGTGAAATCAACCAAGTGCTTGTACTCAAAGCTAACCAAGGATGGAAGAGGTGGCAAGGGTTAAGCCTGGCGAGATCATGGCAGAAACGGACCCACGGCAGGTCCCGCATCAAGAGCAACCGGCAACGCTATTGTCATAGGCCATTCCGGCGAAGGATACTACTCAGATACTATTCCCTAGCACGCTTTGCTTTGCGCAGTGGCTGGTGGTCTTGCTGTCGGTGGCTGCCTGCGTAGATCACAAAGGCGACAAACAAAAGACCGAAAACTACCAGCCCAACTAAAGATTCTTTTGCCACTGACTTACCCTCCATATTAACTACTAATAGTATAGTTCATTATTTTATTTTAGCGCATACAACATTAAACATCCGACAGCACACTCCACAACTTCGCTTAAATTAAATAATTATGGATAAAAAACTATCAAGGCTAATATCAGACTACCAAGAAAGCGTTTTAAATGCCGTTATTCTTTTATTAAAATCAGGCATAGAAATTCCATTAACTAACAAAGACTGGGTTGAATACAAAATCCCAGTACACGGCGAGCTTGAAGACGGTACCAAATACTTCAAGCATGGCTACGGATGTACAGTGCACCTGCCCTCGGGATCTGTTGATTTCGACTTTGGTTCACTAGGTGAAGTTGGGGGATTCGACATATGGCGACTTGCCAATTTCGCCCAAAAAAAAATGATTGAATATGGATTTAAAAATGAGAACGAGCTTGAAAAAGTTTTTATGGCTGCTGTCGAATCAGGTGAATTAAGTTATTCCGGTTATATTCTTTACTATTTAAAAGGAGCTAGCCGATCTCTAAAAATTGACAAGAATATTATTTTCAATAACAACCAGCTACCACATCGTGATCATGACCCTGTCCTTGCGCTTTATGCTCATTACTATTGCGCGGCCGACTTAATGTTCAAAAACTATTCTCGTCTTTCAGAGAAATGGAGGAAAGATGGGCATCTATCAAAAAATAACAAAGTCAATGCAGGAATTTACCAATCAAGCTGGCTAGGTTTTTTATTTACCACGTGCGAAGGCTTTCAAAAGGCTATGTCCCAATTACAAGTTGGTAACTACACTGAAGTAAGCCTCTCACCAGGAGCGTGATGATGGATACCCAGTC
>NZ_JAUCGU010000007.1:0-57788 GCF_059916625.1 Chromobacterium sp. CCUG 76385
CATCAGCAGATACAACCTGTGCATTGTTTGCAGGAAGCGGTGGGGAGAGGCTACCAACTTACAATTGGGACATAGCCAAAAAAAATGCCAACCCGAGGGTTGGCATTTTTTCTGCTGAGACAGACAGAATCAGACCACGACCGCCTCGATCGCCTTGGCGATGGCGCTGGCCCAAGTATCGGCCAGTGTCTTGTCGTCGGCCTCCACCATCACGCGCACCACCGGCTCGGTGCCGGACGGACGCAATACGACGCGGCCGCGGCCATGCAGCGCGGCCTCGGCTTCGGCCAGCGGCGCGGCGGCGGCGGCCTTCCAGTCGCAACCGTTATGGCGCACATTGATCAGCGTCTGCGGGAACGGTTGCCAGTCGGCGCAGATCTCGGCCAGGCTCATGCCCAGTTGCTGCACCGCGGCCAATACCTGCAGGCTGGAGATGATGCCGTCGCCGGTGCTGTGCTTGTCCAGGCACAGGATGTGGCCGGAGGCCTCGCCGCCCACCTGCCAGCCGTCGGCATGCAGCATTTCCAGCACGTAGCGGTCGCCCACCTTGGCGCGGCCGAACGGCACGCCCTGCTTCTGCAGCGCCAGCTCCATCGCCATATTGGTCATCACCGTGCCGACCACGCCGCCCTTCAGCGCGCCGCAGGCCGCGCGGGCCTTGGCGATGATGTAGATCAGCTGGTCGCCGTCGTAGACGCGGCCAGCCGCGTCCACCATGATCAGGCGGTCGCCGTCGCCGTCCAGCGCGACGCCGAAGTCGGCTTGGTGCTCCAGCACCGCCATCTGCAGCGTCTTGGGATACGTCGCGCCGACGCGCTCGTTGATGTTGTAGCCGTTAGGCTCGCAACCGATCTCCACCAGCTCGGCGCCCAGTTCATGGAACACCTTGGGCGCGATGTGGTAGGTGGCGCCGTTGGCGCAATCGACTACCAGCTTCAGCCCCTTCAGGCTCATCTCGTTGGGAAAGGTGCTCTTGCAGAATTCGATGTAACGGTCGGCGGCGCCTTCGATGCGGCGGGCGCGGCCCAGCTCCAGCGAGGCGTTGGTGGCCATCGGCTGATCCAGCATCGCTTCGATTTCCAGCTCCAGCGCGTCGTCCAGCTTGTTGCCGCCCTCGGCGAAGAACTTGATGCCGTTATCGTGGAAGGGATTGTGCGACGCCGAAATCACCACGCCTGCTTCCAGCCGCAGCGCGCGGGTCAGGTAGGCGATGCCCGGCGTCGGCAGCGGGCCGGTCAGCAAGACATTCACGCCTGCGGCAGTAAAGCCGGCCTGCAAAGCGGCTTCCAGCATGTAGCCGGAGATGCGGGTGTCTTTGCCGATCAGCACGGTGGGACGGCTGTCCTTGTCATGATCGACCAGCACGCGGCCGGCGGCATAACCGAGTTTCATCACGAATTCGGGATTGATCGGAAACTTGCCGACCTCGCCGCGCACGCCATCGGTGCCGAAATATTTGCGACTCATTACAGTGTTCTCTTTTCGGTTGAATACCGGACATAACGGTCTTGGGACCCATCAGTCCGGCATTTTGCCATTATCCCGGCAGGGAAAACCAGTTTCAAATCAAGATTCCTGCAGCGCCTGCCATAGCTGCAAGGCCTGGCGCGTCGCCTTGACGTCGTGCACGCGGATCACCGCCGCGCCGCGCCGCGCCGCCTCCAACGCGGCCGCCACGCTGGCGCCCAGGCGTTCCGCCGGCGCGGCCTCGCCAGTGATCGCGCCCAGCATGGACTTGCGCGACAGCCCCACCAATTGCGGCACGCCGGCGATGCGTTCGATCTCGTCCAAGCGTTTGAGCAGCGCCAGATTGTGTTCCAGGGTCTTGCCGAAGCCAAAACCCGGATCCACCAGCAGCCGTTCGCGGGCGACGCCGGCCTCTATGCACAGCGCCACCCGGCGCTGCAGATAATCGGCCACTTCGGCCACCACATCCTGATACTGCGGCTTGTCCTGCATGGTGTCCGGGTTGCCCTGCTTGTGCATCAGGCAGATGGCGGCACGGCTAGAAGCGGCCAAGGGCAGCGCGCCCTCATCCTCCAGCGCCGACACATCGTTGATCAGGTCCACCGCGCCCAGGGCCAGCGCCTCTCGCATCACTTCGGCGCGGCGGGTGTCCAGCGACAGCGGCGCGCCGAGATCGCGCAGTTTCTCCAGCACCGGCAGCACCCGCACCATTTCCTCTTGCGGGCTGACGAAGGGCGCGCCCGGCCGCGTCGATTCGCCGCCGATGTCCAGAATATCCGCGCCTTCGGCCAGCATCGCCTCCGCGCGGCGCAAGGCGTCTTCCAGGCGGTTGAAGCGGCCGCCATCGGAGAACGAATCCGGCGTGACATTGAGTATGCCCATCACCAGCGGACGGGACAGATCGAGCGTGAAACGCCCGCACAACAAGGTTTTCATCTTATCTCGCGCTCCAGATACCCTGACCAACCAGCGGGCAATAATGCAAAACCGGGCAAGCCCGTTGAGGCTTGCCCGGTTGGAGACGGTTGCAGGATCAGACTTCCTGAGCCGGATCGGACGTCGCCGACGAGGCAGCCGGTTCGGTTGGCTCGGCCGGCTTGGTTTCCTCCGGCTTGGCGGCGAAACCGGAACCCGGCTTGGGCGGACGCGGCGGCTTGCCGGCCATGATGTCGTTGATTTGCTCGGCGTCTATGGTTTCATACTCCAGCAACGCCGCGGTCATGGCCTCCACCTTGTCGCGGTTCTCTTCCAGCAGACGACGCGCCAGCGAGTATTGCTCGTCGATGATGCGGCGGATTTCCTGATCGACTTGCTGCAGCGTGGCTTCCGACAGGTTCTTGTGGGTGGTGATGGAGCGGCCGAGGAACACTTCGCCCTCGTTCTCGCCGTACACCATCGGGCCCAGCTTGTCGCTCATGCCGTAGCGGGTGACCATGTCGCGCGCCATTTGCGTGGCGCGCTCGAAGTCGTTGCTGGCGCCGGTGGTCATCTGGTTCATGAACAGCTCTTCGGCGATGCGGCCGCCGAACAGAATGGCCAGACGGTCCAGCAGGTAGCCGCGGTCGTAGGCGAAGCGGTCCTGCTCCGGCAGCTGCATGGTCACGCCCAGCGCGCGGCCGCGCGGGATGATGGTGACCTTGTGCACCGGGTCGGACTTCGGCAGCAGCTTGGCGACGACGGCGTGGCCGGACTCGTGGTAAGCGGTGTTGCGCTTTTCTTCCTCGGTCATCACCATGCTGCGGCGCTCGGCGCCCATCATGATCTTATCCTTGGCGGACTCCAGGTCTTCCATGTCCACCAGACGCTTGTTGCGGCGGGCGGCGAACAGGGCGGCCTCGTTGATCAGGTTGGCCAGGTCGGCGCCGGAGAAGCCCGGCGTGCCGCGGGCGATCACTTCGGCGTTGACGTCGGCGGCGATCGGCACCTTGCGCATGTGCACGTTCAGGATCTGCTCCCGGCCGCGGATGTCCGGCAGCGGCACCACCACCTGGCGGTCGAAGCGGCCCGGGCGTTGCAGCGCCGGGTCCAGCACGTCCGGACGGTTGGTGGCGGCGATCACGATCACCGTGGAATTGGTGTCGAAGCCGTCCATTTCCACCAAGAGCTGGTTCAGCGTCTGCTCGCGCTCATCGTTGCCGCCGCCGAGGCCGGCGCCGCGTTGGCGGCCGACCGCGTCGATTTCGTCGATGAAGATGATGCACGGAGAGTTCTTCTTGGCCTGCTCGAACATGTCGCGCACGCGCGCCGCGCCGACGCCGACGAACATTTCGACAAAGTCGGAGCCGGAGATGCTGAAGAACGGCACCTTGGCTTCGCCGGCGATGGCCTTGGCCAGCAGGGTTTTACCGGTGCCCGGCGAACCGGCCAGCAGGATGCCGCGCGGAATGCGGCCGCCCAGGCTCTGGTAGCGGGAAGGATCGCGCAAGTAATCGACGATTTCCTTCACTTCTTCCTTGGCCTCGTCGCAGCCGGCCACGTCGGCGAACATCACGGTGTTCGCGTCCTGGTCCAGCATGCGCGCCTTGCTCTTGCCGAACGAGAACGCGCCGCCCTTGCCGCCGCCTTGCATCTGGCGCATGAAGAACACCCACACGCCGATCAACAGCAGCATCGGGAACCAGCTGATGAAGATGCTCATCAGCATGGACGGCTCCTCCTCCGGCTTGGCGGAGAAGCGCACATTGTTCTTGATCAGGTCGTCCACCAGCTGCGGATCGTACGGAGCGAAAGTGGAGAAGGCGGTGCCGTCGGTCAGCTTGCCTTTCAGCCACTGGCCGCGCAGCGGATGCCCCTCTATGGTCAGGGACTGCACCTTGCCGGACTCGACATCGCTGACAAACTGCGAGTATTCGAGCTGGTTCTGGGTGTCCTGGCGCTTGCTGAACTGATTGAACACCGTCATCAGCACCAAGCCGATGATCACCCAGATGGCGATGTTTTTGCCGATATTGTTCACGAGTAGCGGACTCCTCTGTGCCCTGACTTTATTGGTTGCTTGTACGTTAAATGGCTACGATTGTACGCTCCGCGCCCATTCGTGTCAGCGGCGATGCTTGCCCAGCAGATAGATTTCGCTGGAACGATCGCGTGACGCCTTGGGTTTGCGGGTGACCACCTCGCCGAACAGCTCGCGCATGGCCTTGAGGTAATCCTGAAAATCGCTGCCCTGGAACACTTTGACGAGAAAGTGGCCGCCGGGTTTCAAATGATCGCGCGCAAAATCCAGCGCCAGCTCGCACAGGAGGAAACTACGGGCCTGATCGATGGCGCTCATGCCTGACATATTGGGTGCCATATCGGAAATTACAAGATCCAGCGCGCGGCCGCCCAATAATTGCTCGAACTCGCGCAACACCGCTTCTTCGCGGAAGTCGCCCTGGATGAAATCGACGCCCGGCACCGGGTCCATCGGCAGAATATCGAGCGCGAACACCTTGCCCTTGTCGCCGACGATGCGCGCCGCCACTTGCGACCAGCTGCCCGGCGTGGAGCCCAGATCCGCCAGCACGGTGCCGGGGCGGATCAGTTTATCCTTGTCGTTGATCTCCAAGAGCTTGTAGGCGGCGCGGGCGCGATAGCCGTCTTTCTGCGCCATTTGCACATATTGGTCGTTGACGTGTTCCTGCAACCAGGCGTTGCTGCTCTTGCTTCTTGCCATCTCGGCGCTTTCTGTGGTCTCAATGCTCAGGATAGCCGATGGACCGGCGGCGCACGGCGCTATCCTGTTGTTTTTCGGTTAATTCAGGCCCAAATTTGGGGCGGAGGGGCAAATTCTAGTAGAATCGCGTTTTGCTTTGAATTCCGTATTTCCATGAAAATTGAAATCAAGCCGTTTCAGCGCAAGTACCTGCAAGGTCTGGCGCACGGCATCGACCCGGTGGTAATGATCGGCAACAACGGCCTGACCGAGTCCGTAGTGCGCGAAATCGCCATCAATCTGGACGCCCACGAACTGATCAAGGTTCGCGTGCTCGGCGACGATCGCGAAGCCCGCGTCGCCATGTTCGAGCAGATCTGCGACGAGCTGGGCTGCGCCCCGGTTCAGCATATCGGCAAGCTGTTGGTGCTGTGGCGCCCCAGCGACAAGCAGCGCATCCCGCTGCCGAAAAACAAGCAGGCGATGAAGGACTGAGTCCGTTTGCCGGTAAACAAAAAGCGGTGGCCCAGCCACCGCTTTTTTGTTGCCTGCGCGGCACAGCGCCGGCCATCCAGGCGCGCGGCGCTTACTCGCTGCGCCAGATAAAAGCCAGGCCGAGCAGGCTCTGCACCAGGTAGATCAGGCTGGAAATGGCATGCCAGGTGGCGAAGCCGCCGCCGAACAGGCCCTCGGCCGCATGGTTCATCTGTTGCTTCAGCGTGACGATGATAGGCGCCACGCCAAACTGGTTGATCAGCGTGCACGCCAGCATGCCGACAATGAGCCAGAACGCCCCCTGCCTCAAGCCGGACACGCCATTGCGCCACACCAGGTCCACCATCAGGAACACGCCGCACACCAGCCCCACCCAGGCGATGACGGCGAACAGACGCCCGGCCACCATGCCGGCAGTCACCGCGTCCAGCGTTTTGAACAGCACCGGCGCCACGATCAGGCCGATTACCCACAAACCGCCAATCCAGAAAGTTTTGGCGAAAGCACGCAAGCCGTCCATTTTTCCCCCAGCAACAGAAAGCCGCTCATGAAAAACGCGCGATCAAGCATCGCGCGCGGTTCGGATTCAGGTCAGATGTACTTGACGTCGAGCACTTCGTACTCGCGGATGCCGCCCGGGGCCACCACTTCGGCCACGTCGCCGGCTTCCTTGCCGATCAGGGCGCGCGAGATCGGCGAGTTCACCGATACCTTGCTGACCTTGATGTCGGCTTCGTCGTCGCCGACGATCTGGTAGGTCACGTTCTCTTCGGTTTCCAGATCCATCAGTTCGACGGTGGCGCCGAACACGACGCGGCCATCGGCGTCCAGCTCGGCCGGATTGATGATCACGGCGTTGGACAGCTTGGCTTCCAGCTCGGCGATGCGGCCTTCGACGAAGGCCTGACGTTCTTTGGCCGCGTCGTATTCGGCGTTTTCCGACAGGTCGCCATGGGAACGAGCCTCGGCGATCGCCTCGATCACCGCCGGACGCTCCACGCTCTTCAGGCGTTGCAGTTCTTCCTTCAGAAGCTCGGCGCCGCGTACAGTCAACGGGACTTTGGTCATTACAATATTCTCCACAGGCGGTTGTCCGCCTTTATCAAAAGCACAAGCCGCCGTACAGGACGGCGGCTTGCACAAGCGGGTTTGAGCGGAATTGTAACGGCAAATCGCCTCCGCATCAAAGCCTACCGATGGACTGCTAGCCTCAACCCGCGATCTGCGCGTGCAATTGCTGCACGCTGTACACAGCGAAGGACTCGGCGTGCTTCATGCCCACGCACACCGCCTTGGCGGCGGACAGCGTGGTGTACTGCGGCACGCGCGCCTGCAGGGCGGAACGGCGGATCGAATGGCTGTCCTGAATCGCGGTGCGCTTCTCGTCCACCGTGTTGATCACCAGATCGATTTCGCCGTTCTTGATCATATCCACGATGTGCGGGCGGCCTTCGTTCACCTTGTTGACCACCTGCACGATCAGGCCGGCTTCGGTCAGGTGCTTGGCGGTGCCGCGTGTGCAGCAGATGCCGAAGCCCAGACGCTGCAGCTCGCGCGCCACATCCACCGCGCCGTTCTTGTCGCCGTCGCGCACCGACAGGAACACCTTGCCGGTCTTGGGCAGGCGGTCGCCGGCGCCCAGCTGCGCCTTGACGTAGGCTTCGGCGAAGGTTTTGCCCACGCCCATCACCTCGCCGGTGGACTTCATTTCCGGCCCCAGGATGGTGTCGACGCCCGGGAACTTGATGAAGGGGAACACGGCTTCCTTCACCGCGTAGAACGGCGGGATCACTTCCTTGGTGAAGCCCTGCTCGGTCAGGCTGATGCCGGCCATGGCGCGGGCGGCGATCTTCGCCAGCGGCGCCGAGGTCACCTTGGAGACGAAAGGCACGGTGCGCGAGGCGCGCGGATTCACCTCCAGCACATAGATGGTGTCGCCCTGGATCGCGAACTGCACGTTCATCAGGCCGACCACGTTCAGCGCGCGCGCCATGGCCTCGGTCTGGCGGCGGATCTCGTCCTGCAGCGCCGGGAACAGGCTGTACGGCGGCAGGGAGCAGGCGGAGTCGCCGGAGTGGACGCCGGCTTGCTCCACGTGCTGCATGATGCCGCCGATCACCACGTTCTGGCCGTCGGACACGCAGTCGACGTCCACTTCGATGGCGTCGTTGAGGAAGCGGTCCAGCAGCACCGGGCTGTCATTCGATACCTTCACCGCCTCGCGCATGTAGCGCTCAAGATCGGCCGGCTCGTGCACGATTTCCATGGCGCGGCCGCCCAATACGTAGGACGGGCGCACCACCAGCGGATAGCCGATTTCCTCGGCCAGCTTCATCGCCTCGGCCGGCGCGCGGGCGGTGCGGTTCGGCGGCTGCTTCAGGCCCAGCTCGTTCAACAGCTTCTGGAAGCGCTCGCGGTCTTCGGCGGCGTCTATCATGTCCGGCGAGGTGCCGATGATGGGCACGCCGTTGGCTTCCAGCGCGCGCGCCAGCTTCAGCGGGGTCTGGCCGCCGTACTGCACGATCACGCCGAACGGCTTTTCGATGCGGCAGATTTCCAGCACGTCTTCCAGCGTCAGCGGCTCGAAATACAGGCGATCCGAGGTGTCGTAGTCGGTGGACACGGTTTCCGGATTGCAGTTGACCATGATGGTCTCGAAGCCGGACTCGCGCAGGCTCAGCGCGGCGTGCACGCAACAGTAGTCAAATTCGATGCCCTGGCCGATGCGGTTCGGCCCGCCGCCCAGCACCATCACCTTCTTGCGGTCCGACGGGTTGGATTCGCACTCTTCCTCATAGGTCGAGTACATATAGGCGGTGTTGGTGGCGAACTCGGCGGCGCAGGTGTCGACTCGCTTGTACACCGGGTGCAGGCCCAGCGCCCAGCGCTTGGCGCGCACGGCGGCCTGGTCGGTGCCCAGCAGCTCGCCCAGGCGACGGTCGGAGAAGCCCTTGCGCTTCAGGCGGCGCAGCTCGGCGTAGTCCATGTCCTCGACCTTGCGGCCGGACAGCGCCTGTTCCTCGCCGACGATGTCCTCGATCTGCGCCAGGAACCACGGGTCGATCTTGCTGACGGCGTGGATGTCGTCGCGGCTCATGCCGATGCGGAAGGCGTCGGCCACGTACAGAATGCGTTCCGGTCCCGGCGCGCCCAGCTCGTGGCGGATGGCGGCTTCGTCGGTGGTGACCGAGTCGAAGCCGGACAGGCCGGTTTCCAGGCCGCGCAGCGCCTTTTGCATCGATTCCTGCAGCGTGCGGCCCATGGCCATCACTTCGCCCACCGACTTCATCTGCGTGGTCAGGCGGTCGTCGGCCTGCGGGAATTTCTCAAAGGCGAAGCGCGGGATCTTGGTGACCACGTAATCTATCGAAGGCTCGAAGGAGGCCGGGGTGGCGCCGCCGGTGATGTCGTTCTTCAGTTCGTCCAGCGTGAAGCCGACCGCCAACTTGGCGGCGATCTTGGCGATCGGGAAGCCGGTGGCCTTGGACGCCAGCGCGGACGAGCGGCTCACGCGCGGGTTCATCTCGATGACGATCATCTCGCCGGTGGCCGGATTGGTGGCGAACTGCACGTTGGAGCCGCCGGTGTCGACGCCGATCTCGCGCAGCACCGCCAGGGAGGCGTTGCGCATGATCTGGTATTCCTTGTCGGTCAGCGTCTGCGCCGGCGCCACGGTGATGGAGTCGCCGGTGTGCACCCCCATCGGGTCGAAGTTTTCGATCGAGCAGATGATGATGCAGTTGTCGTTCTTGTCGCGCACAACTTCCATCTCATACTCTTTCCAACCCAGCACCGACTGCTCGATCAGCAGCTCATGAGTGGGGGAGGCTTCGAAGCCGCGCTCGCAGATCGCCAGGAATTCTTCGCGGTTGTAGGCGATGCCGCCGCCGGAGCCGCCCATGGTGAACGACGGACGGATCAGCGTGGGGAAGCCGACCTTGGCTTGCGCCTCCAGCGACTCTTCCATGGTGTGGCAGACGAAGGACAGCGGGCAGGACAAGCCGATCTTGGCCATGGCTTCCTTGAAGCGGCCGCGGTCTTCCGCTTTGTCGATGGCGTCTTCGGTGGCGCCGATCAGCTCCACTTTATATTTTTCGAGCACGCCGTGCTTGGCCAGGTCCAGCGCGCAGTTCAGCGCGGTCTGGCCGCCCATGGTCGGCAGGATGGCGTCCGGACGCTCCTTGGCGATGATCTTTTCCACCACCGGCCAGCTGATGGGCTCGATGTAGGTGACGTCGGCCATGTCCGGGTCGGTCATGATGGTGGCCGGGTTGGAGTTGACCAGGATGACTTTGTAGCCTTCCTCGCGCAGCGCCTTGCAGGCCTGGGCGCCGGAGTAGTCGAACTCGCAGGCCTGGCCGATGACGATCGGGCCGGCGCCAATGATCAGAATGCTTTTGATGTCGGTACGCTTTGGCATGGCTTCTACTCTTTGATGACTTGTATTTTCCGGCCGCGCCGCACTCGGCGACGCGGCATGTTCACTATTGACCTTACAGGCTGGCCGCCGCCAGCTTGGCGCCGAATCCGACGAAGATGGCCCCCACCGAGCCACCCAGCGCCGCCGTCAGCTTGCGGCGGCGGCGAAAGGCCGCGGCCAGCTTGTCGCCCAGCAGGATCAGCATGGACAGATTGGCGATGCTGCAGCACTGCACGATGGCGCCGAGCGCGGCGAAGGTCAGCGCCGGGTGCGGATAGGCCGGATCGACGAACTGCACGAAGAACGATACGAAGAACAGGATGGCCTTCGGATTCATCAGGCTGATCAGCAGGGCCTTGCGGTACGGATGGCCGCCGGACAACGGCGACGCCGCCAAGGCGGACTCTTCGCCGCGACGCGCGCGGCGCCAGGCCAAGAGGCCGGACTTCAGCATATTGATGCCCAGCCAGGCCAGATAGCCGCCGCCGATGTACTTGACC
This sequence comes from Chromobacterium sp. CCUG 76385, assembly GCF_059916625.1. Classification (NCBI taxonomy): domain Bacteria; kingdom Pseudomonadati; phylum Pseudomonadota; class Betaproteobacteria; order Neisseriales; family Chromobacteriaceae; genus Chromobacterium; species Chromobacterium sp. CCUG 76385. The sequence goes on from NZ_JAUCGU010000007.1 coordinate 10,520, forward strand.
ACCGCGAACAACGCCGGATTGGCCTGCAGCAGGCCGGCCGCGCCGGTGGCCGCCAGCGTCATCAGGATGAAGTCGCCGCTGACCACGCCGCCGGCCGCGGCGAAACCGGCGCGCTTGCCGCGCTGCGCCGCCACCGACAGCACATACATGGCGTTCGGCCCCGGCAACAGGATGACGATCAGCGTGCCGATCAAGTAGGTGGTAAGGTCGGTAATGCCCAACATGATTCGACTCCGCCCTTACTGCCGCGCGGCCATCGCCGCGATGAAACGGTCGAACAGATAAGCCACGTCCTCCGGTCCCGGGCTGGCTTCCGGGTGGCCCTGGAAGGAGAAGGCCGGGCGGTCAGTCAGCGCGATGCCCTGCACCGTGCCGTCGAACAGCGAGCGGTGGGTGACGCGGACATTGGCCGGCAGGCTGGTTTCGTCCACCTGGAAGCCATGGTTCTGGCTGGTGATCATCACGCGGCCGCTGTCCAGATCCTGCACCGGATGATTGGCGCCGTGGTGGCCGAACTTCATCTTGGAGGTGTTGGCGCCGGTGGCCAGGCCCAAGAGCTGGTGGCCCAGGCAGATGCCGAACACTGGCAACTTGGTTTCCAGAATCTCGCGGATGGCGGAAATGGCGTAGTCGCACGGTTCCGGGTCGCCGGGGCCGTTGGACAGGAACACGCCGTGCGGATTCATCGCCAGCACATCGGCCGCCGGCGTCTGCGCCGGCACGATGGTCAGCTGGCAGCCGCGCTCGGCCAGCATGCGCAGGATGTTGTGCTTGACGCCGAAGTCATAGGCCACCACGTGGTAACGGGTGGACGACTGCACCTGGTAGCCCGCGCCCAGCTTCCATTCCTTCTCGGTCCAGGCGTAAGGCTTCTGGCAGCTGACCACCTTGGCCAGGTCCTGGCCGGCCATGGAGCCGAAACCGCGCGCCAGTTCCAACGCGCGCGCTTCGTCGATGTCGCCGGCCATGATGCAGCCGGCCTGGGCGCCCTTCTCGCGCAGGATGCGGGTCAGCTTGCGGGTGTCGATGTCGGCGATGGCGACGACATTGTGCTTTTTCAGGTAATCGGACAGCGAATCTTCAGCGCGGAAGTTGCTGTGCAGCAGCGGCAAATCGCGGATGATGAGCCCGGATGCAAAAACGGCGCGGGATTCGGTGTCTTCCGAATTCGCGCCGACATTGCCAATGTGGGGATAAGTGAGAGTGACGATCTGCCTGGTATAGGAGGGATCCGTCAGGATCTCCTGGTAACCGGTGATGGCGGTATTGAATACCACCTCACCCACCGTATGGCCGGTGGCACCGATAGCACTACCTTTGAAAAGCGTGCCGTCAGCCAAGACAAGGATTGCGGGGAGGTTTGACACTGGCTGGCTCCTGTTGCTTTGCCTGGGCGCTTACACAAAAACCGGCTGCGCCGGTTTCTGGTTTCACACCCTGGGATTTTCAAAATTCTTATGTGAATAACGGGACTCGGCGCCTGCGCCTGTCCCGTTTGGTTAAACCTTTCTATATTACCGCGCATTTTGCGACCGCACAATATCGATTAGCCGAATTTTGCAAAAAAACCGTCACATGCCGGTCTTGGACTGCCAACTGACGCTGGTCGGCCCGGACGGTTGCCCCAGCATCAGCATCAAGGGCTTGAGCGCATCGTACTTGTCGGGCGGGCTATCCGCCGTGCCGGCCATATGGAAGGCGCCGTTGGCCGGCCAGCTGCCCTGGCCGTTCAGCATCAGCGGGCCCTCCAGCGTGGACAGGTTCAGGCTCAGCCCTTGCGGCGTGCCGGACAGATCCAGCTGATAGCTGCCGAACGGCAGCGCCGTCGTCAGCGGGGTGGACGCGCCGCGCCACAATAATTGCGCGCTGCCGCTGATTGTCTTGCCCTGGCGCGCCAGCTGCGGGATGTTCAATTGCAGCTCGCCGCCCAGCCGCGCCGCCTGCCAGGTCTTGGACAGATTGGCCAGCGCCGCCACCGGCAAGGAGACGGCCAGCCCTCTCACCTCCTGCTTGCCGAATCCCAGCTGCACCAGCCCCGGCTGGCCGGCGCTGTCCACATGCCACGCCAGCAGGCCGGATAGCAGTGCGCGCGGCTGCCATTGCCAGGCCAGCGGGCTCATGGTCTGCACTTCGCCCGACGGTCCCAGATACACCAGCTGCGCGCTGCCGTTCCACACCGTGCCCTTGGCCTCGTTGACATCCCAATGCCGATCGCTGAGCCTGGCCACCGGCCACGACAGCCAACTGGCCGGCAGGGCCGACAGCGCGCCCGCCAGGAACAGCAGCGCCAGGGCCAAGCCCTTCCCTATCTTGCGCCTCATGCCTCCGCCCCCGCATGCGCCAGCAGCGCCTTGATCTTCACCTGCCCCGGCACCGGCTGCGCCTCCACCTTGACGTTCAGCACGCGCACCTGCTGCTGCGCCGACAATACGCCGGCGAAGCGCACCCAATCGTCAAACCCCATCACGCCTTCCATGCTGACGCCGGAATCGCCTTCGGGATTGAACTGGATGCCGCCCGGCAAGCCCTGGCCCTTGGCCGTTTGCTGCAGCAGCGGTATCAATTCCTTGGCCGGCAGCGGAGCCTGCGCCGGCTGGCGCTTCAATTTGGCCGCTTCGTCCGCCAGCGCCTGCACCATGCCCTGCTCCGCCTGCAAGCGCGCCACCGCCGCGCGGTTGCGCTGCAACGAGGCATTGGCCGGCTCCCATACTCCCAGATACAGGAAAGCCGCGCCCAGCACCGCCGCCATGGCCGCCAGCAGCCGCTGCTCGCGCACGGTGCGCTGCCGCCAGTAATCGAGAAACTGTTGTTTGTACGCTTTCATCGTCACGGCTCCCGCGCCACCACCAGTTGCTTGCTGCCGGGCTGACTGCTCGTCGCGTCCAGCATGATCTGCCGCGCCGCCAGCAGCTTGCGCCAGCGCGCCAGGCTTTCCGCCGGCACCTCCGCGACCTGCAGCTTCAGCCGGCCGGCCTCATATTCCATTTGGCGCACCTGCAGGTCGCGTCCGGCCACCGCCGCCAGCGCGCCCATCAGTTCCACCATATCGTCGCGCGCCGGCAGGCCATGGCTCAGCCTGAGCTTGTCCACCGCGCGCAGCATGGGCAAGGCGCTGCTGCCCGGCAAGGCCTGGCCGCCTATCCACGGCGTGGCGGCGCTCCTGATCTGCTGCGACAGGCTGTACTTCTGCCAGGCATACCAGGCGGACTGGCTCAGCGTCAGCGCCAGCTGCGCCGCGAGCAAGCCGCCCAGCAGCCAGCCCGCCCGTTTCAGCGACGGCGCCCAGTCGCGCCAACGCCGGTTGGCCGCCAGCTCGCCTTGAGCGAAGTCGAAGTGGCCATGGCGGCGGCCGCTGCGCCAATCGTAAGCCTCGCCGCGCGCGGTTTCGCCCTGCCACCCCGGCAGCCGCGACAATAGTTCGTCCGCGCTGTCCACCCCGCTCAGCTGCAAGCGGGCCGGCACGGCAGCGGTCAGCAACGAGCTGAACAGCGCCTGCTCCAGCGCCGCGCCGCCGCGCGGCAAGCTCGCGGCGAAAGGCGAAGCGGCGCGCACCAGCCAGCGGTCGGCCAGGCGCGTCACGCTCCAGCCGCCAGCCGGCGGCGGCGCCAGCAGGCACTCCTCCGGCACGATGCGGTCGCACAGCCGGCCCAGGCTCTTCAACATGGCCACGGCGCGGCGCACCGCCGCCGCCTCGGTCACAGCGACCGCACGCCGGCCGTCGGCCCCTGCGTCGCCCAGCGCGTACAGATTGGACGCCGGGTCATTGCCCAAGCCCTCTTCCAGCGCGAAGCCTATCACCGCAGGCGTCGGCTGCTTCACCGCATCCGGCAGTTTCACCTCGCTGAACAGCGTGCGGCCTGCCGGCAGCACTAGTTCGCAATGGTCGGCCTTGGGCCATCCTCCGGGCGTGCTGTCGCCCTGCGCGGCCAGTTCGCCGCGCGCGCCCAGCAAAGCCCACGGCAGGCCCGGCTCGCTATCGGGCCAACCCGCCCGCAGATAGAGTCGCAGCGTCGTCATTGATTTCTCCACCAGACCGCGCCGCCAGGGCGCGGTCGTCATTGCCATCCTGTCGCCACACCAGCCGGACGACATTGAGGTTGCTGTAAATCATCGCCCGCATCCGCAGCTTGGCCTTGCCATAGCTGGAGCGGCTGTCGAGCAGAAAATAATTGGAGGCGACGCCTACCATATTGCCGAAGTTGCTCTTGACCATATTGCCCGGCGGCCGGGCCAGAAAATCGGCCTTGTCGCGGTAGTAAACGGTCTGCCGCTGCTTCATCATCACCATCAGATTGCCATCGCCTATCCCCGGCATCAGCGTCTTCAGCACCTTGTCCGTGGCGGTATTGACGTTGATCGTCGTCGCCGTCGGCGGCAAGGCGGCGATGTGCGGCGACAGCTTGTCCATCACCTCTGGCGTGTAGCCCGGCAACCAGCGCAGCATTTCCACCCGCGCCAGCGGATGGCTGGGCCGCGGCGCCGCGCCCTGATCGGGCTGCGCCAGCGGGTCCTCGCTGTCCGACAAGCCGCGCAGCTTGCGCAGCAAGGGTTCGGACAAGGTGCTGGGCAGGCTCAGCGTCTTCAGCAGGTCGCGGTAAAACATCAGCTGGTCCTTATCCACCTGCCCGCCGTCATTGACCAGCGAGTTGATGTTGAAGCGCCCCTGCAAATCGGTCAGCGCGCCGCTGACCTTCACGCCCTGCGCCTCGGTCTGCGGCAGGGGCTGCGCCCAAAGCTGGGACAACGCCACCACGCCGTTGCCGCTGACATTATTGAAGCGCAGGATTTCCATCGCCCAGCCCAGGCCCGCCTCGGCCACCAGCCGCAGCTGGGCGCGGCTCTTGTCGTTTTCCAGCTGATGCCACCACAAGCCCTGCTGCCACAGCACCAGGCTGGCCGCCGTGGTGGCCAGCGCCACGATCAGCAGCGCCATGATCACCGCCATGCCGGACTGCCGCCTCATGGCAACACCCACAATCTATGCACCTGCCGCGCGCCCGGCATCGCGATGCGCATTTCCAGCCCGCGCGCGGACAGGCCCTGGCCACCGCCGCTGGGCCAGGCATCCTGCCAGCTGCCATCATTCAGCAACACACGCCAGCTCACTTTCATCTCCGCGCCCAATAGCGGATAGACCGCCGGCTGGCCGCCGCCGGCATCGCCGGCCGACCACGACAGTCCGCCCGCCCCGGCATGGTAGATCACACGCTCCTTGCCGCTGGGATAGCGGGTGGACACCGACTCCAACGCCAGCGTCTGGCCATTGCCATCCTGCTGCAAGGTCAGCGTGCTGGCGCCCAGCGCCTGGCCTTGCATCGGATCGGCCTGGCTGGCCTGCGGCTGCAGGCCTGTCAGGTCGCTCTCCAGCCGGCGGAAGGCGCGCGCGGCATCCACCCACTGCTGGCCGGTCTGCATCAGCCGCTCGCGGGCGATCAACAAGGAGCCGAATGCCTTGTATCCCATCACCGACAGAATGGCCAACAGGCTCATCGCCACCAGGATTTCCAGCAGCGTCATGCCGCCCTGCTTGCGCGCGCTCAACCGCCGCCTCCCGGCTGCTGCCTCAGATAGCCTGTGATCTCGGCCAGCACGTAGCGGCCGGCGCCCGGCGCCAGAATGCGCACCACCACCTTGCGGAAATTCGGATTCGGCGTGGTGCTTACCTCGCGCTCCCAGCGCCACTCCACGCCATCGGATTTGCTTTCGCCGGCCTGCTGCCCCGGCTCGGGAAACTGGCGCAGCGCCTGCATCGCGGCGATCTGGTTCTGCGCCTCCCAGTTGGCCTGCATCCGCCGCTCCATGCCTTCGGCGTTGTCGGCCGCCAGGCCGGTGGCGCGCAACAGCGCGCCCAGCGCCACCGCGATGATGGCCAGCGCGACCAGCACTTCGAACAAGGTGAAACCTGCTTGCCGCTTCATGAGCCGTCCGTCACGGTCACCCGCCCCAGCGGAGACTGCAGCACCGTCAGCTTGCGGCCCGCGCCGTCCAGTTGCAGCGCCAGAGCGGCGGCGCGGCCGTTCTGCCATAGCAACAGCGGCCTATCGGCTGGCCACGACTGGCCATCCAGCAACAAACCTCCGCCGGCGATGCCGTCCGGCCACGCGTGCGGCGCGAGCAATTCGTCGTTGACCTGGCTCCAGTTGCCGTTATCGTCCTGCCGCGCGAAAACATAGCCTTTGCCGTTCCAGCTCAAGGCCAGCATGTCGCCCATCTCGGCGGCGTCGCCGGCCTGCTCCAGCACGCGCGCGAAGCGGTAGCCCTCGTCGCTCAACAGACGATGGGTGTCCGGCCTCAGGCTCAGCGTGACGGTGGTGGCGAGGACGCCGATGATCAGCATCACCACCATCACCTCGATCAGCGTGAAGCCGCGCGCGCGCGCCGCCAGGCTCAAGTCCAGCCCTCCGGCTTACTTGCCGCTGTCCCAGTTGCCGATGTCGGCGTCGTTGCCTTCGCCGCCCGGCTGGCCATCGGCGCCGAAGCTCCAGATGTCGATCTCGCCATGAGTGCCGGGATTGGCGTATTGATACGGATTGCCCCACGGATCCTTGGGCAGGCGCTCCAGATAGCCGCCGGGCTTCCAGTTCTTAGGCTCCGGCGCGGCGGCCGGCTTCTGCACCAGCGCCTGCAGGCCCTGGTCGGTGGTCGGGTAGCGGCCGTTGTCCAGGCGGTACAGCTTCAGCGCCTGGCTGATGGCGCCGATGTCCTGCTTGGCGGCGACGATGCGCGCCTCGTCCGGCCGACTCATCACCTTGGGCACCACCAGCGCGGCCAGCACGCCGAGGATGACGATCACCACCATGATTTCGATCAGGGTGAAGCCGCGCTGGGCGGCGTGTTTGAGCTGTTTCATTGTGACTCCTGAGTTTCAATATCACCGCCCGAATCGATTTGGCGGGTTACAAGCTTGAATGGTCGAGATATGCCGTTCAATGCACCATCTGGTTCATGTCGATGATAGGCATCATGATGGCCAGCACGATCAACAGCACCATGCCGCCCATCACCAGGATCAGCAGCGGCTCCATCAGGGTGGTGAAGGTGGCCAGCTTGCGCTCGACCTCCTGCTCCTGCTGCTGGGCGGCGCGGTCCAGCATGTGCGAAAGCGTCCCGCTGGCCTCGCCGCTGGAAATCAGGTGGATCAGCACCGGCGGAAACTTCTTGCTGGCGTTCAGCGCGCGCGACAGCGAAATCCCCTCGCGCACCTTGTTCATCGCGTCGGCCACCGCGTCCTGCATCGGCAGCATGGACATCAGTCCGCGCGCGGTTTCCAGCGCGGTCAGCAGCGGCACGCCGGAACCGACCAGAATGGACAGCGTGCTGGCCATGCGCGCGGTGTTCAGCGCGCGGAACAGGCGGCCGAACACCGGCAGCTTCAGCACCCGCTCGTGGAAGCGGCGTTTCAGCGCCGGCGCGCGCAAGGCGCGCGCGGCCAAAAACACCGCGGCGACGATGGCAATCAGCAAGGCCACGCCCCACTGGCGCAGGAAATCGCTGCAGGCCATCAGGGCGCGGGTCAGAAACGGCAGCGTCTGCTTGGTCTGGGCGAAGACGCTGACCACCTGCGGCACGACATAGCTCATCAGGCCGGCCACCACCAGGATGGCCACCAGGGTCACCACCGCCGGATAGGCCAAGGCCAGCGTGACTTTCTGCTGCGTGTTCTGGCGCTTGTCCAGGTATTCCGCCAGGCGCGCCATCACCATGTCCAGGTGGCCGGATTGCTCGCCGGCCTGCACCAGCGAGCGGTACAGGGGCGAAAACACGCCGGGCGCGGCGGACAGCGCCTGGGCGAAGCTCTTGCCCTCCAGGATGTCGCTGCGCAGCGCGGCCAGCACCGTGCGGCTGCGCGGGTTTTCCGCTTGCTCGGTCACGGCGGTCAGCGCTTTTTCCAGCGTCAAGCCGGCATTCAGCAAGGTGGACAGCTGCTCGGTGATCATCACCAATTCGGCGCGCGGCAGGCCGCGGCGCAGCACATTGCTGGCCGCGCCGCCGGTCTTGGCATTGACGCTGTCCACCGTCACCGGCAGCAAGCCGCGTTCGCGCAGCTGCGCGCGCGCGGCGCGGGCGGAGTCGGCCTCCAACAGTCCGCTTTGCTCCTTGCCCGCCGCGTCGTAAGCGGTGTACTTGAAGGCGGCCATCAGCTCCTCGTCACCCGCAGGATTTCTTCCAGGCTGGTTTCGCCGGCCTTGACCCAGCGCAGGCCGTCGTCGCGCAGGCTGCGCATGCCGTGGCGCGCGGCATGGTCGCGCAGGCGCTGCTCGGAGGCGCGGTCATGGATCAGCCGCTGCATGGTGTCGTCCACCAGCATCAGCTCGTAGATGCCGTAACGCCCCTTGTAGCCGGAGCCGCCGCAAGCCGGGCAACCGACGGGCCGATAGTGCACCGCGGACGGATCGTCTTCCAGCGGCACCGGGTGCGGCGCCTTGCACTGCGGGCAGACGCGGCGCACCAGACGCTGCGCCATCACGCCCAGCAAGCTGGACGCCAGCAGAAACGGCTCCACGCCCATGTCGGTGAGCCGCGTCACCGCGCTGGCGGCGTCGTTGGTGTGCAGCGTCGCCAGCACCAGGTGGCCGGTCAAGGACGCCTGCACCGCGATCTGCGCGGTTTCCAGGTCGCGGATCTCGCCTATCATCACCACGTCCGGGTCCTGGCGCAGAATGGCGCGCAGGGCCTTGGCGAAGCTCATGTCGATCTTGGGATTGACCTGGGTCTGGCCCACGCCGTCCAGGTGGTACTCCACCGGGTCTTCCACCGTCATGATATTGGTGTGTCTGGCGTCCAGGCGCGACAGCGCGGCGTACAGCGTGGTGGTCTTGCCGGAGCCGGTGGGGCCGGTGACCAAAAGGATGCCGTGCGGCTGATTGATCAGTTTGTCGACCGAGGCCAGGGTGTCGGCGGCCATGCCCAGCGTGGCCAGGTCCAGCCGCGCGTTTTCCTTGTCCAAGAGACGCAGCACCACGCGCTCGCCGTGGCTGGTGGGCAGCGTGGAGACGCGCACGTCCACCGGCCGGCCGCCCAGGCGCAGCGAGATGCGGCCATCTTGCGGGATGCGTTTTTCGGCGATGTCCATGCCGGACATGATCTTGATCCGCGACACCATGGCCGCGTGCAGCGCGCGGTGCGGGCTGACCACGTCGCGCAGCGTGCCGTCCAGGCGGAAGCGGACGACGGAGCGGTCTTCAAACGCTTCGATGTGGATGTCCGACGCGCCGTCGCGCAGCGCCTGCGTCAACAAGGCGTTGATCATGCGGATGATGGGCGCGTCGCCCTCGCTCTCCAGCAGGTCCTCCACCGTGGGCAAGGATTCGACCATCTGGTTCAGGTCCATGTCCTGGCCGATGTCGTCCATCATTTCCGCCGCCGCGCCGTCTCGGCTGGCGTAGTGCTCGGACAAGCGCTTGTCGAACTGGGCGGCTGTCAAAGTTTCCGCGCCCACCAGCGGCCCGCCGTGCAGGCGCAGCGCCTCGGCCCAGGCCGCCGGCCGCGCGTCCTCGCGCAGCAGCAGCTGGCGGCCGCTCTCGCCATCCAGCAGAATCACCCCGTTGGCGCGGGCGAAGGGAAACGGCAGCAAGGTGGAGAGCTTGGCCGACATCATTGCGCTGCCTTGGCTTTGTCTTCCGCTTGGCTCATCGAATTCAGCGCATCGCTGATACCGCCCTTAGGCACCAGCTTCAGCATTTCCTTCGGATCCAAGGTCATTTTCTGATTTGCCGTCTCCACCGTGTCGGCTTTCAGGTAGCGATAACGCTCTTCCGCTACGGCGCGGTTGCCCGTTTCGTCGCGGATGATGGTGGGGCGGATGAAAATCATCAGATTTTTCTTGTCGTTGGACTTTTCCTGATACTTGAAAAAGTTGCCCAGGAAGGGAATATCGCCAAGCAGCGGCACTTTCTGTTCGGTATTGCCGGTATTTTGCTGAGTCAGGCCGCCCAGCGCCACCATGCCGCCATCGTTGACCGTCACCACGGTATCCAGGGTGCGGCGATTGAAGGTGGGGCCGGCGTCGTTATTCAGCGTCTGCGCGTCGATGGAATCGGCCGCCTGGCTGATCTTCAGGCGTATGGTGCCGCTCTCGGAAATCTGCGGCGTGATCTCCAGGCCAAAGCCCACCGTCTTGCGGTCATAGGTATTGTAAGGCGCGCTGCTGCTACCGCTTGAGCCGGCGGCATAAGCGGCAGTCTTGACGCCGACTTCCTGGCCGATGACGATCTTGGCTTTTTCATTGTCCATGGTGACCAGCTGCGGGCTGGCCACCAGATTGCCCTGAGCCTCATCCTCCAGCGCCTGCGCCAACAGTCCCAGCGTGGGGATCTGCACCCCGCCGACCGTGATATTGTTGATGATGCCAGCCGTCAAGCCGCCGCCGGTCAGGCTGTTGACCAGGTTGGCAAACGGGGTCGGCGTGGTGGCGGTGCTCTGGCCCACAATAGGCGGCGCCTTGGGGTAGCTGCCGCCGATCAGCCCGTTATTACCCACCTTGGCCGACCACTGCACGCCGATCTTGGTATCGCGGCTGGCCGACACCTCCATGACCAGCGCTTCCACGTAAACCTGGGCGCGGCGCTTGTCGAGCAAGTCGATCACATTGCGCAGGTTCTGGTACATCGGATCGGGCACGTTGAGGATCAGCGCGTTGCTGTTGCTATCGGCCTGAATCATGGCGCCGACGCCGACGCCGGCGGGGCTTGAGGAAGCCGCGGATGCGGCTGGCGCGGCATTATCCATCACGGGCGCGGCGCTGGGCGCCGTGTTGCCGTTGCCTGACTGGCTGCCACCTACGCCGCTCATCAGGCTGGCGCTGCCGCCAGAACCGGTGGCGCTGATGGTGCTGCGAGACTGAACCGGACTCCCTTCGCTGGCGAGCAATGTGCGCAGCGTCTTGGCCAGATCGGCGGCCTGGGCGTTCTTCAGATACACCACCCGCACATTGGAGCCGGCCTGGCTCGGCTGGTCCAGCACCTTCAGCAGGCTCTTGATCTTGCCTATCTTGCCTGGCGCGTCGGTCTTGACCATCAGCACATTGGCGCGCGGATCGGCCAGGATGCTGGTCTTGCCGCCCTCTGCGCCACCGTCCTGCATCAGCTTGTTCAAGGTGCCGGCCAATTCCACCGCCGAGCCGAACAGCACCGGAATCACCGCGGTGTCGCCGGAGGCGGCCGACTCCACCGACTCGATGATGGACTCGATGCGCTGGATGTTCTCGGCGTAGTCGGTGACGATCAGGGCGTTGGACTGCGGATAGGCCGCCACCGTGTTGTTGGGCGACACCAAGGGCCGGATCACCGGAACCAGTTGATTGGCGTTGCTGTTCTGCAGCGCGAATACCTTGGTGATCAGCCGGTCGCCGTCGCCGCGCGGCACGCGCTTGACCGCCCGGGCATGCAGCTTGGCGTCGGCCTCCGGCACGATCTTGATCACGCCATTGCCTTCCACTGCGGAGAAACCCTGCAGCCGCAACGACGACAGCAGCACCTGATAGGACAAGGCGCGCGGCACCGGCCGGCTGGACACGATATTGACCGTGCCCTTGACGCGCGGATCGATGATGAAGTTCTTGCCGCTGATTTCGCCTATCGCCTTGACCACGGTCTCGATGTCGGCGTTGACGAAGTTGAGCATCACCGTGTCGTTCTGCGGCGCCGCCAGCAGTTGACAGCTGTAGACCAAGGCCAGGGTGGCGACGAGTTTGGAAATTCGCATTGCACTCTCTTATTGGCGAATCATCGCGGCAGGATCGACCGCGGGTTGGGGCGGAGCATCGGGTACGGAATTCTGGCTGGGCACCGGCACCGGCACCGGCACCGGCACCGGCACTGCGCCGGGCATCGGAGGGGGCTGCATCTGGCCGGGCGCCTGGGGCGGCGGCTGCGTCGCGGCGTCCGCGCCGCCCGCACCGCCATTGCGGGCCTGCAGCGGAACGAACTGCTCGCTGCCGCCGGAACGGATGGTCACGCCATTCGGCGCGACTTTCACCAACTCCCAGCCGTCAGCGGTTTGTTTGCCCTGCAGCAGCGGTTCGGCATGGCCGTTGTTGTCCACGATGGCGAAACCCAGGACGCCGGGCAGCGAAGGCGCATACACGCCCAGCAGGCGCAGCGGCGGCAGCGCGGCGGCCTGCTGCTGCGGCGCCTCGCCAAACCAGTGTCCCTGAGCCACAGCCGCCGCCGCGGCCTGCGGCTGGGCCGGCGCCAGCGCCCGGTACGCGCGCGACGACGGGGATAGCCAGCCGCTCAACTGCTGGCCAAGCCAGAACACGGCAATGCCCACCGCCAGCGCAGGCAAGGCTTTGTGCCATTGCGCGCCCGGCAAGCGCAGCTTGTCGAAATTCAACTTGCCGACCAACTTGTTGTGATCCCCGAGACCCATCGACTTCCCGCCATCAAAAATTATGCTGAACACATCCCGCCTTGGCACGCTAGATTAAGCAGCAAGGCGGCGATTTTGCAATAGCTTGCAAGTAGTTTTGATGACAGATCAAATTTCAGCCATCGTTAATATTTACAAGCGAACCATAAGGAGACTGGCTTGCAAGCCTCATGCCGCAAACATTTCAATCCTTGCGGCATGGAATTTTCTGCATTCTCGCATAAAAAACGCCACGGCATGCCGTGGCGTCATGATAAATCAAAGCAAGCTCAGAACTGGGCTTCATCCAGCGCCAGCACGCTATCCGCCCCGCGCACGATGGCCGCGGCCAGGCCGGACGCCTGCGGCAGCAGATGTTCGGCGAAGAAGCGGGCGGTGACGATCTTGGCGTTCAGGAAATCGGCGTCCGCGTCAGCCTCCTGCAGCTTGTCTTTGGCGATCAGCGCGGCGCGGCCGAGCTGCCAACCGCCCAGCACGATGCCCATCAGCTTCAGGAACGGCACCGAACCGGCGGCGGCCAGTTGCGGCTGGCTGCCGAAGGTTTCCAGAATGAAGGCGACGCAGCTCTCGGCATCGGCGATGGCGGACGCCAGATTGCCGGCTATGCTGTCGAAACCCGCGGCCTGCAGCTTGGTGACGGTGGACTGGGCCTCGCCCAGCAGCGCGCGGGCGGTGACGCCATGCTCGGCCGCAGTCTTGCGGCCGATCAGGTCCAGCGCCTGGATGCCGGTGGTGCCTTCGTAAATGGCGGTGATGCGGGCGTCGCGATAGTACTGGGCGACGCCGGTTTCCTCGATGAAGCCCATGCCGCCGTGCACCTGGATGGCCAGGCTGGTGATCTCGTTGGCCTGCTCGGTGTTCCAGCCCTTGACGATGGGGATCAGGAAGTTCAGCAGCGCCTGGTTGCGCGCGGCCTCGGCAGGGGCCGGATGGCGGGCGGCGCGGTCCAGCGCGGCGGCGGCGTAGAAGGTCAGCGCGCGCTGCGCTTCGATCTGGGCGCGCATGGTCATCAGCATGCGGCGCACATCCGGGTGCTGGATGATGGCCACGCCGGCCGGGTCCGGCGAACCGACGGCGCGGCTCTGCACGCGCTCGCGGGCATACTCCACCGCCTTTTGATAGGCGCGCTCCGACACCGCCATGCCCTCGATCCCCACGCCCAGGCGGGCGTGGTTCATCATGGTGAACATATAGTTCAAGCCCTTGTTGGGCTCGCCCACCAGATAGCCGACCGCGCCATCGTTATCGCCAAAGCTCATCACCGCCGTCGGGCTGCCGTGTATGCCCAGCTTGTGCTCCAGCGACACGCAGCGCACGTCGTTGCGCGCGCCGAGCGAACCGTCGGCATTGACCAGGAACTTGGGCACGATGAACAGCGAGATGCCCTTCACGCCGGCCGGCGCGTCCGGCAGACGGGCCAGCACCAGATGGACGATGTTCTCGGCCATGTCGTGCTCGCCCCAAGTGATGAAGATTTTCTGGCCGCTGATGCGATAGCTGCCGTCCGCCGCCGGCACCGCGCGCGAACGCACCTGGGCCAGGTCGGAGCCGGCCTGCGGCTCGGTCAGGTTCATGGTGCCGGTCCATTGGCCGCTGGCCATCTTCGGCAGATAGATATTCTTCAGCTCGTCAGATGCGTGGTGATGGATGGCCTCCACCGCGCCCAGCGTCAAAAGCGGCGCCAGGGAGAACGCCAGGTTGGACGAACACCACATTTCCTCGGCCGCCGCCGCCACCAACGCCGGCATGCCCTGGCCGCCATATTCCTCCGGCGCGCGCAGGCCTACCCAGCCCGATTCCACATATTGCTGCCAGGCGTCCTTGAAGCCCGGCGCGGCGGTCACTTCGCCATCCTGCCACTTGGCGCCCTGATCGCCCTGCTTGTTGATCGGCGCCAGCACGCCTTCTGCGAACTTGGCCGCCTCTTCCAGCACCGCGTCGGTCAGCTCGACCGAGCACTCGCCGTAGCCGGGCAGACCGCAGATCGCCGGCAGATCGGCCAGCTCGTTCAGGGCAAATCGGATGTCTTTGACTGGGGCGTGATAAATCATCGCGCTTCTCCTCTGTTTCTCTCGCGTTGGGCCGCCAAGGCGGACCGTAAAAAAACCGGCGCTCAACTCTTGGGCGCCGGCTGCTGTTGTTGGTTCCGGCGGCTATGCTGCCTGCTCGGTCGGGGGCACGTGCGGCCGCCCCCGGCTGCCTCTTATTTCGACAGTTCGGCCATCAGTTCCGGCACCACGGTGAACAGATCGCCCACGATGCCGTAATCGGCCACCTGGAAGATCGGCGCCTCTTCATCCTTGTTGATGGCGACGATGACCTTGGAGTCCTTCATGCCCGCCAGGTGCTGGATCGCGCCGGAGATGCCGACGGCGATGTACAGCTGCGGCGCCACGACCTTGCCGGTCTGGCCAACCTGGTAGTCGTTCGGCGCGTAGCCGGCATCCACCGCGGCGCGCGAGGCGCCCACAGCGGCGGCCAGCTTGTCGGCCAGCGGCTCGACCACCGCTTTGAACTGTTCTTCCGAACCCAGCGCGCGGCCGCCGGAGACGATGACCTTGGCCGAACCCAGTTCCGGGCGGTCGGACTTGGTCAGTTCCTGGCCGACAAACACCGATACCTGGCTCTCTGCGCCGGCGGCGATGCTTTCCACCACTGCGGCGCCCCCCTGGTCCGCCGCGTCGAAAGCGGTGGTGCGCACGGTGATCACCTTGATCGGGTCGATCGACTGCACAGTCGCCATCACGTTGCCGGCGTAGATCGGACGGACAAAAGTGTCGGCCGATTCAATGGCGGTGATTTCGGAAATCTGCGCCACGTCCAGCAAGGCGGCGACGCGCGGCAGCAGGTTCTTGCCGAAGGACGAGGCCGGGGCCAGCACGTGGCTGTAAGCCTTGGCCAGGCCCACCACCAGCGAGGACAGGTTTTCTGCCAGGCCATGGGCGTATTGGGCGGCGTCGGCCAACAGCACCTTGGACACGCCGGCCAGATTCTTGGCGGCATCGGCGGCGCCGGCGGCGTTGTGGCCGGCCACCAGCACGTGCACTTCGCCCAGCTTGGCGGCGGCGGTGACGGTATTCAGGGTGCCTGCTTTCAGGCTCTGGTTGTCGTGTTCAGCGATAACGAGAATAGCCATGTCTTACAGCACCTTTGCTTCGTTCTTGAGTTTGGCGACCAGCTCGGCGGCATTCGCCACCTTGACCCCAGCGGAACGCTTGGCCGGTTCGGCCACTTTCAGCGTCTTCAGGCGCGGAGTCACATCGACGGACAGATCGGCCGGCGTAGTCTTGTCCAGCGGCTTTTTCTTTGCGGCCATGATGTTCGGCAGCTTGATGAAGCGCGGCTCGTTCAGGCGCAGGTCGGCGGTGACCACGGCCGGCAGGCGCAGCTTGACGGTTTCCAGGCCGCCGTCGATCTCGCGCACCACGTCCGCGGTCTCGGCCGACAGGTCAACCTTGGAAGCGAAGGTGCCTTGGGCCCAGCCCAGCAGCGCCGCGGTCATCTGGCCAGTCTGATTGGCGTCGTCGTCGATCGCCTGCTTGCCCAGGATCACCAGCTGCGGCTGTTCCTTCTCTACCACGGCCTTCAGCAGCTTGGCCACGGCCAAAGGCTGCAGCTCGGCTTCGCTTTCCACCAGGATGGCGCGGTCGGCGCCCATGGCCAGCGCGGTGCGCAGGGTTTCCTCGCACTGCTTCACGCCCATGGACACGACGACGATTTCGGTCGCCTTGCCGGCTTCTTTCAGACGCACGGCTTCTTCGACGGCGATTTCGTCGAACGGGTTCATCGACATCTTGACGTTGGCGATATCAACGTCGCTGCCGTCGGCTTTGACGCGGACTTTCACGTTGTAATCAACAACGCGCTTCACTGCGACTAGAACTTTCATATTCCTCCAGCAAACATCTGTTGGGTTAGGACCGGTTCAGGCCCGAAAACGCGGAAGGCAACGAACGGCCAGCTGAGTCTGATTATGCCCCAAGCAAATTTCAAACGAGCGTTTGGTTTGTATGCCGACACCCCAAGCGTGGTGAAAATGCAACTCGGCGTCGATAGTACGTCATTTCCCGCGGGTTTGCATTTCAAGGCGAAGCTGGCACAATGCGGCAGTGCATTGCAGCATTTCCTTGTCATAAACCGTGGAGCTGTCATGACCGTCTATTTCGAAGACCTCGCCGTGGGACAAAGCGCCGAATCCGGCAAAACCGTCACCGAGGCCGACGTGCTGTTGTTCTCCGCCGTCAGCGGCGACAACAATCCCGTGCATCTGGATCAGATTTACGCGGCGTCCACGCCGTTCGAGACCCGCATCGCCCACGGCATGCTGACCGCCAGCCTGATCTCCGGCGTGATCGGCACCCGACTGCCCGGCTACGGCACCATCTACCTGTCGCAGTCCACCCGCTTCAAGGCGCCGGTCCGCATCGGACAGACCGTGATCACCCGCGTCACCGTCGCGGAATTGATTCCGGAAAAGAAACGGGTGCGGCTGACCACCGAATGCCGCGTTGGCGATCATGTGGTGCTGGAAGGCGAATCCTTGGTGATTGCGCCTTCGCGCGGCTAATCGCCAGAACTGACGCCATGCCGAGCCAGGGCCCAGCGCACCGGCTCGGCCACCAGCTCGTCGGGAAAATCCAGACGCCGCCGCAAGGCGGCGATCACTTCGGGGCTGGTGGGCGCATTGCCCAACCCAACCGCCAGATTCGACAGCCACTTGTGATAACCGATGCGGTAGATCGGGCTGCCGGCCATCCGCTCGCGGAATGCCTCCGCGCTCCAGTCGAACAGTTCTACCAGACTGGCGCGATCCAAACCATGACGCACCGCAAAATCAGACTCTTCTGATAAAGCTCCGAAACGATTCCACGGACAGAACAGCTGGCAATCGTCGCAGCCATACACCCGGTTGCCGATCAGCGGACGCAATTCATGCGGAATCGCGCCTTTCAGTTCTATAGTCAGGTAGGAAATGCAGCGCCGCGCATCCACCTTGTACGGTTCGACAATGGCGCCGGTGGGACAGACATCCAGGCAACGGGTGCAACGACCGCAATGTCCATCCTCCGCCTCGTCCGGCGGCAGCGGCAGATCGGTCAGGATTTCGCCCAGGAAAAACAGCGACCCCTGCTTCTTGGTCAACAATAATGTGTGCTTGCCGCGCCAACCCAAGCCTGCCTGCGCCGCCAGCGCCACTTCGGCCAGCGGCGCGCTGTCGGTGAACACCCGGTAGCCGAAGGCGCCGATAGCGCCCTCGATGCGCTCGGCAAGTTTTTGCAAGCGGTTGCGCAGCACCTTGTGGTAGTCGCGGCCCAGCGCGTAGCGCGACAAATAGGCTAGCGACGGATCGGCCAGCACCTGTTCGGCCGGCCTCGCCTCCGGCCAGTAGTTCATGCGCAGCGAGATGACGGACAAGGTGCCCGGCACCAGTTCGGCGGGGCGGACCCGCAATGCGCCGTGGCGGGCCATGTAGTCCATCTCGCCATGGTAGCCGGCCGCCAGCCAGTCCTCGAGCTCGCGCTCGGCCTCTGGCGGCAGCGCCGCGCGGGTGATCCGGGCATCGGCAAAGCCGTCTTCGCGCGCCCAGGCTTTGATTTGGCGCGACAATTCGGGATAATCCGGTTTTTGAGGAGGATTCTCAGTCATGGCGATGGATGATACCAGCGTTGTGGCCGGCAGCCTGCCGGACGAACGCGCCACGCTGATGCTGGGCGCCGCTTTCGCCGCCGCGGCCCGCCCCGGCCTCACCGTCCACCTGCGGGGCGACCTGGGCGCCGGCAAGACCACGTTCACGCGCGGGCTGCTGGCCGCGCTCGGGCACCAGGGCAAGGTGAAAAGTCCCACCTATACGTTGGTGGAAAGTTACCCGCTGTCCGAATATAGCATCCATCATTTTGACCTTTACCGCTTCGCTGACCCGGAAGAATGGAACGACGCCGGCTTCAGCGAATATTTCGGTCCCGATAGCCTATGCCTGGTGGAGTGGCCAGACAAAGCCGAGGATCTATTGCCCGCCGCCGACATCGTGCTGGAACTTGCCGTCGC
The DNA here is from genome assembly GCF_059916625.1 of Chromobacterium sp. CCUG 76385. NCBI lineage: Bacteria > Pseudomonadati > Pseudomonadota > Betaproteobacteria > Neisseriales > Chromobacteriaceae > Chromobacterium > Chromobacterium sp. CCUG 76385. Next base: position 28,934 of record NZ_JAUCGU010000007.1, read on the forward strand.
CGGCGAGGGTCGCACTTACCAATTCCAAGCTCAGACACCAACCGGACAGTCATGCCTGATTCGACTTTCGACCCAAACCGCCGCGCATTGCTAGGCGCCGCGGCCGCTACCTTCCTGCTTGCCGTCAGCCGTACGGGGCTGGCAGCCGACAACCAGATCGTCGCCCTGCGCATCTGGCCATCGAGCACGTACACCCGCATCACGCTGGAATCCGGCAGCGCCATCCAGTACAAGCAGTTCACCCTGGCCAATCCAAGCCGCCTGGTCATCGATCTGCAGGGCGTGCAGTTGAACGGCGTGCTGAAGGACATCAGCGGCCAGATCACCAAGGCCGACCCATTCATCGCCAACGCCCGCGCCGGCCAGTTCGACCCGGATACGGTGCGGCTGGTGCTGGAACTGAAGACCGACGTCAAGCCGCAGGCTTTCACGCTGGCCCCGGTGGCGGAATACAAGCATAGACTGGTGGTGGACCTGTATCCGGCCAGCGGCGTGCAGGATGATCCTTTGCTGGCGCTCTTGCAGGATTACAACAAGGGCAAGCTGGAGCAGCCGCCCACGCAGATCAAGCCCAAGTCCAAGAACAGCGACCGCCCCATCGTCGTGATGCTGGATCCGGGCCACGGCGGCGAAGACCCCGGCGCCATAGGCCTGCAAGGCAACCGCGAGAAAGACGTGGTGCTGAAGATAGGCCATCAGCTGAAACAATTGATCGACGCCGAGCCGAATATGAAGGCCTATATGACGCGCAGCGACGACGTGTTCATCCCGCTGGGCGTGCGCGTGGCCAAGGCCAGGAAGCTGAATGCCGACTTGTTTGTCTCCATCCACGCCGACGCCGCGCCCAACCGCGCCGCGCGCGGCTCCTCGGTGTTCGCGCTGTCCGAGAAAGGCGCCACCAGCGCCTTCGCCAAGGCGCTGGCGCAGACGCAGAACGACTCCGACCTGATAGGCGGCGTCAAGATCGGCAGCAAGGACAAATATCTGGCTCACACGCTGCTGGACCTGACGCAAACCGCCACCATCAACGACAGCCTAAAGCTGGGCAAGACCGTGCTGGGCCAGCTCGGCGGCCTGAACAAGCTTCACAAGAACGCGGTGGAGCAAGCCGGTTTCGCCGTGCTGAAGGCGCCGGACATCCCGTCCATCCTGGTGGAAACCGCTTTCATTTCCAATCCGGAAGAAGAACAGCGGCTGATCACCGCCGAGTTCCAGCAGCAGATGGCCAATGCCATCTTCAGCGGCGTGAAAAACTATTTCGCCTCCGGCGCCGCGCTGGCCGCGCGCGCCTGATCGCCTGCCCCAAAGCAAAACCGCCAGGTCGAGTCCTGGCGGTTTTTTTATGCGTAAGGCCTGGCGGCGCTCAGTGCGCGGCCGGCGGCAGCTCGCCCGGCGGCGTCTCCTCTTCTGCCGGCACGCGATAATTCTCGCTGGCCCACTGCCCAAGGTCGATCAAACGGCAGCGCTCGCTGCAAAACGGGCGATAACGGCTCTGCGCCTCCCAGCGCACTTCGGCGCGGCAGGTGGGGCAGGCGACAATGCGGATGGATTCAGCCATGAAACTCAGAACTTGCAATTGGTGAGGTAGAACTCGACATCCTGCTCGGTCTGGCGGGGCCGGGCCTCGCCGGTCACCGCGCCGACGAAACGGATGTTGAGCGCGTATTTATTGGCGGACAATTCCGGCAGCAGCGCCAGCGTGTCGTCGTAGGCGACGCGGATCAGCTGCACCACCTTGCCGCCGGACATCTGCTGGAACGCGCCGCGGCGCGCCACATAATGATGCGTCTTGCCGCTGTCTCGCAGCAGCCGCAGCAGGATGTCGGACGCGTCCGCCGTCGGCATCAGCGGCGCGGACCAGCGCTGCATGTCATGGCGGCGCTCTTCGGCCGGCTTCTGCTGCCACAAATGATAGGAAGGCAGATCGAACTGGCAGGTCCCGCCGGGAATGCCGGCGCGCTGCTTGATCGCCATCAGCCACTCGTTTTCGCGCAGGTTCTGGCCAAACTTGCCGGTCAGCGCCAGCAATTTTCCGGACGCGCGCTCGATCTCCTCCAGCACGCCTTCCAGCGTCTCTTCGGCCACATTCGGATTCTCGCGCAATGCCTCCAGCATCTGCTTCTGCCGCTCCAGTTCCTGCAGCAGATCGGCCTTCAGGTCTGCGCGCGATGCCGTTTCCATCAGTTCAAAAAGAACCAGCAGCGCGGCATGATGGTCATGGGGATGATCCTTGCCGACGAAGTAGGCCAGCCGCCCGTACAGGTATTCCAGACGCAGCAGAATACGGGTGCGCTCGGTGACAGGAAATTCAAAACTGATCACGGCAGATCTGCCCTTCTCCACGGCTTGCATCAAGCCTCAAAACATTGCATTGACAAGATTTGCCAGATAATAACCGTGTTTGGCATCAACTTGAAGCCTCAATTCTGCCAAGCCGCTGTTATTGTCGATGACATCGTCCGCGCGGCGCAGCCGCTCCTCGCGCGGCAACTGCGCCGCCATGATCGCCCGCACCGCCTGTTCGGCAAAACCATTGCGCCGCATGACGCGCTCAATCTGGGTTTGCTCGTCGCAATCTACCACCAGCGTGCGCGCCAAGAGTGGCAGATAGCGCTCATTTTCAAACAGCAGCGGCACCACCAGCACCGCGTACGCTCCCTGCGCGGCCTGCAGCCTGCGCACACTTTCGTCATAGATGGCTGGATGCAGAATCGCTTCCAATTGATGTTTGCTATCGGGATTCGAGAAGATTTTCTGTCGCATCGCCGCACGGTCCAGGGCGCCATCGGCTGTCAGCGCCTGCGGGCCGAACGCCCGCGCGATCGCCGCCATCGCCGCTCCGCCCGGGCCGGTCAGCTGATGGGCGATCTGGTCGGTGTCGATCACCGGCACGCCCAGCTCGGCAAAACGGTCCGCCGCCGCGCTCTTGCCGGAACCGATGCCGCCGGTCAGCCCCACTACCGGGATAGCCATGCCAGATACCCCTCGACGATCTGCGGCCCCCACACCAGCGCAATCCAGCCGGCAGCGGCAAGATAGGGCCCAAACGGAATCGGCTGGCCACGGCCGACGCGCGAGGCGGCCATCATCGCCAGGCCGCAAACCGCGCCGACCAGCGACGACAGCAGAATAATCAAGGGCAGCATGCCCCAGCCCAGCCAGGCGCCCAGCGCCGCCAGCAGCTTGAAATCGCCATACCCCATGCCCTCGCGGCCGGTAGCCAGCTTGAACAGCTGATACACCAGCCACAAGGACAAGTAACCGCAGGCCGCGCCCAGCACGGCGTCGGCCAGCGGCACCATGCCGCCATGCAGATTGAACAACAGGCCGGCCCACATCAGCGGCAGCGTCAGGCTGTCAGGCAGCAGCTGGGTATCGAGATCGATGAAAGTCAAAGCCAGCAAGGCGGCGGTCAGCGCCATCGCGCCAAACAGCGGCCAGCCCCACCCCAGTTTCCAGGCGAGAAAACCAAACAAGAAGCCGCACAACAACTCCACCAGGGGATAACGCAAACTGATGCCGACGCGGCAAACGGCGCAACGGCCACGCAGCAGCGCATAGCTCAACAGCGGGATGTTCTGCCAGGCCCGCACCGCCGCGCGGCAAGATGGGCAATGCGAAGCGGGCCGCCACAGATTATAGCCCTGCGCCTCCGTCAGCTCCCCCATTGCGCCTTGCGCCGCCAATTTCAATGCGGGAAAACGGTCGCACTCGGCCAGATAACCGACACTGTCTGCCAGGAATTCGTTCTCCAGCATCCGCGGCATGCGGTGGATCACCACATTCAGAAAACTGCCCACCATCAGCCCAAACACCACGGCCGCACCCAGCAGATAAGCCGGGTGGGTCGCCAGCAACCACGCCATATCCTGCAGCATCAACCCACCACCTGACCCATTTTGAAAATCGGCATGTACATCGCAATCACCAAGCCCCCGATCAATACCCCCAGAATCACCATGATGGCGGGCTCAAGCAGGCTGGACAACGCCGCCACGGCGTTGTCGACCTCTTCCTCATAGAAATCGGCCACTTTATCGAGCATCTGGTCCAGCGAGCCGGACTCCTCGCCGATGGCGGTCATCTGCAGCACCATATTCGGGAAAAGATCGGTTCGCTGCATGGAAAAGCTGAGGCTGGAGCCGGTGTTGACGTCGGCCTGGATGCGACGCGTCGCCTCCGCGTATACCTGGTTGCCGGCGGCCCCGCCGACGGAGTCCAGCGCCTCGACCAGCGGCACGCCGGCGGTGAACAGCGTCGACAGCGTGCGCGCCCAGCGCGCGATGGTGGCTTTGCGGATGATGTCGCCGATCACCGGCAATTTCAGCAGGATGCGGTCCATCTGCTCCTGCAGTTTGGGCGTGCGCTTGAACGCATAGAAGAAGGCAAACAGCCCGCCAAAAATGGACCCGAAGATCAACCACCAGAAGCGGACGAACAAATCAGACAGCCAGATCACGAACAGCGTCGGCGCCGGCAGATTGGCGCCGAAACTGGAAAACAAGTCCTTGAACGCCGGAATGACATAGATCATGATCACCGCCGTGATGACGAAAGCGGTGCCGACGATGGCCGATGGATAAATCAGCGCCGATTTGATCTTGGACTTGATGGCCATCACCTTTTCCTTGTAGGTGGCCAGTTTATCCAGCAAAGAATCGAGCACGCCGCCGGCTTCGCCCGCGGCGATGATATTGCAGAACAGCTTGTCGAAATGCAGCGGCCGCTTGCGGAATGCCTCCGCCAGCGAGATACCGGTCTCCACATCGGCCCGCACCTCCAGCAGCATGCGCGTCACCGCGGGGTTGCTGTGCCCCTTGGCGGCGATGTCGAAAGCCTGCAGCAAAGGCACGCCGGCGCGCATCATGGTGCACAGCTGGCGGGTGAACAGGGTAATGTCTCTTTCCGTGATCTTGCGGCCGAAACCGGCGCGACGCTTGCGGATTTTCACCACGCTGATGCCCTGGCGGCGCAATTGCATCTTGGCGACGTTTTCCGACTCGGCGCGCAACTCGCCGCGGATGGCTCGGCCGGTCTTGTCCTTGCCCTCCCACTCCCAGATATGTCCCGGATTCGTTTTTTTTGTTGCCGTCGTCGCCATCACTCCCAACCTTCCTTGTTCACTTCAGGACGACGCCATGCGCCGCGCCGCTCTTCGCCTGCTCAGTCGTTGGTGACCGCTTCGATTTCCGCCAGCGAAGTGACGCCGCGCCTCACCTTCAGCAAGCCTGACTGTCGCAGGTTCAGCATGCCCTCTTTCTTCGCCAGATCGGCGATATCGACCGCCGTGCCGTTCTTCATGATCAAGCGCGTCATCGCATCGCTGATCGGCATCACTTCATAAATTCCCACCCGCCCCTTGTAGCCGGTGTTACGGCACTCGTCGCAACCGACGGGGCCGTATGGCTGCCAGCTGCCGTCCAGCTCGGCCTTGGCAAAGCCCGCGCGCAGCAGCGCTTCTTCCGGAATTTCCAGCGGCTTCTTGCAATGCGCGCACAGCCGGCGCGCCAGCCGCTGCGCCATGATGAGCAACACCGAGCTGGCGATATTGAACGGCGCCACCCCCATATTCAGCAGACGGGTCAGCGTGGCGGGCGCGTTATTGGTGTGCAGCGTGGAAAATACCATATGACCGGTCTGCGCGGCCTTGATGGCGATGTCGGCGGTTTCGAAATCGCGGATTTCGCCCACCATCAATACATCCGGGTCCTGCCGCAGGAAGGCGCGCAGGGCGGAAGCGAAGGTCAATCCGGCCTTTTCGTTGACGTTGACCTGATTGATGCCCGGCAGGTTGATTTCCACCGGGTCCTCCGCGGTGGAAATATTGGTGTCCGGCTTGTTCAGGATATTCAGGCAGGTGTACAGCGAGACAGTCTTGCCGCTGCCGGTCGGCCCGGTCACAAGCACCATGCCGTATGGCCGCGCGATGGTGTCCAGCAGCTGTTGCTTCTGCTCCGGCTCGAAGCCTAACTGTTCAATGTCCAATGATGCCGAAGAGGAATCCAGAATCCGCATCACGATCTTTTCGCCGTACAGCGTGGGCAGCGTGCTGACGCGGAAGTCGATGGCGCGCGTCTTGGAAATCACCAGCTTCAAACGGCCATCCTGCGGCACGCGCTTCTCGGAGATATCGAGCTTGGAGATCACCTTGATGCGCGAGGCGATCTTTTCCTTCAGGATCAGCGGCGGCTGCGCCACCTCCTTCAGCGCCCCGTCCACCCGGTAGCGGATGCGGTAGTACTTTTCATAAGGCTCGAAGTGGATGTCCGAGGCCCCAACGCCTATGCCGTCCAGCAACATCTTGTGGATGAACTTGACCACCGGCGCATCGTCCACTTCCGTTTGCGGCCCGGCATCGGATGGCGCATCCGGATCGCCAAATTCCAGATCGCCGAAGTCTTCGCCCTCCAGCTCCTTCAAGGCGGACGCAGGGCTGTCCTGATAACGGCCCACCAGCTTGGACAGCTTGTCGTCCTCCACCACCACGATTTCCACCGTCAAGCCGGTTTTGAAGGTGATGGCATGATAGGCGGAGGTCTGTGTCGGATCGGACGTGCCGATATACAACTTGTTGCCGCGCTTCAGCAAGGGCAGCAGACGGCGGCTGGTGATCAGCTCATCGTCGACCAGCCCCTTGGGCAATTGCTCGGTATCCAGCGCCGCCATGTCCAGCAGCGGGTAACCAAACACGCGGGAAGCAAAAACGGCCACATCGCGGGCGCTCATCTTCTTGCTGAGTATCAGTTGTTCGACAAAGCTGATATGCGAGGCGGCGGCGTGCTTTTGAATCGCCTCCGCATCCTGCTGCAACAGCATATTATGCTGAACCAAGGCCCGTCCGAGGCCGGAAATCCCTGCCGTAGCTTCCATAAGCGAAATGGGTCCAGTTTTGTCGTGTGAGTTTGAAGCCATAGGCCTTGGCGCTATTATATGCAAAATATCGCCACGGCTCAGCGACAATCCTTCACCGCTATGTCATGGCATCCTGCGGCACTGAATGCCATGAAAACGAAAAAGGACTGCCGCAGCAGTCCTTTTCTCGCAACCAGATGAATCGTCTTAGAAGCGGTGGATCAAACCGAGACCGAAGGAGTTCTCATTGTCGGCACCCGGGAGCTTCCACTTCACATGGCCATACGAAGTATAAACTTCCGTACGCTTCGAGACAGCATAATCAAGAGACAACACATACTGGTCATAGCCCGAGTTATTAACTGTGGAGCCATTGAAATTCGCGTCATACCCCTTGGCGTAAGAGAAGTACGGGGTAAAAGCTCCAAAAGTATAGCCACCAGTCAATGCCAATTCCTTAGTCTTCAGCTTGCTGGTATCAATCACTGCTTGCGACACCCCGCCAGTCACATACGCGGCGTTAATTTGGGTCCCCAAGGCCGAATTGTAGTAGCTACCAAAGCCATAACCTTGAATTTGCTGATAACCGAACGCCAAATAGATGTTGTTGGCATTGTAACCTGCTTCGAGGCGGTGCCAATCCTTGTTGCTGCCTGCAACATTCGAAGCATCTCCCCAGCTGGCGTAGCTGTACTTGCCGAAGTAACCGGCGTTTTCGTAGCTCAAGCCAATGTTGACAAATTGTCTATTGGTGCGTGATCCATTCAAACCAACGGCTCGCGCCTCATCAACTCCCCACAAGGCGGCATAGCTAAAGCCGTACCAAGTCGGACTATCATAACGAACCGCATTATTCACGCGATCATCCAGGCGAGTAAACATGCCAAGACCGCCTACACTCTGGCCACTGTAGTAGCCCGGGTCGACTTGCTCCATGTCCAGATTGGGGTAGTTGGACAGGCGGCCCAAACGAATCTGCCCCCAGCCGTCGCCAGCCAAGCCAACAAAGGTGTCGCGAGTGCCAAAGCCGGTACTGTTGCTGCCGTCTACATTCACTCGGCTCTCCACCTGCCAGATTGCCTTCAAACCATTGCCCAGATCCTCGTTGCCCTTGAAGCCCAGGCGAGAAGTCCAGTCATTGATTTCAGAGCTACCTTGCGGCTTGCCGTTAGCGTCCTTGGACAAGGTGGAACTATAGGTCTTGTTATATTCATAACCGCCGCGGATTTGGCCATAGATGGTCACATCCGCCATGGCGGCGGCTGGCAGGGCGGCCAGTGCCAAAGCGATGAGCTTCTTGTTCATTGCAGATCCTTTCAAGTCAGTTGATTTTGTCCTGTTGACTCATCGGCTTAGGCCGCTGGCCCGGACATTTATGTGCCGACGGTATATTCCGCCGGTCGCTGTTGCCAATATAAGACTGGCGTTGCGAAAAAACAAAGATCAACCGATTCAGGGCCTGCAAAATTACCCAAAAAACAACATCATCATCCGCAAATGCTTGATAGGAAAGCCATTCACCTAAGCGCAATGCATCAAGTTGTGCGGTTAAGAAACAACATCCCTGCGCTGTTGTGAATTTTTTACAACACAATCCAGCCAGCAGGCGCGGCCCCCATGCATGCAAAAACCGCCAATCGTTGCCGGATGGCGGTTCCCATGCAAGCCGCCGCGCCCAAAGCGCGGAAACCAGCGCTACTTGGCGGCCGGTTTCGCCGCCGGCTTGGCCGCAGGCGCGGCGCCGCCAACCACCAGATCCTTGCGCAGCTTGTCCAGCGTCTTGTCGCCGATGCCGGAGACTTTTTTCAGATCATCCACCGTCTTGAACGGTCCGTTCTTGGTGCGGTAATCGACAATGGCCTTGGCTTTGGCCGGGCCGATGCCGTTCAAGGCCTCCAACTGCTGGGGCGTGGCGGTATTCAGATTGACGGCCGCCCAGGCGAAATTGCACGACAGCAACAGGCTGGCCAACACAGCAAACCACTTCTTCATGGCGAACTCCTTGATGGAAGGTGTCTTGCAAATGGGTCTTGATTTTATGACATGCAGCTTACGCGCGCTGCAGGATCAATTCTAAAACCACTTTGCTGCCCACGTATGCCAGCATCAAGGACAGGAAGCCGGCCAAGGCCCAGCGTATCGCCACTCGGCCGCGCCAGCCTTTCAGGCGCCGACCTATCAGCAATCCGGCGAAGATCAGCCACGACAGCACGCCGAACACCGTCTTGTGCGTCAGCGCCGCGGCCTTGCCGAAAACCTCTTCCGAGAACACCACTCCGGTCAGCAAGGTCACCGTCAGCAACAGAAAGCCGACGGCGATGACTTGGAACATCATGGTCTCCAGCGTCAACAACGGCGGCAGCTGCTTGGCCAGCAGCGACACCCTGCGATGATGCAGCGCCCGCTCCAGCAACAGCATCAACACCGCGATCAGCGCGCCGATGGCGAACAGGCTGTAGGCCAGCATGGACACCAGGATATGCAGCACGAAGGCCGGATTGGACAGATCGCTGACCATGTGGCGGCCAGGGAAGGCGACGGCGAAAGCCAGCGCGCCCATCGCCAACGGCATCATGAACAGCTGCAGCCCTTCCACCTTGTAGAAGAAGCTGCAGGTCCAATAGATCAGCAGCATGATCCACACCATCACGCTCAGGGCGTGGCCCACGCCCAGCGACAATCCGCCGCTGACGCTGAGCGGCGTCACCACCACCACGGCCTGCACCAGCAGCAGCACGCCCAGCAGGCTGTGTTCCAGGCGCGGATTGCGCGGCCAGCGGGCTACGCCCTTCCAGTTGGCCAGGTAATGCCAGGTGAAGGCGCCATAGGACAGGATCAGAAACAGGGTCAAAACGAGCAGGAGGCTGGTCATATATAAGGTGTGTGATCAAATCCGGGCGCTTACCCGGCGGCTCGTGATAAAATCGACAGTTTGAGAGTCTACACCAAGCTGCCTAATCGTTGGCAGAGAGTAAGGACAGCACCATGCTAGACAACCTGACCAGCCGCCTGTCCGGCGTGATGAAAACCTTGCGCGGCAACGCGCGGCTGACCGAATCTAATATCCAGGACGCGATGCGCGAAGTGCGCATGGCGCTCTTGGAAGCCGACGTGGCCTTGCCCGTCGTCAAAACCTTCATCGCCCAGGTGAAGGAGCGCGCGCTGGGCCAGGACGTGATGGGCAGCCTGACGCCGGGCCAGGCTCTGGTGGGCGTGGTCAACGAAGAGCTCATCAAGCTGATGGGCGAGAAGAACGACGAGCTGAACCTGGCCGCCGTGCCTCCCGCCATCGTGCTGATGGCCGGTCTGCAAGGCGCCGGCAAGACCACCACCGTCGGCAAACTGGCCAAAAGGCTGAAAGAAACCCAGAAGAAGAAGGTGCTGGTGGTATCGGCCGACGTCTACCGTCCCGCCGCCATCGAGCAGCTGAAGCTGTTGGCCTCGCAAGTCGGGGTCGAATGGTTCCCGTCCGATGTGTCGCAAAAACCGGTGGACATCGCCCGTGCGGCGATCGACCACGCGCGCCGCCACTTCTTCGACGTGCTGCTGGTGGATACCGCCGGCCGCCTGGCCATCGACGAGGCGATGATGGACGAGATCAAGGCGCTGCATGCCGCGATCAATCCGATTGAAACGCTGTTCGTCGTGGACGCGATGCAGGGCCAGGACGCGGTGAACACCGCCAAGGCCTTCAATGAAGCGCTGCCGCTGACCGGCGTGATCCTGACCAAGATGGACGGCGATTCGCGCGGCGGCGCCGCGCTGTCGGTGCGCCACGTCACCGGCAAGCCCATCAAGTTCATCGGCGTAGGCGAAAAAGTCACCGGCATCGAACCGTTCCACCCGGACCGCATCGCCAGCCGCATCCTGGGCATGGGCGACGTGCTGTCCCTGATCGAGGAAGTCCAGAAGGGCATCGATCAGAAGGAAGCCGAGGTGATGGCCAAGAAGCTGAAGTCCGGCAAGGGTTTCGACCTGGAGGACTTCAAGGCCCAGATGCAGCAGATGAAGAAGATGGGCGGCATGGCCAATCTGCTGGAAAAGATGCCGGGCCAGCTGGGCCAGATGGCGCAAGGCATCCAGGGCGCCGAAGCGGAAAAATCCATGCGCCGCATCGAGGGCATCATCAACTCGATGACCCCGACCGAACGCCGCAAGCCGGAGCTGATCAAGGCCAGCCGCAAGCGCCGCATCGCCGCAGGTTCCGGCGTGACGGTGCAGGAAGTGAACCGCCTGCTGAATCAATTCGAGCAGATGCAGAAGATGATGAAGCAGTTCTCGTCAAAGGGCGGGATGATGAAGCTGATGCGCGGCATGAAGGGCATGATGCCCGGCATGTGAGCCAAAACAACGGGCGCCAGTCGCCCGTTTGTTTTGAGATAAAGACAAGCCGCCAGCAAGGCGGCATCAAAGCGCTACAGTGATTAAGAGCCGATAGCAAAATCTCATCTCGCACCTCAGCCCAGGCGCGCCGACGCAGACAGCACGCGTCGCGCGGCCAGCGGGCGCAAGGCAGGATTGAGCGTTTTGTTAGCGGCGCAAAGGGATCGAACCGGCCTCGCCGCCGGAGCCGTTAGTACCGCAACCCGCCGTTGTTTGGCAAACCACGTTTGGAAATACCCCGCATGAATCTGACTACGTTGACCGCTCTGAGCCCGCTGGATGGCCGCTACGCCGGCCAGGTCGAGGCCCTGCGCAACCTGTTCTCCGAATTCGGTTTGATGAAGTGCCGCGTCAAAGTGGAACTGGAATGGCTGAAGATGCTGGCCGCCGAGCCGGGCATCGAGGAAGTCAAACCGTTCTCCGACGCCACCATTCGCGAGATCGACGACGTGATCGCCAACTTCAGTGTCGAGCACGGCGAAGAGGTCAAGGCGATCGAGGTCCGCACCAATCACGACGTCAAAGCCATCGAGTACTGGCTGAAGGAACGTCTGTCCGGCAATCCGGAAGTGATGGCCGCCAGCGAGTTCATCCACTTCGCCTGCACCTCCGAGGACATCAACAACCTCAGCCACGCCCTGATGCTGAAGGCCGCGCGCAACACCGTGCTGCTGCCGACGCTGGACGAGGTCATCCACAAGCTGCAGAAGCTGGCCCACGAGCTGGCCGCCGTGCCGATGATGTGCCGCACCCACGGCCAGCCGGCCACGCCGTCCACCATGGGCAAGGAGCTGGCCAATGTGGTGTACCGGCTGAAGCGCCAGCGCGAGCAACTGGTGCATCAGGAAGTCCTGGGCAAGATCAACGGCGCGGTCGGCAACTACAACGCCCACCTGGCGGCCTACCCGGACATCGACTGGGAAAGCCTGTGCGGCCGCTTCGTCACCGGCCTGGGCCTGACCTTCAACCCCTACACCATCCAGATCGAGCCGCACGATTACATGGCCGAGCTGTACCAGGTGATGAGCCGCATCAACACCATCCTGATCGACCTGAACCGCGACGTGTGGGGCTACATCTCGCTGGGCTACTTCAAGCAGAAGGTGAAGAAAGACGAAGTGGGCAGCTCCACCATGCCGCACAAGGTCAACCCTATCGATTTCGAGAACGCCGAAGGCAATCTGGGCATGGCCAACGCCATCATGGGCCACCTGGCGGAAAAGCTACCGGTATCGCGCTGGCAGCGCGATCTGACCGACTCCACCGTGCTGCGCAATATGGGCGTGGGCTTCGGCTACACCCTGCTCGGCCTGAAGTCTTGCCTGAAGGGCCTGAACAAGCTGGAGATCAATCCGGCGCAGATCGCCGCCGAACTGGACGCCTCGTGGGAGCTGCTGGCCGAGCCGGTGCAAACCGTCATGCGCCGCCATGGCATCGCCAATCCGTATGAGCAACTGAAAGAGCTGACCCGCGGCAAGGGCGGCATCACCCGCGAAACGCTGCATGCCTTCATCAAGAGCCTGGAGCTGCCGGAAGCGGTCAAGGCCAGCCTGCTGGAACTGACGCCCGGCAACTATCTGGGCAAGGCCGAAGAACTGGCGCGCCGCGTCTGATCCGGCCGATTGATCCGTCCTGCACGCCGCCCCCAGGGGCGGCGTTTTGCATTTCAGCCGATCTTTATCGCCAAATTTGCGGCAACTTCGCCGCAAAAGCCATGCCGCTGTCGCATGCCAAGCAGAATTTAGTGGTCAAAAAGGCGTTTGCCCACGACAATGGAGTGTGAATAAGACCAGAATATCAGCTGCTGCAAACTGGAAACGCGGTGCTGTTCCCGCGAGACCGCCCGGACAAGGGTAAACCTTGAATGAGAATGGATGATCATGCAATCAATGTACGACCAATCCTCGAATCCCCCGGCAAGCGATGACGAAGTCGCCGCCATCCCGCAGCCGTCGTCCCCCCGCCCGCTGCTGCAACTGAACGAGCGCGTCCAGTCGGGGCTGTACCAATACTTCATCGAGCACGACACCAATCGCATCCTGCAGCATCTGGACACGCTGCGCGGCATGGCTTTCGCCCGCGAGATCGAGGACGACGAAGGCGCCCATGTGGAGCGACCGTTCCCGTCGGTCTGCCTGATCGGCCTGGGCCGATGCGGCTCCAATATCGCGCTGGACGTGGCGACGCTGGTCTACAACGCGCGCCGCTTCTACATGAATGAATTCTCCGGTGACGAAAAAAACCCGCCAGAGCAAGAACAGCGCCCGCGCAAATGGATACGCCGCAATCTGCTGTCCCAGCACAAGACCGCCAAGCCTGCCTTCCTGATCGAACCCATGGTGATGCTGGGCGACCTGGACAAGGACATCAAGGGCCGCATCCGCTTCTCGCGCCGCGGCGAACAGAGCGATTTCTTCAGTAATTACAACAAGATGAAGATCATGGACCTGGCCGAGGTCCATGCCGGCGGCGCCGGCAACGCGCCCATCCTGGGCCAGTATCTGGCTAAAATCATCCTGAACAAGGACACGGTCAGCTTTTCCGACCCGGAATGGGCGCTGATCCATTCCTATCTGATGGACTCCTGCGGCATCAAGGCCAACCAGTCGCGGCTGTACTTCTACATTTTCAGCGCCGGCGGCGGCACCGGCTCCGGCATGGCGTCCGAATTCGGCCTGGCTCAGCAGTACGCCTACATGAGCAAGACCTTCGAAACCCGCAACGACGACAAGCCCGGCCAAGTCGACGATTACGGCTTCGTGTTCGAGCCCATCTTCACCAGCGGCATCTGCATTCTGCCGAATATCTCCGGCCAGCACGCGGAAGGCTCCGAAGCGCTGCACATCAACGCCGGCCGCCTGCTATGCAAATACCTGGCCGAGGAGTGGGACTTCTCCTACAACTTCGTCAACGAGGAAGCCGGCGCCGAAAGCGTGATGCGCCGCATCCGGCCGTGGAACGCGATGATGCTGATCTCCAACGACATCATGCGCTACGCCGAGGAGAGCGAAGGCGGCAATATCGAGCACCTCGACGTCAACGCGATGGAGCGCCACGCCAACCAGTACATCTCGCAGCAGATCTTCAACATCCTGACCGCGCAGGCCGTCACCAGCGACTACGACGAGAACTACTTCCTGCGCGCCGGCATCGACATGGGCGAGACGATACGGCTGGACGCCAACGACCTGTTCATGAGCCTGGCCGGCCCGGTAGCGGTGGCCTACGCCGAATCGGTGGTCAGCGACCCGCTGGGCTCGGATGGCTTCGTCAACAAGCTGGACATCGACGACCTGTTCTTCCGCTCCATCGACCTGCCCCACTTCAACCAGCAGACGCAGGCGATCGAGGGCATCAGCCTGCTGCCGATCGAATGCGAAAGCTATCGGGCGGCGCTGGAAGAGTACAAGCAGTCCGGCTACGCGGCGGAAAAGCTGAACCAGCTGTTCTTCTTCCAGAACTGCTCGTCGGTGGTGGCCATCCTGTCGCTGCCCAAGGGCTACAAGCTGTCCTACCTGGATCTGAACCGGCTGAAGCGGCACCTGAACGATCTGTTCCCCAGCACCACGCTGAAGCGCTACGCGCTGGTCATCGGCGCCTCCACCAACCTGTCCTTGACCACTCTGGTGGCCAAGAGCCCGTGCTTGAGCGATGACTTCCTGACGCTGATCGTCGCCTACATCAAGCGCTGCTTCGCCCATGGCAATCATCGCTTCGACGACAGCCTGGACAATGTCATCCTGGATCTGATCACCTCGGACACCTTCGACGAGACGCTGCTGGAAAAGCTGCTGAACGATTACGAAAACCCGGCCAAGATCCTCGACACCAACTGGTTCGCCATCAAGCCGATGTACGAGAAGAAGTACCGCGAGCTGATCCGCGACAACAAGAAGTTCGTGTCGATCAACGACATCCGGCTGACCCGCGAGCATGTGCAGAAAGCGGTGTGCTACCTGCGCGAGATCTACCGCCATCGCATCGGCAAAACGCGCGTCGTTTCGCTCAACCGCTACGCGCGCAAAAAGTCCTGACGCGCCGCGCCATCCTCAAACAGCCCTCCCATCCGGAGGGCTGTTTTCATTGCGTTGATGCGCGCTAGAACTTTTTTTCGCGCCTGACGCCCTCCCGGTCAACGGTACGCCCCCTTGACCAGTTAATGCAGTTTGGATGATGGGCTCCGCCGGCCTCGCCGGCAGCAATCCTTAACAAAAACCGCACGGCATCGCCATGCAATCCTGCCACAGAACATCCCAAACCTGGCATAAGCTGCAAAGACGGCGCGCATCATGGCGTGCCCGCCGCGACCGCGCGCCAACCTAGCGAGGCAAGCCGTACCCTATGTGGATTGTCGAAACGGCCCTGAAACGGCCCTATACCTTCATCGTGATGGCCATCGTCATCCTGCTGGCCACCCCGCTGGCCATCATGCGCACGCCGGTCGACGTGCTGCCGGAGATCGACATCCCGGTGATCAGCGTGATCTGGGGCTATGGCGGCCTGGCGCCGCAGCAGATGGCGGACCGCATCACCCAGACCCACGAACGCGTGCTGACCACCACGGTCAACGACATCGAGCACATCGAGTCGCAGTCGCTGGCCGGCATTGCCATCATCAAGATTTTCTTCCAGCCCAACGTCAACATCCAAACCGCCATCGCCCAGGTGGTGTCGGTTTCGCAGGCGGTGGTGAAGCAGATGCCGCCCGGCGCCACGCCCCCCTTGATCATCAAATACACCGCGTCCAGCGTGCCGGTGATCCAGGTTGGCCTGTCCAGCAAAACGCTGTCGGAACAGGAGGTGTTCGACACCGCCATCAATACCATGCGGCCGCAGCTGGTGACCATACCGGGCATCGCCATCACCTACCCCTACGGCGGCAAAATACGCCTGCTGTCGGTAGACCTGGACAGCCGCGCCATCGCCGCCCATGGCCTGACCCCGACCGACGTGGTCAACGCGGTCAACGCGCAGAACCTGGCGCTGCCTTCCGGCACCGCCAAGATAGGCGGCACCGAATACGATGTGGAGCTGAACGGCTCGCCGGACACCCTCGCCGGCCTCAACGACATCCCGGTGAAAACCGCCGACGGCGCGACGGTATTCCTGCGCGAGGTGGCGCATGTGCGCGACGGCTTCTCGCCGCAGACCAATATCGTCAAGCAGAACGGCCAGCGCGGCCTGATGATGTCGATCTACAAGAACGGCGGCGCCTCCACGCTGGACGTGGTGAACCACCTGAAGGAAAAGCTGCCGGGCCTGCTGCCCTTGCTGCCTAAGGACCTGCGCGTCAGCCTGCTGGCCGACCAGTCCATTTTCGTGAAAACAGCCGTGCAGGGCGTAATCCATGAGGCCCTGGTCGCCGCGCTGCTGACCGCAGCGATGCTGCTGCTGTTCCTCGGCAACTGGCGCACGACTTCCATCATCGCCGTCTCCATTCCGCTGTCCATTTTCTCGTCCATCGTCGCGCTGCACATGATAGGCGAGACCATCAACGTGATGACGCTGGGCGGCCTGGCGCTGGCGGTGGGCATCCTGGTGGACGACGCCACGGTGACGATAGAGAACATCGAACGCCACCTGCACATGGGCTCGCCGCTGTACACCGCCATCCTGGACGGCGCCGGCGAGATCGCCATCCCGGCCTTCGTCTCCACGCTGTGCATCTGCATCGTGTTCGTGCCGATGTTCTTCCTGGAAGGCGTGGCGCGCTATCTGTTTGTGCCGATGGCGGAGGCGGTGGTGTTCGCCATGCTGGCTTCCTATGTGCTGTCGCGGACCCTGGTGCCGACGCTGGCGCTGCTGCTGATGGAACACCAGCATCGCCAGGGCCGCATCGCTGCCCTCATCCACCGCATGCATGAGCGCTTCAACGCGCGCTTCGAGCGGCTGCGCGAGGTCTATGTGCATCTGCTCAGCCACCTGCTGACCCGCCGCAAGGCCTTCATCGCCGTCTTCCTGGGATTCTGCCTGGCCTCCTGCGGCCTATACCTGTTGCTGGGCCGCGACCTGTTCCCGGAAGTGGACACCGGCCAGATCAAGCTGCACGTGCGCGCGCCCACCGGCATCCGCATTGAGAACACCGCGGCGCTGGCAGATCAGGTGGACGCGGAGATCCGCAAGGTCATCCCGCCGCCGGATCTGGACTCCATCATCGACAACATCGGTTTGCCGTATAGCGGCATCAACCTGTCGTACAGCAATTCCGGCACCATAGGTACGCTGGACGCCGATGTGCTGATCTCGCTGAAGCTGGACCACCGCCCCAGCGCCGACTACATCGCCGCCCTGCCCAAACAGCTGGAAAGCCGCTTCCCCGGCGTGGAGTTTTTCTTCCAGCCCGCCGACATCATCACCCAGATCCTGAACTTCGGCGCCCCCGCGCCCATCGATGTGCAGATTTTCGGCAAGGATCTGACGCAAAACGCCGCCTACGCCGGCCGGCTGCTGCGCCGCATCCAGGCGATCCCCGGCGCCGCCGACGTGCATGTCCACCAAAGGCTGGATGCGCCTGCCATCCAGTTGACCATGGACCGGCCGCGGCTGCAGGGCATGGGCATCGCGCCGCTGGACGTCGCCCAGAACTTGCTGCTGCCCTTGTCCGGCAGCCAGCAGACGCAACCGGCGTTCTGGCTGAATCCGAACAATCACATCGTCTATAACCTGCAGGCGCAGACCCCGCAATACCGCATCGATTCGCTGGATCAGCTGCTGAAGCTGCCAGTCAACGCGCCGGGCAGCCATGGCATGGGCGCCCAGACCCTGGCCAATCTGGTGCGCGCCTCGCCGGGCCGTACCCCCGCCATCGTCACCCGCTACAACATCCTGCCGTCGGTCGATGTCTACGCCAGCGCGCGCGGCCGCGATCTGGGCTCGGTGGCCGCGGACATCCAGAAGGCCATCAACCAAGAACAGGCCCAGCTGCCCAAGGGCAGCCATGTCGGCATGCGCGGCCAGGTGGAGACCATGCGCTCCTCCTACCTGGGCCTGGGCGTCGGCATTCTCGGCGCCATCGTGCTGGTCTACCTGCTGATCGTGGTGAATTTCCAGTCCTGGCTGGATCCGTTCATCATCATCAGCGCGCTGCCCGCCGCGCTGGCCGGCATCGCCTGGATGCTGATCGTCACCGGCACCAATCTTTCGGTGCCGGCGCTGACCGGCGCCATCATGACCATGGGGGTGGCCACCGCCAACAGCATTCTGGTGGTAGCCTTCGCGCGCCAGCGCATGCGGGAAGGGCTGCCGCCGCTGTCCGCCGCGCTGGAAGCCGGCGCCACCCGGCTGCGCCCGGTGCTGATGACGGCGCTGGCCATGATCATCGGCATGATTCCGATGGCCATCGGCATCGGCGAAGGCTCGGAGCAGAACGCCCCGCTCGGCCGCGCCGTGATCGGCGGCCTCTTGTTCGCCACCGTGTCCACGCTGCTGTTCGTGCCGGTGGTGTTCGCCGCCTTCCACCGCTATCTGGGAAAACGCAAACAAGGCGCGGCTGGCGCGGCCGACAACGCCGCCCCTTCCGCACAGGACGCATGACATGACTGAGCCACGCCACGGTCACCAGGGCCTGCCCGAACTCCATCTGCGCCACGCCCGCCGCGGCGCGGTGGCGCGCAAGGCGCGCATCGCCGCCGCCATCGCCATTGGCCTGCTGCTGGCGGGCCTCGGCCGCACGCTGCTGGTGCGCCACGCCAATGCCGAAGCGCTGGCCAAGGAGGCCGAACGCCACGCGGTGCTCACCGTCAGCGTCGTCACGCCCACCCGCGGCCGCGGCGACGCCAAGCTGACGCTGCCCGCCACGCTGCAAGGCATCGCCGAGGCGCAGATCTACGCCCGCACCAACGGCTACATCAAGCGCTGGCACAAAGACATCGGCCAGCCAGTGAAAAAAGGCGAGCTGCTGGCGGAACTGGACATCCCCGATGTAGACAAGCAGGCGCAGCAAGCCCAGGCCAACTTCGCGCTGGCGAAAACCGCTTACCTGCGCTGGAAGACGCTGCGCGCTCAGGACGCAGTGTCGCAGCAGGAATTCGACGAGAAGGAAAGCGCCTACAAGCAAGCCGACGCCGAACGGAAACGGCTGCGCGATCTGCAAGACTTCGCCCGCGTCGCCGCGCCGTTCGACGGCATCGTCACCCGCCGCAACATCGATAGCGGAAGCCTGGTCAACGCCGGCAACGGCGGGCTGCCGCAGGCGCTGTTCGCCGTCGCCCAGATCGAGCGGCTGCACCTGTACGCCTATGTGCCGCAGGCCAACGCCGCCGCCATCCGCGTGGGGCAGACTGTAGAGATCATACGCCAGGAGGCGCCAGGCCAGCCGATCAAAGGCAAAGTGGCGCGCACCGCCGGCGCCATCGACCCCGCCACCCGCACCCTGCAGGTGGAAGTGTCCATTCCCAACGCCGGCCACGGTCTGCTGCCGGGCCAATACGTGGATGCCACCTTCCGCCTGCCCAAGGGCGACGCGCTGACGCTGCCAACGAATACGCTGCAGTTCAACGCCAAGGGCAGCCGCGTGGCGGTGGTCGGGCCGGACAACAAGGTGCATCTGCAGCCGGTGGCGGTGGGCACCGACTACGGCCATGAGGTGGAAATCCGCGCCGGGCTGAAACCCGACGACAAGGTGATCATCAATCCGCCAAACTCGATCAATGACGGCCAGCCGGTGGCCATCGTCGCCCCATTGCAGGAGGAATAAGGCCATGCGCGCGCGGCCCCTGCTGATCGCCGCCGCACTGGCCGCCGCCCGGCACAGCCAACTGGCGGCGCACAGAACCCTGGTGCAATTGCATGGCAGCCAATGGCTGGCCAATGTCAGCCGGCTCAAGGCGGCGGCTGGCAAGTCAGCCTCCGCTGATAGTCAAAAGCCATACCCTGCAAATCGTAATAAAACTGCTACAAATAATTGGACAGGCCGGTTGGGGGCATCCACGCCAGGCCTGCCGGTTTGCTGTAGCGGCCTGGCCATTTCTCTTCTCTCCAGTCAACGCTCCACTCTGTACGGCACCGGCCAGCTGCGCCGCCTTCGAAAACCCCTGTCAATAAGGTGGTCATTATTAGCGTTGCGGAGTAGCATAAAAAAAATAAGCCAACCGGCAAAGCTATCAGTTTTGGATGTTCCCTAGCGATTTGCTGGCGCGAATGTCCCGGAGGAGATGGACGATGGAAGTCACCCGACGCCAGCTGTTCAAGCTGACCGCGGCGCAGCTGGGCGCCTCCAGCCTGGTCGCCATGGGTTTCGCGCCGCAGCAGGCGCTGGCGGAAGTGCGCCAGTTCAAGCTGCTGGGCGCGCGCGAGACCCGCAACACCTGTACCTACTGCTCCGTCGGCTGCGGCCTGATCCTGTACGGTCTGGGCGACGGCGCCAAAAACGCCTTCGGCGAGATCTACCACATCGAAGGCGATCCAGACCATCCGGTCAGCCGCGGCTCGCTCTGCCCCAAGGGCGCCGGCCTACTCGACTTCATCCACAGCCCCAAGCGGCTGAAATATCCGGAAGTGCGCGAACCCGGCAGCAGCGAGTGGAAACGCATCAGCTGGGACGAGGCGATTTCCCGCATCGCCCGGCTGATGAAGGACGACCGCGACGCCCACATCGTGGAAAAAAACGCCGCCGGCGTGCCGATCAACCGCTGGCTGTCCACTGCCATGCTGACGGCGTCCGCAGGCTCCAACGAAACCGGCATCATCTCGCAGAAATTCATCCGCAGCCTGGGCATCGTCGCCACCGACGCCCAGGCCCGTGTCTGCCACGGCCCAACCGTGTCGGCGCTGGCGTCCACCTTCGGCCGCGGCGCGATGACCAATAGCTGGGTGGACATCAAGAACGCCGACTTCATCCTGGTGATGGGCGGCAACGCCGCCGAAGCGCATCCGGTGGGCTTCAAGTGGGCGATCGAGGCGAAAAAAACCCGCGGCACGCGGCTGATCGTGGTCGATCCGCGCTACAACCGCACCGCCTCGGTATCCGACCTCTACCTGCCCATCCGCGTCGGCACCGACATCGCCTTCCTCGGCGGCGTCATTAACTGGCTGATCAAGAACGACAAGATACAGTGGGACTACGTCAAGGCCTACACCAACGCGTCGCTGATCGTACGCGAGGATTACCACTTCGACGAAGGCCTGTTTTCCGGCTTCGACGCCGGCAAGAGCAAGTACGACAAGAGCAGCTGGAACTACGAGCTGGGCGACGACGGCTACGCCAAAACCGACCCGACGCTGCAACACCCGCGCTGCGTCTGGCAGCTGATGAAGCAGCACTACGCGCGCTACACGCCGGAAGTGGTCAACAATATCTGCGGCACGCCGGTGGACGGCTTCCTGCAAGTCTGCAAGGAACTGGGCGAAACCGCCCGCCCGGACAAGGCCGGCACCATCCTGTACGCGCTGGGCTGGACCCAGCACACCACCGGCGCGCAGAACATCCGCACCATGGCGATGATCCAGCTCTTGCTCGGCAATATCGGCATGCCCGGCGGCGGCGTCAACGCGCTGCGCGGCCACTCCAATATCCAGGGTCTGTCCGACCTGGGCCTGTTGTCCACCAGCCTGCCCGGCTACCTGACGCTGCCGAGCGAGGCCGACCACCCGGACCTGGCCACTTACCTCGCCAAAACCACACCCAAGACCCTGCAGGCCAACCAGTTCAACTACTGGAGCAATACGCCGAAGTTCTTCGTCAGCCTGATGAAATGGATGTGGGGCGACAACGCCGGCAAGGACAATGATTGGGGCTACAACTGGCTGCCCAAGTGGGACAAGATGTACGACGTGCTGCACATGACCGAACTGATGTACCAGGGCAAGATGAACGGCTTCATCGTGCAGGGCTTCAACCCGCTGGCCAGCTTCCCTGACGCCGCCAAGGTGACCGAGGCCTTCTCCAAGCTCAAGTTCATGGTGATCATAGACCCGATCGCCACCGAGACCTCCACCTTCTGGCAGAACCACGGCGAGGCGCACGACGTCGACCCGGCCAAGATCCAGACCGAGGTGTTCCGGCTGCCGTCCACTTGCTTCGCCGAGGAGGACGGCTCCATCGTCAACTCCGCGCGCTGGCTGCAGTGGCACTGGAAAGGCGCGGAACCGCCGGGCCAGGCCCGCGGCGACAACGAGATCATCGGCGAATTGTTCGTCGCCATCCGCGACCTTTACCGCAAGGAAGGCGGCAAGCTGGCCGAACCCATCCTGAAAGTGAACTGGAACTACCGCAATCCCAAAGCGCCAACGCCGAGCGAGCTGGCGATGGAAATGAACGGCAAGGCACTGGCCGACCTGCCGGACCCGGCCGACCCGAGCAAGACCTTGGTGAAGAAAGGCGAGCAGATTCCCGGCTTCGCCGTGCTGCAGGACGATGGCCGCACGGCCTGCGCCTGCTGGATCTTCTCCGGCTGCTGGACCCAGGCCGGCAACCAGATGGTTCGCCGCGACAACACCGACACCGGCCTCGGCAACACGCCGGGCTGGTCGTGGTCATGGCCGGCCAACCGCCGCATCCTCTACAACCGCGCCTCCTGCGATCCGTCCGGCAAACCGTGGGACCCGAAGCGCAAGCTGATCAGCTGGAACGGCGAAAAATGGGTAGGCGGCGACGTGCCGGACTTCAAGGCCGACGCCGCGCCGGACTCCGGCATGCAGCCCTTCATCATGAACCCCGAAGGCGTGGGCCGGCTGTTCTGCGCCGACAAGCTGGTGGATGGCCCGTTTCCCGAGCACTACGAGCCGATGGAAAGCCCGATCGGCACCAATCCGCTGCATCCCAAGGTCGTCTCCAGCCCGGCGGTGCGGCTGTTCGACAGCGACAAGAAGCGGCTGGGCACGCATAAAGATTTCCCCTACGTTGGGACGACATATCGGCTGACCGAGCACTTCCAGTTCTGGACCAAATCGGTGCTGCTGAACGCCATCGCCCAGCCCGAGCAGTTCGTTGAAATCGGCGAAGCCTTGGCCCGCGAAAAAGGCATCGTCCAGGGCGATATGGTCAAGGTCAGCTCCAACCGCGGCTTCGTCAAAGCCAAGGCGGTGGTCACCAAGCGGCTGATGCCGCTGAAGGTCAACGGCCAGACCGTGCACCAGATCGGCATCCCGCTGCACTGGGGCTGGGAGGGCGTGGCGCGGCCAGGCTATCTGACCAACTCGCTGCCGCCGGCCGTAGGCGACTGCAATACGCAGACCCCCGAGTACAAGGCCTTCCTGGTCAAACTGGAAAAACTGTAAGGAGCCCCGGCCATGCCATTGCAATCCCTGGACATCCACCGCCGCTCCGCCAGCCCGACCGAAAGCCCCAAGGTCCGCCAGACGCTGGAAGTGGCCAAACTGATCGACACCTCCACCTGCATAGGCTGCAAGGCCTGCCAGGTGGCCTGTTCCGAGTGGAACGACATCCGCGAGGAGGTCGGCCACAATATCGGCGTCTACGACAACCCCACCGACCTCACGGCCAAGGCCTGGACCGTGATGCGCTTTGCCGAGGAGGAAAGCAACGGCAAACTGGAATGGCTGATCCGCAAGGATGGCTGCATGCACTGCGCCGATCCGGGCTGCCTGAAAGCCTGCCCGTCGCCGGGCGCCATCGTGCAGTACAGCAACGGCATTGTCGATTTCCATCAGGAAAACTGCATAGGCTGCGGCTACTGCATCGCCGGCTGTCCGTTCAACATCCCGCGCATCAGCAAGGAAGACAATAAGGCCTACAAGTGCACGCTGTGTTCGGACCGCGTCGCGGTGGGCCTGGAGCCGGCCTGCGTCAAGACCTGTCCCACCGGGGCCATCCAGTTCGGCTCCAAGGAAGACATGAAGGAAGTGGCGGCGGAACGGGTGGCGGACTTGCAGCGGCGCGGTTATCAACACGCCGGCCTGTACGACCCGCCAGGCGTGGGCGGCACCCACGTCATGTACGTGCTGCATCACGCCGACAAGCCGGAGCAGTACTCCGGCCTACCCCACAACCCGGAGATCAGCCCCACCGTGCAGCTGTGGAAGGGCTGGCTCAAACCGCTGGCGACCATAGGCATCGCCGCCGCCGGCTTGTTCGGCTTCCTGCATTACATCACCGTCGGCCCCAACCGCGCCGAGGAAGACGATGAAACGGCGCCGCACGAGGAGGACAAGCCATGAAGGAAAAACTGCTGCAACGCTATAGCGCCGCCGAGCGGATCAACCACTGGATCGTGGCCATCTGTTTCATCCTGCTGGCGCTATCCGGCCTGGCCCTGTTCTACCCGGCCTTCTTCTGGCTGACCGGCGTGTTCGGCACGCCGCAGCTGGCGCGCATGGTCCACCCCTTCGTCGGCGTGCTGATGTTCCTGGGCTTCTTCCGCCAGTTCTTCCGCTACTGGCGGCGCAACCTGATCAATGGCCAGGACATCCAGTGGATGTTGTCGGTCAAAGAAGTGCTGCGCGGCCATGAAACCGTGGAAGTGGGCAAATACAATGGCGGCCAGAAGGCGATGTTCTGGATCATGACCCTGTGCGTGGCCGTCATGCTGGTCACCGGCATCATCGCCTGGCGCCAGTATTTTTCCGACTACTTCCCTATCCCGGTGATCCGGCTGGCGCTGCTGCTCCACGCCTGGGCGGCCACCGCGCTGATCGCCAGCATCATCGTCCATATCTACGCCGCCTTGTGGGTGAAAGGCACGATACGGGCCATGGTGGAGGGCGTGGTCACCCACGCCTGGGCTAAGAAGCATCATCCGGGGTGGTATAAGGAAATGACGGGGAAAAAGTAGCATGGCTTTGTGTCCGCTGCGCGGATGATATTTAGATGCCGGTTCCGACCGGCAAACGGGAGAGGGGGCTGCGCGGCCGGCCCCCTATCGCTGGGCGAGTCAGAAATTCGCTCGCAGACATAACAGCGCTTCGAAACCCCGGCTTGCGCTGCAGGGGAATCCGGCCCCATTGATTCGATCCTAACATTAGCGAATACGCGTTTTCGGCAATTTGAATTCCAAAATAACCTTCAAACCTCGACCGCCACCATGACATCCACCCACCCCATCCTCCCAGCGGAGCAAATCCGCGCCGGCCACGCCCCCTTGCTCAGCCCGCCGGTGCTACGTCCGCCGGCCGATCTGTTCGCCCGCCGCGCCGCCCGGCTGCGCCAATTGGCCGATGGCCATGCGATGGCAGATTTCCTGCGGCTGTGCGCCACGTTATGCGACCGGCAGCAAACGCTGCTGGACGCCGCCGCCGCGCCCTCGCTCGCGCCGGAATGGCTCGCCACCGTGTTGCGGCAGTTGGCGGAAGGACTCGCCGGCCAATTGCCCGCGCCGGCGCAAACCGCGTTGGATCAGCTGACGTCGCTCCCGCCGGCCGCCTTGCAGACAGTGGCGTCGGATTTAAGCGAAGGGACCATCCACGACGGCGCGCCACTGGCCGCGCTGCCCTTGCTGGGCGCGGCGCTGCAGGTGCAATACACCGCATATCACCGCGCCAGGCCTGTGCCGCAACCCGATCATCAAACCGAGCGCTGTCCGTGCTGCGGCGGCCTGCCGCTGGCTTCGGTGCTGACGCGCGGCGACAGCGGCCATGCCCAACGCCACGCGCTGTGCGCCTTATGCGGCCATGCCTGGCCGGTGGGCCGCGTGCGTTGCCTGGGCTGCGGCAATAGCCGCGATCTGCGCTACTACTCGCTGGCGCCTCAGGACTACGAAGCGCCGGAACCCGATCACCAGCGGCCGCACCAGACGCGCGGCGCGCAGGAGGTGGAGGCCTGCGGCGAATGCCATGGCGCGCTGAAGCAGGTGTCGCTGCTGCAGGACCCGGACGCCGAGGCCGGCGCCGACGATCTGGCCAGCCTGGCGTTGGACCTGCTGGCCGGCGAAGCCGGCTACGCCCGCCTCGGCTTCAACCCGCTGTTCCTGCCCGGCACTTGAGCCCGGCAGCCGGCCGCGCCATACTTGCCGGCAATTCGCTCAATCAATGGTATGGACGCACGCATGACTCATCGCATCGTATTTGTCGAGGACGACGCAGACCTGGCCGAGTTGATCAAGGATTTCCTGGATCGCCATGAAATGGAAGTGGTGATCGAACCGCGCGGCGATACCGCGCTGGACACCATCGCCCGCGAACAGCCGGACATGGTGCTGCTGGACATCATGCTGCCGGGCAAGGACGGCCTGTCCATCTGCCGCGAGCTGCGCCCCAAATTCGACGGCCCCATCATCATGCTGACCTCGCTGGACAGCGATATGAACCAGATCCTGGGTTTGGAGCTGGGCGCCAACGACTACATCCTGAAAACCACCCCGCCTTCGGTGCTGGTGGCGCGGCTGCGCGCCCAGTTGCGCAATTTGCGCCCGGCCCAGCCCGCGGCGGAGGCTCAGCAGGGCAAAGGCGGCTCGCGCAAGGTGGTGTTCGGCCAATTGTCCATCGATCCGGTCAGCCGCGACGTGGTATTGGCCGGCGAAAAGATTCCGCTGTCCACCTCGGACTTTGACCTGCTGTGGCTGCTGGCCAGCCACGCCGGCGAAACGCTGAACCGCGACATCCTGTTGAAGGAAATGCGCGGCGTCAGCTACGACGGCCTGGACCGCAGCATAGACGTGGCCATTTCCCGGCTGCGCAAGAAGCTGGGCGACAACCCCAGCGAGCCTTTCCGCATCAAGACCGTGCGCAACCGCGGCTATCTGTTCTCGCTGTCCGGCTGGGAGTAAGCGCGGATGCGCCGCCTATTCATCCAGTTCTACCTGCTGTTGATGTCCTGCTTCCTGGTGGCGGTCATCATGGTCGGCGTGGTGTACAAACAAGCCGTGGACGACGTCGGCGAGCGTTACCTGGCCGACCTGCTGCGCACCACGCTGTCGCTGATCGAGGCCGACTTGCGCGGCGTGCCGGAGGACCGCTGGGGCGAAACCCTGGCCAACGCCGACTACGGCTTCACCTTCCGCGTCAAGGTGGAAAAGATGAGCAACTACATCCTGGACGACGAATCGCGCCAGGCCCT
Source organism: Chromobacterium sp. CCUG 76385 (assembly GCF_059916625.1). Taxonomy (NCBI): domain Bacteria; kingdom Pseudomonadati; phylum Pseudomonadota; class Betaproteobacteria; order Neisseriales; family Chromobacteriaceae; genus Chromobacterium; species Chromobacterium sp. CCUG 76385. The sequence goes on from NZ_JAUCGU010000007.1 coordinate 56,118, forward strand.
GGACCGCGGCGAGATCGTGATGCTGGAGGACAAGTATCTGTTCCTGCAAAAGCTGCAGGACAGCAACTACCTGCTGGTGGCCGGGCCGCTGCGCTACCTGTTCTTCCTGCACCGGCTAAAGTGGTTCGACTACGCCCTGCTCGGCCTGCTCGGCCTGTCCTTGGCCATTCCGGTATTCCTGTGGATGCGTCCCCACTGGCGCGATCTGGTGGCGCTGGAGCGCGCCTCCGGCAAGCTGGCCAACGGCGACCTCGCCGCCCGCGTCAATCTGCCGCCACACTCCGGCGTCCACCATCTTGGCGTCGCCTTCAACCACATGGCCGACAACATCGCCACCCTGATCAACAGCAAGAAAACGCTGACCAATGCCGTGGCGCACGAGCTGCGCACGCCGCTGGCGCGCCTGCGCTACCGGCTGGCCTTGCTGGATGGCGACGAGGACACGCCGGAGCGGCAGGCGATAGAACGCGACCTCAACGCCATCGACAAATTGGTGGAGGAGCTGCTGTTCCACGCCCGCCTGGATCGTCCCGAAGCGCCGCTGAAGCTGAGCAGCTTCAACGCCATTCCGTGGGCGCGCGAGCGCATCGCCGGCCAGGCGGCGCTGGCGCAGGAAATCCACTGGATCGAGCCGGTGGGCGAAACGCTGGACATCACCGCCGATGAACACCTAATCACCCGCGCGCTGGACAATCTGTTGTCCAATGCCCGCCGCCACGCCGGCTCCATCGTCGCCACGCACATCCTGATCGACAAACAGCAGTTCTGCATCATCGTCGACGACGACGGCCCGGGCATTCCCGACGAAGACCGCGAACGCGTGTTCGACCCCTTTGTCCGGCTGGACGAGAGCCGCGGCCGCAAGACGGGCGGCCATGGGCTGGGCCTCGCCATCGTCGCCGGCATCGCCCGCGCGCACCATGGCAGCGTGGCGGTGGAGCGCTCCCCGCTCGGCGGCGCGCGCTTTCTGCTGAAGTGGCCAGTCGCCTGATGTACATTTTGTAACATTGAGATACAAGCATCCCCTAGACGCCCCGGGCTTGCCACCGCTAGCATCACGCCCTGAATTAGGACTATTTCATGTCCGTTTCAACCCAATCCAAAGAAACTTAGGAGTTTCGTAAATGAAAAAGCTGGCTCTGCTCGCCCTGACCGCTGCTTTCAGCCTGGCCTCCGCTAACGGCTTCGCCGCTGAAAAAGCTGCTGCTTCCGCTCCGGCCATCCACAAGGCCAAGAAAGTTGAAAAGAAAAAAGTAGCTTCCGCTGCTCAGAAGGCTCAAGCCGCCAAGGCCGAAGCTTCCGCTCCGAAGGCCAAGAAGGCTCACAAGCACCACGCCAAGAAGGACGCTTCCGCAGCTCAGAAGGCTCAAGCCGCTAAGGCCGACGCTTCCGCTCCGAAGGCCAAGAAGGCTCACAAGCACGCTGCCAAGAAGCACGAAGCTTCCGCTCAAAAGGCTCAAGCCGCCAAGGCCGACGCCTCCGCTCCGAAGGCCAAGAAGGCCAAGAAGCACGCTGTAAAGAAAGAAGCTTCCGCTCAGAAGGCTCAAGCCGCCAAGGCCGACGCTTCCGCTCCGAAGGCCAAGAAGGCCAAGAAGCACGCCGCCAAGAAAGAAGCTTCCGCTCAGAAGGCTCAAGCCGCTAAGGCCGACGCTTCCGCTCCGGTAGCCAAGA